>CAJJSS010000012.1:0-64063 GCA_905194545.1 Coriobacteriaceae bacterium | reverse complement strand
CTCCAGGCAGGCTTTGAGACCGCGAGTCGAAAGATAGAACAGCGCGGCATCTGCCATCGAAACGCCCGAGGTCGCCGCAACGAGCTTGTGGGCAACACGGCGAACGGCGCCCTTAGCAGGCATATCCGCCCACTCCGTTCCCAAAAACGTCGTGAGGTCCATGTTGACGCGAGCCGCCACGCGATGGAAGTCATCGGCATCCAAGCGCGCCAGGTCGAACACAATGAGGTCCAGGAACCAGGTGATCAGCTCGCCGGGGCACAGGTCCAAAAGACCGTAGGCCGCCCAGCCCTCCAAGACCTCCTCGAGCATTCTCATGTGGGCGTCAAGCTTTTTGGCGCGAGCCTCGGCACTGTTGAACTCGTGCGTCGCCGATTCGCTCTCCATCACGTAGTGGTAGAACTTGTCCGGCATGACGACGGTCTTGCGGGCAAGCGCATAAGCCGCAAATTGGAAGACGACGTCCTCGCCCAAAGCCAAACCGGGGGCGAAGCGAATGCCTTCGCGATTGAGCAGCTCGCGCGAAAAAGCCACGCGGCAGGCATAGGGCTGCGCATTCGAATGGAACAGAAGTTGGGGATCACGGGCGTCGAAGGTACCGGCTTTGGGGCTCATGAGTTGATGGACGCGTTTGGGGGCAGCATCGGCTGGTTCACAGACGCCGCCAAAAACGGCGGCCTCGGCATCTGCAGACTCCATGGCATGCAGTACGCGCTCGACCGTCTGGGCATCGATATAATCGTCGGCGTCCACAAAAAAGACGGTCTCGCCCTCGGCGGCATCGATACCGGCATTTCGAGCACACGAGACACCCGCATTTTCCTGGTCAATCACCAGTACGCGATCGTCGGCCTGCGCGACCTGGCGCAACACGTTCAACGAATCATCAGTCGAACCGTCGTTGACGCAGACAACCTGAATCGAGCGTTCGGACTGAGCCAACAGCGAATCGAGGCATCGCTGAATGGAGCGCGCAGAGTTGTAAACGGGGACGACAATGGTCGCTTTGGGGGTCAAAGTCTCTCCCATGTCGACCTACCCCCTCAGCGATTCGATGAGGAAGGCAGCAACCACGCCTGGGCCTCCAACCGAGGCGTAATACTTAGCACGCCCCAAGGCACCATCCGTCGCAAAACTCGGATGCTCGTCAACCCAGCCCTCAGGATCTTTGAGGATGGCAGCGAGATTTGCGCGCTTCCACGGCTTGAGGTCGTCAAGCGAAAACTCCCCCGCGTCCAAGGCCGCTTGGAACTCCTTGGCCATCTGAACCAGGAACTCCTTATAGAACTTAGGCGCCAAGCGCACGTAGTTCCACATATACGAATCGTACTTAATGAGCTGATTGAACTTGAGCATGCGCGCGACGTCATCACTTGCGTGGTCACGGGCATAATCCTCTCGAATCCAACGCTCGATCTCGGCATACTCGGTATTGACGCAAAAGACCTTAGCCGAAGAATTGACCGAGGAATTCTCGTTGTCCTGGCGATACGACAGCACGGCATCGTGCAGGTAAACAGCCTTATCGGCGCACGCGATCACCTTAAAGGCGAATGACGTGTCCTGAAAGGATGCCCCCGGAGTCGGCAGGAACGTAATGCCGTTGCGCTCAAGAAAATCGCGACGGTACACGGCCGACCAAATCGATGGCTTTTGCTTAAAGAACTGCGTCGTATCGCTCGGATGCACTGGCTTGCCACAATCCTGAGGTCTAAACATCTCGTGCAGCGAACGGCGTTCCTCGGGCTTAGACCAGTAGAAATCAAAGTTCGCCTTCGCAAAGTCGGCATTATTGCTATCGGCGGCCGAGACAAGCTTTTCGAGTGCGTCGGACGCCATAAAGTCATCGGACTCCAAGATGCCAACGTACTTGCCACGCGCCATCTCCAGACCGTGGTTCATCGAGTCGCCGTAGCCGCTGTTGGCCTTGTCGATCATCTTGACGCGCCTATCGCGCTCCATATACTCGCGAATAATCGCCGGCGAGTTGTCGGTCGACCCGTCGTTAATGCAGATGATCTCAATATCCTTGAGCGTCTGTGCCAGGGCGGAATCGAGACACTCGCGCAGGTAGCGCTGAACATTGTAAATGGGAATAAGCAGCGACAGAACAGGGCTGCCAGAGACGTTAGTAGACAAATGTGCTCCTTAGGAAATACCTGTCGTTTCATGGTATCAAAGGGTCAGCGCGCCAGCGGGCGTTTATATAATCTATGGAGCTCGCAGAGGCAAACCGATACGAAAGGACGTCATGCAGCCCAAAGCCGCACGCAACATATCCATCGAGGCCTTGCGCTTGGTCGCAGTCGCCGGCATCGCGGTGTTTCACACCTTTCAGTGGACCTTCCAAGCGACCTGCGTCGGCTTGCCGGAATACGCGCCGCTTGCCGCCTTCCCCCATTCCGGCGTGCTCGGTTTTATTTAACCTGCTGGGCTGCTGGGCCAACGAGGTCTTCTTTATGATCTCGGGCTATTTTCTCATCGCCTCAGCCGCGCGTGCTTGGGACGGTGGGGCAACGTGGAAGTCGCAAATGCAACGGACGGCGCAGCGCCTAGGCAAGGTTGTTATGCCCGCTGCGTTTTATTGTGTCGTGGCGCTCTCGTGGTCCACGGTCGTCTCCCCCATTCCCGATGTTACCCTCAGCACGCACTACTGGTACACGCTAGGCCTTGAGTTTATCTGGGTCTATGCCGCCACGGTCTTCATGGCGCCATGGTTTGGACTGGCTAAGAGTCGACTCTCCCAGAAGAGCTACACGACGACGGTCATCGCCGTTGGCATCCTCGCATTTGTTGTTAACGGGTATATAGCCGCCATGAGTACGACAAGCGCCGGCGAGTTTTCTTGGCTCCAGAAGCTCATGAGCGCTGCCACGTACGTAATCGCGTTTTTGATCGGCGGTCTGCTCCGCGACGTTACCGATGTCATGGATTCGGACAGGGCAGGCACCTTGGGCATGCGGTCGCTCGCTGCGATTTTGGCACTCGCCACCATCCTGGAAGGAGCACTCTCCTTCACCGGCAACCTCACGGCGATGGCAGTCCTCTCCTACAAATCGACCTCGTTGATCTCGTTTGCCCTCGCTGCAGCCTCCCTGCTCTTTGCGGCTACCCGACGCAGGGCCTTAGGCAATCCGCGGAATGCAGGTGTCATCGTCACCTTATCGACCGCCACGCTCGGTTTCTATGTGATGCAGTCGCTCACCAGTAGCCTGTGGCGTCCCGTCTTCAACACCCTGCTCGCAAACATACTGGTCAGCCAAAACAGCCCGGCAGCTATATGTATCGTCACGGGTACCGTCATTAGCATCGTCTTTGCTCTGGCGCTTCTCATCATCGATGCAGCTAGAAGCCTTATCGCTCGCTAGCTCAAGCGGCAATAGACACGCTGTCGTCAGACGCCAAAGCCGCTACACCCGTGGCAGGTTCCTGCGTTTTATTCAAAGCTTGCCGACAAGGTGCGGTGAGCCTTTACAATAGAACAGTCCCAAGGACGTATTCGATAGCTTCCGCGCAGCGCTCGCCCGCCGCGCGTGAAAGGATATATTGCCCCATGCCTTCAACCCTTCCCGCTCCCATCGATAAGCTCGCCATCGTTGTCGTTACGTACAAGCGCCAGGAACTCCTGGCCAACCTGTTCGACTCCATGACCGAGCTCACGGCAACGCCCTGGCGCATCGTGATTGTCGATAACGAGAATTCGCGCGAGACCGAGGCCATGTGCACCGCATTCAACGAGCGCCTGGCCAGCCTGTGGGGCATCGACACCGAGCAGCCCGACGCGCAGGGCGGCACCGACCGTGTCATCTACGCCCCGCAGCTCGAAAACGGCGGCGGTGCGGGCGGCTTCTCCGCTGGCACTAAATGCGCCTACGATCTGGGGGCCCAGTGGTTCTGGGTGATGGACGACGACGTGCTCGTCATCCCCGAAGGCATCGAGCGTCTTGCCAAGTGGACCGACCGCTACGATGTCATCCAGGGTTCGCGCCTGGACTTTGACGGCGGCGCCTTCTTTTGGCAATACCAACTCATCCTTTCGCTCGGCATTCCCAACCCTGTCGCCAAGTGGGACTTGGGACCCGAGGGCTACCGCACCATGAACCAACTGTGCTTTGAGGGCGGCATGTTCTCGCGCCGCGTGGTCAACAAGATTGGCCTGCCCGACGCACGCTTCTTTATCTACGGCGACGATGCCTGCTACGGCTACGTGGCCAGCCAGCACTTCCCCGCCGCCGTGGTTGCCGACGTGGTGCTCAAGCGCGCCCGCGCCGTCTCCAACTGGGACATCGCCGGTAAGCGCCAACTCAACTCCACGAGCGACACCAACCGCTATTACATCATGCGCAACCGAGGCTTCCTCGCTCGCTATATGCAGATCTACGGTGACTACCACCCCATGCTGTTCCGCCTGGGCAATGCCGCGACCTTCTGCAAGGAGTTCATTCGTCTGGCTGCCGTTGACAAGTGCTTTAAGACCGGCATTCCGGCGCTGCGCCGCGGCATGAAGGACGCCCGCAAGATCGTTAAGGATCCTAACTGGAAGCCCATGCCGCCCCTGAAGGACGCGGAGTAGTAAAGGGCTTTCGCCCGCCGCTACAGTCGTTGGCACACCACGGACACACGCTGACCGTCAAAACCAAAGCCCCAACGCATGCGCCCGACGGCGGGGCGCGGCACGCGGATATCATCGATGCCGTCGCGCTCGATTTCGAGCAGCGCCTGAACCGCCAACAGTTCCAGGCCCAGGGCATCGACGCCAGGGTCGTACATCATGTTGATCGTAATGAGCGGTCGCTCATCGAGCATGCCGAACGTGTCAGCCACGTCAAACACCCGACCGGTGGGAATCACCTGGATATCCCAGCGATCCGAGACGCCACTTCGCTTGGAGCTGGGATTGCAATAGCCAGGCAGTCCAAAGCAGAGCCCCTGAAGCACCAGATGATAGGCTGTCGGCATATCTGATTGGCCCACATCGATGCCCAGATCGCCGATAGCACAGCTCAAAGCTTGCTTTACAGCGTCCTCGTCTCCTCGACACAGCCCGTCATGGAACGAGTCGATAACTCCAACGTCCTCAACGGCGCACTCAAACCATTCCAGAATTACAAGACGGAGCGCCTGACGCACTTCGTTGTTAGGCAGACGCAGGGAACGAAGGCACGCGCCGTTTTCCGAATGCCCCGTCATGTCCGTCGTAAGAAATCCAGACAGATACAGCGCTGTCCAGATATCTTCGGGCTTGGCGGCATCGGCCTCCTCGGCATGCACATGCACTGGCACCTCAATAAACCCATGCGCCTCAAGTAAATCGAACAATGCGGACAGGCGCATGAGATTCCAGTCGCCGACGCATGCGCTCAGACGGTCGGCGTAACCATACAGATCTGCCCGAACGGGCGCGACGCAACCGCGATGTGCGTAGTCCACCACGCGCTCCGGGCTCGAGCAATAAAAACCACCAAGCAGATAGCCCTCGAGCCACTCACGCGCGTCATCCAGACAGCCGTTGCGACCGATGCAATCCAACAGCACTTGGACTTCGTCGTCCGAAAAACCGAACCATCGATCACACCAACTCGACAACGCTGTCGCCGACCGATAGGAAACCCCACGTTGGGACAACGCAAACTCGGCATGACCGGGGCGTTCGCACATCAGACACGTCAATCGCAACGAGTCGCCGGCATCGGCAATGGTGTCGAACAACATTCGGCTGAGCGACTCTAGGGAATCCACGCTACCGTCGTCCTTAGCGTCCAAACGCTTTGGACATACCGCGTCGTAGTCGTCTATCAGAAGAACAACCTGCTCATCGAAAGCCGCCTGGAGCAGTTTAATAAGCACGCCAAGCGCCGCATCGATCTCCTTATCGCTGGCCACCCCACGCGCCGCCCTCTCGATAAGACGAACCTCACGTCTTGACAGATCAGGCGCGGCAAGCAGCGGCAGTAATCGGGCGCACTCGCGCACGACAGCCCCGCGAATTGCTGCCGCAGCACCAGCGCCATGCCTCGAAGCGGCAGCTGTAAAGTCGAGCATGATGACCGGATAACTCGCGTACTCATCACGATAGCGACCGCCGCCCGCCTGCCAAATCTGGGTACCAGCGAACAGGCTTCGATCCGGCAGCCGGCGATCAGGTCGTTCCAAATAGCACTTGAGCATCGATAAATTCATGCTCTTGCCAAAACCCTTGGGCCGACAGCAAAGCGCAACAGGTGCTTCACTGTCCAATATATCGGCAATAAACATAGTCTTATCGACGAGTAAACACCGATTGATTGCATCGGAAAAGTCGTGTGCATCAACCGGTAGAGCTGCGCTATCCGCATGATTGAGCAACCGTGCACCAAACGCATGAGTAAAACCACAATTCACCTGTTCAGACACCGTAAACTCTCCTTCTAACGCAGCACGATGCCCATTGTAGCGAGCGGGTAGAGCGCAACAATATCGACATGCAAACGTTTCGGGCAGCGGTAGCAACAGCCCCCCGAGGGGGCATAACAAATCGTTGCACAACAAAAAAAGGGGGGCCGATGCCGCCGCACCGGACCCCGTCCCAAACTCTTATAGAAAACGATCTGGAAGATTACTCCTCCAAGCCGTCCTCCCCAGAAGCCTTCTTCTGCTGATCGAGCTTATGCTTACCACTTACGATAGACGTAGCGCCCAGTGTGGCCAAGCTTGCACTGGCAAGGCTCGCCATCACAATCAGATCGCCCGTCTTGGGCATGTTGCCGCCCGAGGACTTGGTAGTTGTAGTCGTCGTGGTCGTGGTGGTCACCGTTTTGGAGTCATTTTGCTCTTGGACCTGGTTGTCAGCACCGCTCTTGTCGTCGTCTTCGGACTGTTTCTTTTCGCCCTCGGCCTTGCTCTTGTCCTTCTCCTCAGATTCAGACTTCTTATCCTCGTCCTTCTTCTGTTCGGACTTGTCGCTCTTCTCCTCAGAGCTAGAACCCTTATCGGATTCGGTCTTCTCGGAAGCCTTGTCCTTGGAGTCGCCCTTTGCGGCTTCGATCTTTTCCGTGGAAACCTGATCAGAGTTGCCCTTGTTCTGGGTCGAGCCGTTATTGACGCCAGCCATCAGCGAAGAGCCCAGCGTAGAACCAAGCTGCTCGGAGAAAGAAGGCTTCTTGTCCGGCGAAGCAACGGGAACGTCCGGCGCCTTATTCGAGTCATCCTTGGAAGCATCGGAACCAGGGGTTGCGTCAGAGCCGGAGCCGTTGTTAGAGCCGGTGCCAACGGACGAATCGATCGAGCCGGTGGATGGGTTAGAGGTGCCAGCGCCGGTCGAACCAGAAGCGTCGCTGTCCGTATTGCCGGCAGAGCTTGAAGACGAATCGCCCGCAGCAGAGCCGTTTGAATCGGAGCCGTTCGAGGTGGAGCCGTTGTTGGTAGTGCCATCAGCAGAGCCATCACCGTCAGCACCGGTCGAGGGCGCATCCATCCTGTCATCGTTGGCATCGTCGCTCGAGTCGTCATTCGAATCAGGCGTCGGCGAGGGCGCCGGCGTAGGTTCGGGCTGCACGGGCGTCGCAGCGGCAGCGGCCTCGTCCTCGGCGATATAAACCAAACAGTCCTTCAGCTCGTTGCGGTAGCGGTTCTTCCAGCCCTCATGATACTGGGGCTGGCTCGAATACTTGGTCGCCACGTTATTGACCACACTGTTGGAAAGCGCCGTCACAAACTCGCGATCAGTCATACTGTTAGAAAGGTTTGCCCAACGGAAGAAGTCCCTGCAACCACCGGTGCCGCACATGTTGGTGATGCTCCACACCATGCCCTTAACGCAATCGGCACGGCCCGAAATATCAATGCCCAGGCCGCTCTTGAGCCACGCCTCGGTCACCGCATAGTACGAGTTGTACGCATACGCATCCTGCAGAGCCGAGAACTCAACAGGGTCGGTGTTATAAGCACCTTGGAAAGCCTCCTGCGCAATACGGCCCAACTCGGTGAGCTGGCCGTTCTCGTACATGGCATTGCTCGTGTTGGAAATCTCGCTGCCGCGATCAATCGCATCCTTGAGCATGCTGTATTTTTCGGGGTTGTAGTTGTAGGCCTGCTTCATAAACGGAATGAGCGACCATCGACGGTCGAACTGGTAATAACCCAGCGCGTTATAGCCGTCGCCATACGAAAAGCCCTGGTTATAGTTGCCATGGCTCTCGTACTTGGTAAAGTACTTCATCTCGGGGGTCACGTTAACAAACGAAACGCCCTGGACCGACCTCAGCACGCCCGAGAAGGACTGCTGGGTATAGAGACCCTTATCGATATCGGTCGCATCCGAGGCAACGCCCGGCGTGGGCTCCTCGGCAGCGGCGGGTGCCGGCACGGAAACGGCGCCAAACGAAAGCGCCAGCGTCAGGCCCGCGACAATAGCAGAATGCTTGCGCTGCATAAGATCCTCCCTGCATTGGTGTAGTTAAAGTGCAGTTTGCAAAGATAGAATTAAGTATTGCAGCTCACCCGTTGTTGCACAACAACCCCTCGGTAAACGGCAACAACCCTCCGCGAAATCTTAAGGAATTGCGCTAAACCTACAGCTTGATGTCAAAGTTAATCTCGGGGACGGCAGCAAGGTCGGCCAGTGTTACGCCGTCGACGTACTTTTCGATCACGTCGTCCAGACCGCGCCAGAACTTGACGGTCGAGCACAAATCGCTGCGGGTGCAGCTGTTGTCGATGCCGTCGCACGCCACGGGCGCCGTGCTGCCCTCGACAGCGCGCAGGATGTCGCCAGCACGCACCTCGGCGGGGTCCTTGGCCATCAAGTAGCCACCGCCTTTGCCGCGCACGCTCTTAAGCAGGCCCGCCTTCATAAGCGGACGAACCAGCTGCTCCAAATACTTTTGCGAGATATGCTCGCGGTCGGCAACCTCGCGCAAAGCAATCTTGCCCTCGGCGTCACCCAGCGCCGCGATATAGATCATTAACCGGAGGGCATAGCGGCCCTTAGAAGAAATGAGCATACCTACCCTCCCATCGCATCTGGGACAACATAACCAGGTTTGTTTGTCCCAAATCTTAAGTAAGTGGGACAAACACAACAGGTTATTTTGTCCCAGAATTTGAAAAGTCGAGTGGATTAGTCGGGTTTTCCCTTGACTAACGCCGAACCCATAGTAACTTTATTCCGAGAAGATTCCTAGGGTTTAGTACACCTATGAGTACACCATATACAGAGAGGGACAGCATGAGCGCAAATCCGCTGCTTTCCATCGAAGGTCTGACCGCCTCCGTGGACGAGAAGACCATCCTCCACAACGTCAACCTCAACGTCGCCGCCGGCGAGACCCACGTGCTGATGGGCCCCAACGGCGCCGGCAAGTCCACCCTCGGCCACCTGGTCATGGGCGACCCCGTCTACACGGTCAACGACGGCCACATCGTCTTTGACGGCCAGGACATCACCGAGCTCAGCACCGACAAGCGTTCGCGCGCCGGCCTGTTCCTGAGCTTCCAGGCCCCGGTCGAGATCCCTGGCGTGCCGCTGTCGAGCTTCCTGCGCGCCAGCATTGCCGGCCGCCCCGGCCTGGAGATGAAGGGCAAGGAGTTCCGCCGTCGCGTCAAGGAGCTCGCGGCCGAGCTCAACATGGATACCGCCTACCTCAACCGCGAGCTGGGCGTAGGCTTCTCGGGCGGCGAGAAGAAGAAGGTCGAGATGCTCCAGCTCCTGTTGCTGCAGCCCAAGCTCGCCATCCTCGACGAGACCGACTCGGGCCTGGACGTCGACGCGCTTTCCACCGTCAGCCACGGCATGGACGCCTACCGCAAGAGCTGCGACGGTTCCATGCTCATCATCACGCATAATACGCGCATCCTGGAGCACTTGGATGTAGACCGTGTCCACGTTATGGTCAAGGGCCACATCGTGCGCGAGGACGACGCCTCGCTCATCCCCTGGATCGACAAGAACGGCTTTGAGACCTTCGAGCGCGAGGCCGCCGAGCAGCGCGCCCAGGCCGAGGCCGCCGCTGCCGGGCAGCAGGCGTAAAGGGGCGACGCAATGACCAAGAACCGCACCGAGGTCGCGGACATCGACCGCAGCCTCTACGACTTCACCTATGGCGAGGAGGGATTCGAGCGCCTCGACGCCGGCATCACGCCCGACATCGTGCGCGAGATCAGCGCCAAAAAGGACGAGCCGCAGTGGATGCTCGACCTGCGCTTAAAGTCCCTCGAGATCTTCAACCGTTTTCCCGACCCGACGTGGGGCCCCTCCATCGAGGGCCTGGACATGGACAACATCGTCACCTACGTCAAGCCCAACACCGACCAAAAGCACGACTGGGAGTCGGTGCCCGACGACATCAAGAACACCTTTGAGCGCTTGGGCATCCCCGAGGCCGAGCGCAGCTATCTGGCGGGCGTCGGCGCACAGTACGACTCCGAGCTGGTCTACCACAACATGCAGGACACCGCGTCCAAGATGGGTATCGTCTACTCCGGCATCGAGGAGGCCCTGCACGATCCGCAGTGGGAGCCGCTCATCCACGAGAAGTTCATGACGCTCATCCCGCCCACCGACCACAAGTTTGCGGCCCTGCACGGCGCCGTATGGTCGGGCGGCTCGTTTGTCTACGTGCCCAAGGGCACCAAGCTCGACTTCCCGCTGCAGAGCTACTTCCGCCTCAACGCCAAGGGTGCCGGCCAGTTTGAGCACACGCTCATCATCGTCGAGGACGATGCCGACCTGCACTTCATTGAGGGTTGCTCCGCGCCCAAGTACAACGTGGCCAACCTCCACGCTGGCGCCGTGGAGCTCTTTGTGGGCAAGCGTGCGCACCTGCGCTACTCGACCATCGAGAACTGGTCCAAGAATATGTACAACCTCAACACCAAGCGTGCGCGCGTGGACGAGGACGGCGACATCGAATGGATCAGCGGCTCCTTCGGCAGCCACGTAGGTTACCTCTATCCCATGAGCGTGCTCAACGGCCGCCGCGCCCGCTCGAGCTTTACCGGCATCACCTTCGCCGGCGCCGGGCAGAACCTCGACACCGGCTGCAAGGTCGTGCTCAACGCGCCCGAGACCTCGGCGACCGTCGAGACCAAGGGCATCTCCAAGAGCGGCGGCATCCAGACCTTCCGCAGCTCAATCGTGGCCACTCCCAAGGCCGAGGGCTCCAAGGCAACCGTGAGCTGCCAGTCGCTCATGCTCGACGACCAGAGCCGCTCCGATACCATCCCCGCCATGGACATCCGCGCCAAGAACGTCGATATCGGCCACGAGGCCACCATCGGCCGCATCGGCGACGACAAGGTGTTCTACCTGATGAGCCGCGGCATCTCGGAGGAAGAGGCCCGCACCATGATCGTCAACGGCTTTGCCAACCCGGTCTCCAAAGAGCTGCCGCTGGAGTACGCCGTCGAGATGAACAACCTGATCAAGCTCGAGATGGAAGGAGCGATCGGATAATGAAACAGGAAACCAACACCGCTGCTACCACGCTCGAGCAGGTTAATGCGATGCCTGCTGCCACTTGGGGCTGGCTCAAGATGAACCAGACCAAGCTCGAGCTTTCCGACGAGCTTGTCACCGCTCCCGCCGGGGCCGTTGAGGTCGAGGGCTTGGACGAGCAGTTCTCCGGTGCCGCCGACGCCTTTGACGCCGCCATGGAAGCCATGGTCGAGCGCTTCCCCGAGCGCCGCGCCGCTGCCCCCGGCGACGCCGCCGACCGCGCCCGCATCACGCCCGAGACCGAGCTCGACGTGCCCGCCACCTCTGTCTACCAGGCCGGCGCCATCAAGCTCGAGGAAGAGCTCTCCCCTGCCGAGGCCTTCGAGACCGGCATGGGCGAAGCCGCCTACACCTACCTGGCCGACCACACCACCAAGCGCATCGTCATCGATGTGCCCGCATACCAGCACGCCACGGTTACCGTGCGCGTGAGTGGCGTCGACGCAGCGGCTGCGATTGCCACCATCGACGTCGTCGCCCATCCGCAGTCGACGCTCGACCTGCAGATCGCCCTGGACTCCCCCGTTGCCGGCGAGGGCGTCGTGGGTTCTGCGCTGCGCGTGTGCGCCCACGAGTACGCCACCGTCAACGTGACCTGCACGCAGACGCTCGACGACAGCTGGATCGCACTCGACGACACCGGCCTGTTCCTGGACGAGGGCGCACGCGTCAACGTGCAGCACACCGTCCTGGGTGCCGGTGCCAGCGCCACCGGCCTTGCCGGCGACCTGCTGGGCGACACCGCCAAGGTGACGATCGACACCGATTACCTGGGTGCCCGCGAACAGGTGCGCGACTTTAACTACGAGCTGCGCCATCGCGGCCGCAAGACCGAGTGCGAGATCGACGCCAACGGCGTGCTGACCGGCACGTCCAAGAAGGTCTACCGCGGCACCATCGACCTCGTGCACGGCTGCAAGGGCGCAACCGGCACCG
Organism: Coriobacteriaceae bacterium; assembly: GCA_905194545.1. Taxonomy (GTDB): domain Bacteria; phylum Actinomycetota; class Coriobacteriia; order Coriobacteriales; family Coriobacteriaceae; genus Collinsella. The sequence goes on along the minus strand of CAJJSS010000012.1, from coordinate 51,654 downwards.
AACGCGAAACCGTGTTGCTGGCCAACAAGGGCGTCGACAACAAGACCGTCCCCGTCATCCTCTGCGACGAGGATGACGTCGCCGGCAACCACGGCGCCACGATCGGTCACGTCCGCGACGAGCAGCTGTTCTACCTCGCCTGCCGCGGCCTCGACCAAAACGCCGCCGAGGACCTGTTCATCCGCGCCAAGCTGGAGGACGCCGCGCTTTCCGCCACCGATGAGCACACCCGCGCCGCCGTCGTCCGCCTGGGCAACAACCTGATCGATAACTTTGAAGAGGAGCTCGCATGATCGATACCGAGCACGTTAAATGCGATACCTGCACCGCCCCCGAGCCCATGGAGCTCGACGCCAGCGACGAGGCTTCGCGCGGCTGGCCCACCGTCGACATCGAGACCAACCCTTACAAGGCGCAGTTCCCGCTGTTCCAGCAGCATCCCGAGATCGCCTTCCTCGATAGCGCTGCCACCGCACAGCGCCCCGCCTGCGTGCTCGACGCCGAGCGCGACTTCTACCAGCGCATGAACGCCAACCCCCTGCGTGGCCTGTACTCGCTGTCTGTCGAGGCCACCGACGCCATCGCCAAGGTCCGCCAGCAGATCGCCGACCTCATCGGCGCTGCCCAGGCCAACGAAGTCGTCTTCACCCGCAACACGAGCGAGTCGCTCAACCTGGTCGCCAAGAGCTTTGCACCCACGGTGCTCGAGCCCGGCGACGAGGTCGTCATCACCATCATGGAGCACCATTCCAACCTGATCCCGTGGCAGCAGGTCTGCCGCGAGACCGGCGCCAAACTCGTCTACCTCTACCCCACCAAGACCGGCCAGCTCACAACCGAGGAGGTTCTGGCCAAGGTTGGCCCCAAGACCAAGATTCTGGCCGTGGGTCAGGTCTCCAACGTGCTAGGCGTCGAGAACCCGGTCAAGAACCTCGGCAAGCTCGTGCACAAGTATGGCGGCTATCTGGTCGTCGACGGCGCGCAGTCGCTGCCGCACATGCCGGTCGACGTGGCCGATCTGGGCGCCGACTTCTTTGCCTTTAGCGCGCACAAGGCCATGGGCCCCATGGGTATCGGCGTGCTGTGGAGCAAGATGGACCTGCTCAACGCCATGCCGCCCATGCTTACCGGTGGCGAAATGATCGATTCGGTCACCGAGCAGGACGCCGTCTGGGCGCCCGTCCCCGAGAAGTTCGAGGCCGGCACGCAGAACGCCGCCGGCATCTTCGCCACAGGCGCCGCCCTCGACTACCTCGTCAACACGGTTGGCTATGAAAACATCCAGGCACGCGAGCAGGCACTCGTCCACTACCTGATGGGCGAGCTCATGCAGCTCGACTTTGTCCAGATCATCGGCTCCATCTACTGGGACAACCATCACGGCGTCGTGAGCTTTAATGTCAAGGGCATCCACCCGCACGATGTCGCGAGCATCATGGACATGGACGGCGTCTGCATCCGCGCCGGTCACCACTGTGCACAGCCACTGCTCACCTGGCTGGGCGTCGAGAACCTCGCCTGCTGCCGCGCCAGCGTAGCCTTCTACAACGACAAGGCCGACATCGACAAGTTCATCGCCGGTCTGCATCACGTTTGGAGTACGTTCAATGGGTAACCTTTACACCTCCACCACGTTCATGGAGCACAACTCACACCCCGACTATAAGTACGAGATGGATGCCCCCACGCACGAGCACGACGGCATCAACCCCAGCTGCGGCGACGAGCTCACCTTGCAGCTGCGCGTCGAGAACAACGTGATCGAGGAGGCCTCCTTTACCGGCCACGGCTGCGCCATCAGCCAGGCCAGCGCCGACATCATGGCCGACCTCATTACCGGCGAGACGGTCGAGGAAGCACGCCGACTGGCAGGGCTATTCCTCGCCATGATTCGCGGCGAGCAGCTCTCCGATGAGGACCTGGAAGACCTGGACGAAGCCGCCCAGCTCCAGGACATCTCGCACATGCCCGCCCGCGTCAAGTGCGCCGAACTCGCCTGGCGCACCCTCGACGGCATGCTCACGGGACAAAATAATCAGTAGTATTTGTCCCAAATCTTAAGAATTTTATTGGCCGAATCGCTTGACAAGAGTGGTTCGGCCATTTTCTATTCCGAGCCCTCAGCCTGAGCCTTTACCTGCGCATAAGCACGCACGATACGAGAGACGGTACTCTTGCTGATTCCCGTATACCGTTCGATCTCGCGCACCGTGTAGCCGCCATCGTGCAGAGCGAAAATGATTCCGTCTCGCCGCGAGGGCGCTACGGTCTTGAGTTCGTTGAGCGGCACACCCAGGCGCTTCGCCATCTTGTCGGCAAACGCACGCCGCTCCCACTCCGTCTCATCCATATCGTGAATCACCGGATCGGAACCATCGGGCATCGACAGAGAATAATCCAGAAACCCCTTGGCAGACTCAAAGAGCTCAAGCACACAAGAAGGATCCGAAAATCCCCTCGTCATATCGTTGTCATACGCTCGAAGATACTCGGCAAAGCTGCTCCAGGGATAACGCTCGATCAGGGCGATACCCGCCTCCTGCGGATTAGCGTGAACATAGCGAATGGCAGCCATCAGATAACGGTCGGTATCGAGCGAGCGCCGGTCAAAACGGTTCTGGAACAGATGGCCCGTGCGCCCCGTGCGTTTATTGAACCGCCGCGCGTACGTCAAAAGCAGCCGGTGCATCGCCGCGCTCATCGCGTCCTCGTAATCTGCAAGCACCAAATGCACGTGATTGCCCATAAGGCACCAGGCTACAACCGTCACGCCCGCCTCGCGGCAGCAATCACGCATCAGCTCCAAAAACTCCCACCGGTCTTCATCGCCCTCAAAGATGAGCTGCTTGCCCACACCGCGGGCACAGACATGGTAAAAGCCGGTAACCGTTCTCCAAACGCGCTGCATGGCGCTCCCTTCGCCGGGATCTGATTGCCATCCAATACAGCACGATTGAAGCGTGCCATCAAAACATTCACGCAAAACAATACACTCGCGCGGCCAAAGGCAGTAAACGGGCGGCGAACGGCACCGTTGCAACAGGTCAGACCCCGCAACGCATACAAGAGCTGACCAAAAGCTTGCCCAAGACGAACCCCCTCTACGGAAATTCGCGACCACAGAACATATAGTTAAACCGTTTCAATTAAAACTTCCGGACTTCTCGCTACGAAAACTGAGCCGTTCGCCGAATATTCCGTGCATTTCGCGGTATTATAGGGGCTGCATGTCATGTCCCTTTCGAAGGGTCGCCCGGCAATCGCCAGCCACGACCCCCAGACGGGACGCCAACACGATAGAGAGGAGAGGCATGCAGTACTCACAGGAAGTGGAGAACATGTGCCCCGTTGCCAAGGGTGCATACCACGGCCCCGCACCCATCCCCGAGGAGGGCAAGTGGGTCCAGGCTAAGGAGATTTCCGACATCTCCGGTCTTACGCACGGTGTGGGTTGGTGCGCACCTCAGCAGGGCGCCTGCAAGCTCACGCTGAACGTCAAGGACGGCATCATCGAGGAGGCCCTCGTTGAGACCATCGGCTGCTCGGGCATGACCCACTCTGCTGCCATGGCTTCCGAGATCCTTCCCGGTAAGACCATCCTCGAGGCCCTCAACACCGACCTCGTCTGCGACGCCATCAACGTTGCTATGCGCGAGATCTTCCTGCAGATCGTTTACGGCCGCAGCCAGACCGCGTTCTCCGAGGGCGGCCTGCCCGTGGGCGCCTCCCTCGACGACCTCGGCAAGGGCCTTCGCTCTCAGGTCGGCACCATGTTCGGCACCAAGGCCAAGGGCGCTCGTTACCTTGAGCTCGCTCAGGGCTACGTCACCCGCATGGCTCTCAACGACAAGAACGAGATCATCGCATTCGAGTTCCTGAACCTCGGCAAGTTCACCGACGCCGTCAAGGCCGGCAAGACCCCCGAGGAGGCCATCGCTGGCGCTATGGGCCACTATGGTCAGTGGGAGAACGCTGCCAAGTACATCGACCCGCGCACCGACGAGGAGACTCACTCCGTCGCCAGCGTGTTCCCGGTTCACGAGTAGAAAGGGAGGGAAATAACTATGACTGTTACGTTCGAAGGTTACGAGCGCCGCGCTGACAAGATCAACAAGTGCCTCGCCGACAACGGCATCGCCTCCCTCGAGGAAGCTCTGCAGATCTGCACCGACAAGGGCTTCAACCCGCGTGAGATCGTCAACAACACCCAGTCCATCGCCTTCCAGAACGCCGAGTGGGCCTACACCCTCGGTTGCGCTCTCGCTGTCAAGCGTGGCGCCAAGACCGCTTCTGAGGCTGCCGCCATCATCGGCGAGGGCATCCAGGCCTTCACCGTTCCCGGCTCCGTCGCCGAGGACCGCAAGGTCGGTCTGGGCCACGGCAACCTGGGCGCTATGCTGCTCTCCGACGACACCGAGTGCTTCGCCTTCCTGGCTGGCCACGAGTCCTTCGCTGCCGCTGAGGGTGCTATCGGCCTGGCTCTGAACGCCAACAAGGCTCGCAAGAAGCCGCTGCGCGTCATCCTCAACGGTCTGGGCAAGGACGCTGCTCAGATCATCGCCCGCATCAACGGCTTCACCTACGTGAAGACCCAGTTCGACTACCACACGGGCGAGCTCAAGGTCGTCGAGACCATCCCCTACTCCGATGGTCCCCGCGCTGCCGTTAACTGCTACGGCTCCGACGACGTCCGCGAGGGCGTTGCCATCATGTGGCACGAGAACGTCGACATCTCGATCACCGGTAACTCCACCAACCCCACGCGCTTCCAGCACCCCGTCGCTGGCACCTACAAGAAGGAGCGCCTCGAGGCTGGCAAGAAGTACTTCTCCGTCGCTTCTGGTGGCGGCACTGGCCGTACCCTGCACCCGGACAACATGGGCGCCGGCCCTGCCTCTTACGGCATGACCGACACCATGGGTCGCATGCACTCCGACGCCCAGTTCGCCGGTTCTTCCTCCGTGCCTGCGCACGTCGACATGATGGGTCTCATCGGCATGGGCAACAACCCCATGGTCGGTGCCACCGTCGCCTGCGCTGTCGCCGTCGAGGAGGCCCTCAAGGCCTAATCGCGCCCGCGCGATGCTCATATAGTTGAGCTTTGGAGCCGCTACCTTTCGAGGTAGCGGCTCTTTTTGTTTGCGCTGCTGCAGGGTGGCTAACGCCAATATATCAGTTGGGGCGATATACGAGATGTGATGAAATGGAGCATCAGAACGCCCATGACGCCCACCTGCCATATGTGCCCTTTACCGATTTGCCGAGTCTTTGCGGCCCCATTGCCGATCACCCGTGCGACAATGCGCCGGACGAGAAAGGAATCCGATGGAATCGACTGATGTACTGGTAATTGGATCTGGCATTGCGGGACTTTGCGCCGCTATCGAAGCGGCACGCACGGGTGCAGCCGTCACTGTGGCAAGCGCCGGCAAGACCATGAGTGGATCGAGCTTCTTCCCCGGAACCTGGGGCCTGGGGCTTATCGGACCCGTTAACGAAGACGACGAACAAGACTTCATCGACACCATTCAGACCGTTGGTGGCGGCGTCGCCGACCCCGAGCTTGTCCAGACGTTTGTGCACGGCATTCCCCAGGCAATTGAATGGCTCGAGCAAGACCTGGGCGTTGAGCTCCAGCGTCCGCAAAGCGCTGAGAGCGCTCAGCAAAAGCAGTTTATTCCCTGCTTTGACCACAAGACGCGCATGTGGCGCGGCCTCACCCGCAAGCCCCTTGAGGACGCATGTATGGCCCAGATCGAGTCGCTCGGCATTCGCCTGCTCCCCCGCCATGAGCTTATCGATCTTGTTGAGAACACGAACGGCAGAATCACCGGAACCGTGCTCTACGACCTTACCGAAAATCGAATCGTGCCCTTTGCTGCCAAGGCCACGATCATCGCAGCCGGTGGCACAGGCGGCCTGTTCGAGCGCAGCCTTACGTCGGCTGATGTGCTCAGCTCCTCGCAGGCCATCGCACTGGCGCACGGCGCATCGCTTACTAATATAGAATTCATGCAGATGATGCCCGGCTTCATCGAGCCCAAGCGCAACCTGGTCTTCAACGAGAAAACCTGGCGCTACGTACATGTAGACCAGCCGGTCGATATTGCCGACGGCAAGCTAAACGATCTGCTTGAGCAGCGCTCTGGATATGGTCCTTTCACCTCGCGCTTGGCCTCCCGCGCCATCGACCTCGTCATAGATCAGGCAGGTGCAGAGGGCCTGGCGCTCCACTACGACTTCCCCCGCGAGGACATCCCCGAGTTTGTGCAGACCTTTGCCACCTGGCTGCAAGACGAGCACGGCATCGCGCCGACCGACGAGATGCGCGTGGCGATGTATGCCCACGCCGCCAACGGCGGTATCAAAATCGACAAGACCGCGTACGCAGGCGTTGAGGGCCTCTACGCCTGCGGTGAGGCAACAGGCGGCATGCACGGCGCCGACCGCATCGGCGGCTTGTCGAGTGCCAATGGCATCGTGTTCGGGCGCATTGCGGGCGCATCGGCAGCCCAAGCAGCGCTGGACGCTCCTGAGGCGGCCGCACCGATGGATATCGCCCTCCCCCAGCATGGCATAGCTACAGCAGACGCCGAGCGCCTGACCCGCTGCCTCAAACGCACAATGAGTACCTACTGCATGATCAACAGGACCGAAGCGGGTCTATCCAAGGCCCTGCAACAGCTTGAAAGCCTGCAAGACGACGCAACGGCGCTGAGCAAGCCACACGCCAATGACAGCGAAATCGCAGCCCTCGCCCGCCTGCAATCGCAGATTCAACTAGCACAGGAAATGGTCAAAGCCATGCGCAAGCGAACCGAAAGTCTCGGATCGCACTATCGAGCGAATTAAACTGGACACCTATCTAAAGCAAAACACAACTAATCGATATCTATGGGCCCCGTGAACTCGAAGTGGCACGGGGCCCATTCGTGTCCGCACGGCAGCGTATCCTAATTCTGAATACAGAGCGGGCAAAGCCCGCATAGACAATAGGCCAGCGAGGAGGAGATATGGACAGTAGAGATATCGAGAAGTGGCGTGTCAAACTTGATAGCTACGCCAATGTGGAAGACGGCATTGAGTATTGGCTCGCACGCGATTTAATGGAACCCATGGGGTACACTCGATGGGAGAACTTTGCCGAAGTTGTTAAGAGGGCAAAAGTCTCGTGCGAAACAAACAAAACTCCAGTTGATTCCCATTTTCGTGACACCACGAAAATGGTAACTGCCGGTGTCGCCGCTCGCGCGGTTAAAGACTACAAACTTACGCGCTATGCATGCTATTTAATCGCCCAGAACGGAGATTCAAACAAGCAAGAAATCGCGCTCGCACAGGTGTACTTCGCCGTGCAGACGCGCCGGTTTTACTGATCCCCAGGGTAGACTCGATCTGTGAAAGCGGCTGTGCCCTTTCGGGTTCGACCCCAAGCGAGGTCAACAAAAAAGACGGCCAACTTTCGTTGACCGTCTTAACTTGCTTTGGTGGGCCGTCAGGGGGTCAGCCTGCTTTGCAGGCGGCCGCTGCGGCGCTTCGCGCCTTGCGCGCTGCGCTGGTAAATGCTCACGCATTTCCTCAGCTCCGCGCCCCGACGGGTTCGACCCCATGAAAGGTCAACAAAAAAAGACGGCCAACCTTCGTTGACCGTCTTAATCATCTTTGGGTGGGCCGTCAGGGGGTCGAACCCTGGACCTTGGGATTAAGAGTCCCCTGCTCTACCAACTGAGCTAACGACCCGATATCAACACGAAGCAAGAACTGGGGTGGGTAAAGGGACTCGAACCCTCGACCTACGGGACCACAACCCGTCGCTCTAGCCAACTGAGCTACACCCACCGTGTCCTGTGCGCTTCGCGCTCGACTATTATTGCAAGGAACGCCACGCGATGCAAGCCCCAATTTTCAAGAATTTTGAAAAGAGTTTTTCAAGCGCGTTTCGAGCAATTCCCACCAGTTTCATAGGAGTAAACTTGCCCCACTGCAAATGCTCGAAAGGACCGGCATGAAAGAACTCTCCAACCGTACGGCAACGTTTACCGATTCGGTCATCCGCCGCATGACACGCATCTCCAATAAGTATGGCGCCGTCAACCTGTCGCAGGGCTTCCCCGACTTCGATCCTCCGGCGCAGCTGCTCGAGAGCCTCAGCGCCATCGCGACCGACCCCAAGCCGCTCTATCACCAGTACTCCATCACTTGGGGCTCCCAGGCCATGCGCGAGGCGCTCGCCGCTAAGCAGGAGCACTTTATGGGCATGCCGATCAACCCCAACGAGAATATCGTAGTCACTTGCGGCTCCACCGAGGCCATGATGGCCGCCATGATGACGGTCACGAACCCCGGCGACAAGGTCGTCATTTTCTCGCCGTTCTACGAAAACTACGGCGCCGACACGATCCTTTCGGGCGCCGAGCCCATCTACGTGCCGCTCAACCCGCCCACATTCGACTTTGACCGCGAGACGCTCGAGGCAGCCTTCCGCGACAACGATCCCAAGGCGATCGTCCTGTGCAACCCGTCCAACCCCTGCGGCAAGGTCTTTACCCGCGAGGAGCTCACCTTTATCGCCGACCTCTGCAAAAAGTACGACGCCTACTGCATCACCGACGAAGTCTACGAACACATCGTCTACGCGCCCCGCGAGCACGTGTACATGGCCGCGCTGCCCGGCATGTTTGAGCGCACCATCAGCTGCAGCTCACTGTCTAAGACGTACTCCATCACCGGCTGGCGTCTGGGCTACACCATTGCCCCAGCCCAGATCACCGAGCGCATCAAGAAGGTCCACGACTTCCTCACCGTAGGCGCCGCCGCTCCCCTGCAGGAAGCCGTCGTCACCGCCCTCAACTTCGACGACAGCTATTACCCGGAGGTCCTCGACCTCTACACCGCCAAGCGCGACCTATTCTGTCAGGGACTCGACAGCATCGGCCTCACGCACAACGTGCCGCAGGGCGCCTACTACGTGATGATGGACATCTCTGAGTTTGGCTATGACAGCGACCTCAACTTCTGCGAGGATCTGGCCTCCAAGGTGGGCGTGGGCGCCGTTCCGGGCTCCAGCTTCTTCCGCGAGCCCGTCAACCACCTCATCCGCTTCCACTTTGCCAAGCGAGACGAGACGCTCAACGCAGCACTGGAGAACCTCAAGTTCCTGCGTGATAAAATCAAACCGCGCGGGTAAGGACGGCCCGGCACTAAATGCATCCCGAGGCCGGCCACATCCTGGTCACTCGCGACCCGCGCGACACCATTGGCGAGCACAGCGGCTGCCCCTTCCACGACAACTGCCTCGAGGGCCTCATCGCCGGCCCCGGCGTTAGAAAGCGCTGGGATGGCAAGAGCGCCGGAGACATGGCTGATGACCCGGAAGCCATGGACCTGCTCGCCGGCTATCTGGCACAGGCACTCATGACCTACACGCTGTGCTACGCGCCGCAAAAGATCATCATCGGCGGCGGCGTGGCCGACCACACTCCCATCGTGCCGCTCGCACGCAAAAAGTGTGCCGAGATGCTCAACGGCTATATCGTCACGACCGAGGTCAACGACATCAATAACTACATCGTCAACAACAGCCTCGAGGGCAAGCAGGGCGTTATGGGCTGCCTGGCCCTGGGCGCACAGGCGCTTCAGTAGCAGATGAACCCACAGGGCGTGGCGCGCCCGGCAAATCCGACCTACGAAACGACGCCACCACGCCTCATATAAGCCCTCAAATAAAAAAGGCCGCCTAGGACCAAACAATACGTCCTAGGCGGCCTTTTTGGCGCACATCAGCGACCGTAAGAGATATCGGAGCACAACGCCCGTTGCCGCTCCACAGCAGTCGATCATCACATCGGTGATCATGCCGGCGCGTCCCGGCACAAAGAGCTGAATCGTCTCGTCAATCGAAGGAATCAGCAGCAGGAACACCGCCGTGGGCAGCAGCACGTCAAAGGTGCGCCGGCCCTCAAAATCAAAGGCGTGCGTTGCCAGGATGCCGAGCACCATATACTCGGAAAAATGCGCGCACTTGCGAACAACAAAGTTGGTCACCCATGCATATGGAAGTCCCACGCCGTGCAAGAAACAGCGAATAGCCTCCATGACCGTTAGGCTCAGCGAACCCGACCCCGAGCCGGGAACCAGCGAATTGCCCCAGATCAAGAGCGCCATCAGGCAGGTCACGACCGCCCATTTTCGATTGATCTTAACCATGCAGAAGTTATGCCTCCGCGCGAAGCGGCGCAAAGCTGGCGGTACCGCCCTCGATAACGCTCAGATAGGCACGGCCCGTACGCTTGGCGGTAGAGGACTGCAGGCGCTCGATCTCTTCCTCGAGGATCTGATTGACGCGCTCGTGACGACGATTTTCCATAATGCCGGCGGCAATAGCCTCGGCCCGCTCGATGCTCTCGCGCGAGATACGGGCGGTATCCTCGGGGAACACAGCGCTGTGGCGGCCGACATAGGCGGGGGCAGCAGGCTGAGGGGCAGCGACGGGAGCGGGCGCTACAACAGGAGCGGACTCGTCAACCTCATCCAGAATCGCGGTGGCGGCGGCCCACATGTCCTCGTGGCCCGTGTAATCCGCCATGGGGACATCAACCTCGAGCGAGGCGTCCGGAAGGTCGCCAGTGTCGATGCGATCTTGGGCATCAATCGATGCGGTAATGGCTGCAGGCTCATCGAGGTCATCGAGATCGATGTCCGCGGCACCGGAGATGATAGGCATGCTGGCGAGGTTTGCATTGTACGGCGCTGCCTCGGCCGCCTGCTGCTGGGCAGGAGCGCCCCAAAGCGAGCTTTCGGCGGCACGGCGGGCGGCAACGGCCTCCTCGTCCGCGGCCATGGCTTCATCAACGTACGAATTGTCGGCAGAAGCGTCCACGTCCGCCGAAGTAGCGCTGTAGGCGTCATTGGCTGCCGCGTTGGCGACGAGTGCCACGAAAGCCGCCGTGCTGCCCGCAGGGGCGGCCTGGGAGCCAGACACGGCGCGTGCCGCGGCGGCGATGTCGTCGCGATTGAAGGAGCCGGTCTGCCCGCCGTTGGTGAGCTCGTCGATGGCGACTTGATAGACGTCGCGCGAGTGTGCAGGGTCGCAGCTCACCGGCGAATCGTCGTCGAGCATACTGTCGATCATGGACCAAGCCTCGTCCTCGTCCATAGCATCTGCGGCTCGAGCGATGGTAGGGACACCATCATCGGCATGACGGCGCTGGAACGCACCGGTCAGGCCGGAAAGGAATGCCGAGGTAGACTGCTCCGCCTGAGCCTGAGAAGCAGAAGCCGCAGCGTAAGGAGTCGCATCCTGCTGCTGAGCTGGAATCGAGGCGGTCTTGAACTCGCTTTGATGCTGATTGAGATTGGCGGCACCGCCCATGGCATCGGGCTGGAACAGACGCTCTTCACGCTGCGCACGATACTCGGAGATACCCAGCGAGGCGGCATAGATACCCACGCCCGCCACCGCGCCCACGGCGAAGGGAACCGCACCCGCCACGACCGTCTCGTTCACAGACGAAAACGGTAGCGTCGCGGCATACATAACCACGGGAGCGGCAAGGCCGATCCCGCACGAAAGTCCGGCAAGGACTGCTCGTTGTGTTGCATCAGAAGAAGCCATGAGCTCTCCCCATCTTCCAGCACCCAAATCGCATCATTCAGTTGGCTGCGCGAGAGAAGATGAAGCGGGGCTATGCCCCAAAGCAACGGTATATGGTTCGTTTCATCTGCGTTTTCCGTCGCGAAGCTTAAAAGCTATTATGCGAAACCGCCCCGTCGATTGCAAGCGACGATGTCGGATTGAAACGGGAAACCTGCTGCTCGTCGGTCTTACGGTTAAAAATAAGCGCGGAGCGGCGATATGGAAAAGGGCCGAGGCTCAAAGCCCCGACCCTTTATCGCATTGATGACTATCGCTGCGTGTGGATGACAACCTAGAACGTCTGCTCGTAGTCGCTGTGTTTTTTGGCCGAACGCACCAAGAATTCCTGGTTGGTGTTGGTGCCCTTAAGACCCTTGATAAACGATGCGGCTGCGCGCTCGGTGTTGTTCATGCCGGCAAGAATGCGACGCAGACCAAAGACAAACGGACGCATCTGCTCGTCGACCAACAGGTCCTCGTTACGCGTACCGGAGGCAACGGGGTCGATAGCCGGGAAGATGCGGCGGTCGGCCAGGTCGCGGTCGAGCTTAAGCTCCATGTTGCCGGTGCCCTTGAACTCCTCAAAGATGACCTCGTCCATCTTGGAACCGGTGTCGATGAGGGCAGAGGCCAGGATGGTGAGCGAGCCGCCGTTCTCGATATTACGGGCTGCGCCCAGGAAGCGCTTGGGAGGATACAGTGCCGCCGAATCGACGCCGCCCGAAAGGATGCGGCCTGAGGCGGGCGCCGCCAAGTTGTAGGCGCGGGCAAGACGCGTGATGGAGTCGAGCACCACCACAACATCGCCGCCCAGCTCCACGATGCGCTTGGCGCGCTCGATGACGAGCTCTGCCACGCGAGTGTGGTTGTCGGCGGGCATATCGAAGGTCGACGCCACAACCTCGCCTTTGATGGAACGCTGCATATCGGTGACCTCTTCGGGGCGCTCGTCGACGAGCAGGCAGATGAGGTGCACCTCGGGGTTGTTAATCGAGATAGACTGGCAGATCTTCTTGAGGATCGTGGTCTTGCCGGCCTTGGGCGGGGACACGATCAAGCCACGCTGACCCTTGCCGATCGGCGACACGATGTCGATGGCGCGACCGGTAATGGAGTCCTTGCCGTGCTCCATGCGCAGCGGCTCGTTGGGATAGACCGGGGTGAGGTCACCAAACTTGGGGCGGTTGCGAATCTGCTCGGGATCCAGACCGTTGACGGTCGTGATTTTGGCGAGGCCGGCGCGCTTGTCGCCGCCACGCGAGGGGCGCAGCGAGCCCTCGATGACGTCGCCCGTGCGCAGGCGCGCGGAGCGGATGAGGTAGGCGGGCACGAAGGCGTCGTCGTTGGACTTCATGTAGCCATGGGCGTGGATGATGCCGGAGCTGTCCGGGCGAATCTGCAGAATGCCCTTGATGTCGCGGAAGCCCTCGGCCTTCGCGGCGGTGACGTAGATCTCCTCGACAAGCTCGGCTTTCTTCTTGCCGGTCGTCTCGATCTCGAACTCCTTGGCCTTCTCGCGCAGTTCGGCGACCTTCATGGCAGCGAGCTCCTCGCGCGAAAGCGTGGGCTCGGTGGGAGCGGCATTACGCTCCTTGTTGCGTTGCTTGCGATCGCGCTGGCGGTTGCGACGGTCGTTGTTGCGCTCGTCCTTGCGCTCGTTGCGCTCCTCGTTGCGCTTGTGCTGGCGACGGTTGGGGCGAACGCCGTCTTCGCCCTCGGCGGGGGCGGCACCATCGGTTGCGGTGGTGTCAACATTGGCCGCAGCGGCGTCATTGGCCTCGGCGCCGGAATCGACCTGCGCTTCGACATCAGCATGCTGCTCGGCGGCCTTGGCCTTAACGGACTTCTTGCGACCGCGCTTGGGCTTCTCGGATGCAGGCTGTTCGACGTCCTGGGGCTCGACGGCATCAGTCGATGCATCGGCGGTCGTCTCGGCGGAATCCTCGGACGCACCCTTCTTGGCAGCCTTAGCCTTGGACGTGCGCTTAGCAGCAGTGCGACGGCTGCGACCGGGACGGACGTCGGCGGGCTCGGCATCGGCAGAAACGGCCTCGGAAGTCGTAGCATCCTGGACGGGTTCATCGGCAGCAGTTGAGGACTTGGCGGTCGCCGCAGCATCCCGAGCGGCGGCGGCTGCGGCTGCGGCCTTCTCGGCCTCGACGAAGGCCTTGGGCTTGCGACCGCGACGGTGCGGGCGCAAAGCCGGATCGACAACGGGAACTTCGCTGGCCTCGACAGGCGCAGCGGGCTCAACAGGCGATGTGCCCTCCCCTGCCGCGGAACGGACCGAAGCCTCAGTGAGCTCGGGGGTTACCTGTTCAGCAACCTGCTCGGCCTTAGCAGCCGTGCGGCGGCGTGTGCGCGGTACCGGCTTCTCGGTCGGCTGGTCGGCGACAGGAGTCTCGGTGGCGGCAGGCGTCTCGGGCACAGACGGAGCTGCAAGCTCGGTCAGAGCCGCGGCCTCGCGCTCGGCAGCACGACGGCGGGCGCGCACCACCTGAGCCTCGCTAATCTGCGCCAACGCACGTGCCTGCGCGACCTCATCGGAAATCGGCGCCGAGGAGTCAGCTGCAACGGTGAGCTTGGCGCGCGTCGTGCGCGTGGTACGGCGCTTTGGCTTGGTGACCTCCTCGCCGTCAGCGGCAGGCTTGGCCGTGCGGCGCATGCGCTTGGGCTTTGCCGGAGCAGCCTCCTCACCAGTTGCAGGCACGGCCTTCTCAGCCGCTACAGGCATAGGCGTCGAAGCAGCCTTAGGCGTCTCAGGAGCCGAGGCTTGCGCGGGCGCCGCGACCTGGTCCGACGCAACCGGTGCAGCGGGAGCGGCCTGCGTCGTCGTTATTTCGTTTTCTTGCTGTTGATCAGACACAGTGTTTGCTCAACTTTCTTTTCAAGCCCTGTGATCACATGCTCCCTGCATAAACCTTCAGGGCGGCTAAACAGTCTAGTTCCGTTCAAAACGACGGACATCATTGATCTGTATCGAGATGATTGCGTCAACTACGCAGCGTTAGTGTAACACAACCGCCGCCACCTGCAACTTAGTCATTGGGGGCGTTCTTAAACGACTAGTCAAAAGGGACACTCTTTGTTTGCCACCCACAAATCTGACTGCCTCCGCCAAAACTATGGCGGTTTACTACGATGAATCGCTCAACCGCGACCACTCCGAAACTTGTTGAACTAAAACCGCAGGTAGATGCCTTGCACTTTTTAGCAAAAAGCCGGCGTGGTTAGAATTCCTCAATTCATCGTAGTTAACCGGCATAGTTTCGAATTTCTAGCAGCTCCAAATTCATCAATACGTCGGCGTTTGCGAAAAAAGCCCGACCTCCGTAGGAGATCGGGCTTATAGGGCTCAGTTAAACCAAACCTACACGGACAAATGACCCGCAGGTTACATCTGCTCGGGCGCGGAAACACCAACGAGGGTGAGCACCAGGGCGAGCGTCACGCGGACAGCGTCGCAAGCTGCCAGACGGGCGCGCGAAAGCTCGGGGTCGACGGGACGGCCCTCGCTCGGCAGAACCTGGCAGGCAGCGTAGAAGCTGTGGAAGTCGCCGGCGAGCTCCTCGGCAAAGTGGGTCAGACGGAACGGAGCGCGATCGCGAGCACAGCTGGCGATCAGGTCGGTGAGCTCGTTGAGCTTGCGCGAAAGGGCGAGCTCGGTCGGGTCGGTCAGCAGCGAGTAATCGACGTTCTCACCGATGGCCTTGGCGGCAACGGCCTTCATGCCCATCTCGTCGGCCTGCTCGGCGGTAACGTCGGCGGCACGGCGCAGGATGGAGCACACGCGGGCGTGAGCATACTGCACGTAATAGACCGGGTTGGAGTTGTCGCGCTTCTTAACGGCCTCGATGTCGAAGTCGACCATCTGGTTGGAGCTCTTGGAGATGAGCGTGTAGCGAGCGGCATCGGAGCCGACCTCGTCGACGAGCTCCTGCAGGGTCACCATGGTGCCCTTGCGCTTGGACATACGGACGGGCTTGCCGTTACGCAGCAGGTTGACGAGCTGGCCCAGCAGAACCTCAAACTTGCCGGGGTAACCCAGAGCGTCGCAGACGCAGCGTACGCGCTCGATGTAACCGTGGTGGTCGGCGCCCCAGATGTCGATGACGTGATCGACCCGCTGGAACTTATCCCAGTGATAGGCGACGTCGGAGGCGAAGTAGGTGTACTCGCCGTCGGACTTGATCAGGACGCGGTCCTTGTCGTCGCCCAGATCGGTGGAGCGGAACCACAGGGCGCCGTCCTTGGTGTAGAGGTAGCCCATCTTGTCGAGCTTCTCAAAAGCGCGGTCGACGGCGGAGGTGCCGGCGGTCTCGCCCTCGGTGTCCTTCACGTACAGCGAGCGCTCGGAGTACCAACGATCGAAGTCGCAGTTGACGGCGTGGCAGAGGTCGCGCATGTTATCGACCATCTTAACATAGCCGCGCTCGCGGAAGCTCTCCATGCGCTCCTGAGGATCGGCGTTGACCCACTTATCGCCGTCGGTGCGCCAGAACTCGGCGGCCTCGTCGATGATGTAGTCGCCGCCGTAGGAGTCCTTGCCCAGAGTCTCGGCAAAGTTGTCCTGATACGGATGGGTCTCGGGGTGCTCGTCGTTCTCGTCGGCAACAAAGGCGTCACGGTCGGCGATCAGCAGCTTGTGAGCCTCCTCGATATCAACGCCCTGCTTGGCGATGATGTCGGCAAGCTGCATATAGCGCGTGCTGATGGAGTTACCGAAGGTGTTCATCTGAGAGCCGTGGTCGTTGATGTAGAACTCACGCTGGATGTCGTAACCGGCGTGGTCCATAACACGGCAGAGCGAGTCGCCCAGCGCGGCCCAGCGGCCGTGGCCGATGTGCATGGGGCCGACGGGGTTGGCGGAAACAAACTCGACCTGGGTCTTCAGGCCACCACCGACGTTGGACTTAGCGAAGTCCATGCCCTTCTCGCGAGCCTCGCCAAAGATGGCATTCTTGACGGCAACGGAGAGGTAGAAGTTGATAAAGCCGGGGCCTGCGATTTCGACCTTCTCAATCGCGGGGTCCTCGGGCATATGGGCAACGATGGCCTCGGCGATCTTGCGCGGGGCGCAGTGAGCCAGCTTGGCGGACTTCAGGGCCATGGTGGAGGTCCACTCGCCATGAGAAGTGTCAGCCGGTCGCTCGATAGCGCAATCGTCAAGTTCAAATGCGGAAAGGTCGCCGGCCTCCTGGGCCGCAGCAAGCGCAGCGCGTACCAGCTCTTCAATCTTCTCGGGCATAGATCCTCCTTGTGTTAAAGCCCCCGAGCTCTTGGTCACTCGTAGGGCAAAAGCCAGAGTTTGTAGCACTCTATCACAAGCGAGGGGCACTGTCGCAGGGTAAAGCCAATCGAAATTGCATATGCACAAAATTGACTACAGCTTGTATGGAGTCACTCAAAGATGCCGGTCTGCCTGCAGATTATGCACGCGTTGAAAATGCATAAAGGCGTGAATGAGCTGTGTCTTTTATCGAATACTCTTACCTATCAGAGTTGTGTGCTTTTCCTGCATAAAGCGAGGATTTGCGCACGTCAGCGTGTTATTCTAGACATACGTAAATTCGTATAAGTTGGAGGTAGCATGTTCTCAATCGGTCAACACGTCATTCATCCGGGTCAGGGAGTCTGCACCGTCGTCGGTTTTAGGGACGACACGCCGCAGCCCATGTTGTTGCTCGAGGCCAAGCAGGGGCATGCGCAGACGATCCTTATGTACCCCGTGGCGCAGGCCGACCGTCTACATGCCGCCATCTCTCAGCAAGATGCCGAGCATCTGCTGAGCCACTATGACGAGCTGGAGTGCGACACCTTTACCGAGCGCAACAGCTCGCTTGAAGAGACACACTTTAAGCAGCAGCTCAAGCTGGGCGCACCCGAGACGGTCCGCGTGGCAAAGACCATGATGCACCGCATTCGCCAGGCCGAGGAAGCCGATAAAAAGCCCAGCTCTTACTATATGCGTGTACTCAAGGAAGCCAAGCGCCGCTCCATCGAGGAGTTCGCCGTGGCATTGGGCGTCACCGAGGAGGCCGCCGAAGCCCGCCTAGCCCAAGCCGCCCTCAACTAACCTGCCAAAAAGGGACAGGTTTATTTTGGCAGGTTCTATCTGGCCAAACATCAACAAACAATCAGTAAATGGTCGGGTGCTCCGTTTTGTTTAAGAGCGCCCGACCATTTTTCTATCGCCGCAAAAATGCGTGAAGCCCATTTGCGATGACATCACGCGAGGGCCGTCCAGATCGACGTAACCAACGCCCGCATCCACAACAAGCGCGCCCGTCTTACTCAATTACCATTAAAAAGCATCAATTTGAAAACGCAATTATATTTCGGCAGGTAGCAGCTATAGTCGGTGAACTGAATCTCGACAACCGAAGCCCCCGAATGAGGTATCTTCAGCCCATCCAAGCTAAAGGAGGGGCCATGCCGAGAAAACCTCGTTCAAAGTCACCAACCGGTTATTTCCACATCACGTTGCGTGGAAACGGAGGGCAATTGCTGTTTGACGATGCCGAGGACCGAATCGCCATGCTTCAGATCCTCGATGCGATCCTCCCCAAACACAATATCGAGCTTATCGCTTGGTGCCTTATGGGAAACCACATTCATCTGCTCATCGACGATCCGGACGACCGCAAGAGCGACGCGATGCATGCGATAGCCGTATCGTATGCGGGCAGGTACAATGCGCGGACGGGGCATATCGGCCACGTGTTTCAGGAGCGGTTTTGGGATTCGCCCATTAAGTCAGAAGTATATTTACTCGAGGCAATTCGATACATTCATTTGAATCCACAAAAAGCGGGACTGGCAGCATACGACGAATATCCCTGGAGCAGCCATCGCGAGTATCTCATGAGTGCCAGGTCACGGCCGCATGTTACCGGCAGCGTTGTCGGTGTTATATTCCCAACACCTCGCTCATACCTTCGGCTCATGGAAAGTACGCCGTCGCTTCCCTATCGCCCCAGCGCAACAGCCAAGGTTCGCGAGGAAGATCTATGCGAATTTGGCACGGCAATCGTGCAGAGTGTCGCAGGATGTGCTCCGACGGAACTCAAATCCGCCTCCAAGCCACTTCGCAATGAGGCGATTCTCGCGCTTCGAAAACAAGGGCTAACGATTAAGCAGGTTCAGCTGCTGACCGGACTGGGAACATGGATTATCAAGAACGCGTCGTAGCGTCGCGTTTGCCGAGTTACGGATACGGCGAAGCGCAGCTGTCTGCCGCGAGGCGCCGCCATTCGCCAGCTTCACCATGTCAAACAGAAAACGCTTCCGCTGAATAACATCCAACGGAAGCGTTTTCCCAGATAAAACCTACCAAAATAAACCTGTCCCTTTTTGGCAGGTTAGGCCTGGAAGGTGTCGCGGTCGGGCGCGAAGGACTGCATGGCCGCGATGGTGCGGTCAAAGAGCTCGGGGAGCTCCCAGCCGAGCATCAGGGCGCCCTGCGAAATCACGTCGCGCGAGCAGCCGGCGGCAAAGCGCTTGTCCTTGAACTTCTTCTTGAGCGACTTGGTCGTAAAGTCCATAACGCTCTTGCTCGGGCGCATGATGACGGCGGCGCCGATCAGGCCGGTGAGCTCATCGCAGGCAAACAGGATCTTTTCCATCTGCAGCTCGGGTTTGGGCAGCGAGGTGTTGAAGTCCGACGTGTGCGTCTGGATGGCGCGAATGAGCTCGGGAGACGCACCTTCACCCTTAAGAATCTCGGCAGTATAGATGGTGTGGTTCATGGGGTCGTCCTCATGCTCCTCCCAATCCAAGTCGTGCAGCAGGCCGACGATGCCCCAAAACTCCTCGTTCTCGGGGTCGAACTCGCGCGCAAAGTAGCGCATGGTGCCCTCAACCGTCTCGCCATGGGTAATGTGAAACGGGTCCTTGTTGTGCTCGTTGAGCAGTTCGAATGCGCGGTCGCGGGTGATTCCGGCGGTGAGCGTCTGGGACATGGCAATACCTCCAGGTGAGTCGATGTTAGGACACGGTGTCACTATCGTATATCGCCGCGGCTCAAGCCGAAAGGCAAAAAAGTTATGCGGAGAAAAAAGCCGGGCGAACGTGTCGCCCGGCAAAACCGCAGATAAAACCTGCCAAAATAAACCTGTCCCTTTTTGGTAGGTTTAGGGGCGGACCTGGCCGGTGCCGCGGAGCTTGTATTTGTAGGTGGTGAGGGCCTCGGCGGCAAAGGGGCCGCGGGCGTGGAGCTTTTGGGTCGAGATGCCGATCTCGGCGCCCAGGCCAAACTCGCCGCCGTCGGTGAAGCGCGTGCTGGCGTTGGCATACACGGCCGAGGCATCGACCGCGTCCAGGAAGCGCTCGCAGGCATCCTCGTCCTCGGCAACGATGGCCTCGGAGTGCATGGTGCCGTAGCGGTTGATGTGCGCGATGGCTTCGTCCTCGTTCGCCACGACCTTCACGCTCATCTCGAGCGCCAGATACTCGCGG
Organism: Coriobacteriaceae bacterium; assembly: GCA_905194545.1. GTDB lineage: Bacteria > Actinomycetota > Coriobacteriia > Coriobacteriales > Coriobacteriaceae > Collinsella. Next base: position 31,562 of record CAJJSS010000012.1, on the reverse strand, counting down.
CCCCAGTCCTCCTCAGTCGCGGCTACATAGTCGTCGCCCTCGGCAAGCCCGGCGGCAGCGCATGCGGCGCACGTGGCCTCGTCGCCGTGAATCAGCACGCCGTGGTCGTGCAGCACGGCAACGACCGCCGGCAAAAACGAATCCGCCACGGCACGGTCGACCAGCAGCGACTCGGCGGCATTGCACACGCCCACGCGCTGCGTCTTAGCGTTGACGATAATATTGAGCGCTTTATCGAAGTCGGCGGATTCATGCACGTAGATGTGGCAGTTACCCGTGCCCGTCTCGATCACCGGAACGAGCGACTCGCGCACGCAGCGCTGGATCAGGCCCGCACCGCCACGCGGAATGAGCACATCGACGACGCCGCGGAGCTTCATGAGCTCGCCGGTGGCCTCGCGGTCGGTAGACTCGATCATCGAGATAGCTTCGCGCGGGAAACCCTGGGCCTCAAGCGCATCGGCCAGCAGTTCGGCAATCATGGCGCACGAGTGATAGGCCAGCGAACCGCCGCGCAGGATACAGGCGTTGCCGGTGCGGATGCAGATGCCCGCGGCATCGGCCGTCACGTTGGGGCGCGCCTCGTACACCATGGCAACCAGACCCAGCGGCACGCTCACGCGGGTGAGGTCCACGCCGCTTGCAAGCACGCGATGGTCGAGCACGCGGCCGACGGGATCGGGCAGCTCGGCAAGCTTCTCCAGGCCGGCGGCCATGCCCTCGACGCGCTCGGGCGTCAGCAACAGGCGATCGAGGAGCCCCGCCGAGGTCCCCGCATCGCGCGCGGCGGACATATCGAGCTCGTTGGCGGCGACGATGGAGTCGGCACCATCGCGCAGCGCCGCGGCCATGGCGCGCACGGCCTCCTGGCGCTGCTCGTCGCTCGCCGTGGCAAGCGAGGCCGACGCTGCCTTGGCGGCAACAGCAAGATCGTGGACATACGTGGCTATATCGACCGACATGGGCGGCCCTTTCTCTTAGTAGTTTGCCCACCATGGTAGCCGATTTGTGCATGCCCTCGCGCGCGGCGGTAGAATTGGTCAACCCGAAACACCGCAACGAACGGAAGTACCGCATGGCCCTCATCACTTCGTACCATGTCCCCGGCCTGTATGTCGAGGACCACAGCATCGATGTCCCCCTCGACTGGCGCGGCCTGGAGCCCATGCTTTTGGCCGTCGGCAGCACCATGCGCCGCGGCGCCATGCCGGCGCCCATCGCCGGCGCGCCCGAGAGCATCAAGCTTTTCTACCGCGTGGTTTGCGCACCCGACCGTATCAACGACGATCTGCCGCTGCTCCTCTTTTTGCAGGGCGGCCCCGGTGGCGAGAGCCCGCGTCCGCTGTCACCCACGAGCGACGGTTGGATCGAGGAGGCCGTCAAGCACTTCCGCGTGGTCCTTCCCGACCAGCGTGGCACGGGACGCAGCAACTGCGTAGACGGGCGCACGATCGCGGCTCTGGGCGAGCGCGCGACGGCGGCCGGCTCCGATGCGGCCCGCTCGCAGGCGGACTTCCTCAAGCGCCACCTCGCCAGCTCCATCGTTCGCGATTTTGAGTACCTGCGCCTCGTGGGCTTTGGCGGCAGGCCGTGGGTCACGCTCGGCCAAAGCTACGGCGGCTTTTTAACGCTGAGCTATCTGTCGCTCTTCCCCGAGGGCGTGTCGGCGAGCTTTACCTGCGGTGGCATTCCGCACGTGCCGGCGAGCGCCAGCGAAGTCTACGCGCACACCTTTCCGCGCATGGCAGCCAAGACACAGCAGTATTACGACCGCTACCCCGCCGACGTCGAGCGCGTGGCGGCCCTGGCAGATGCCCTCGAGGAGAAAAAGCCTGTGTTGCCCGACGGCTCGCCGATGACAGTCGAGCGCCTGCAGCTCATGGGCAGCGACTTTGGCATGAAGCCGAGCTTTGAGCGCATGCATTGGATTATCGATCACGCGTTTGTTGACGGCGACGGCACGCTGAGCTGCGGCGCCTCGGTATCCGATAGCTTTTTGATGCGCGCCTTCGAGCGCACCAACACACGCACGAATCCGCTGTACTGGACGTTGCAGGAATTCATCTACGCCGACGGCGACACCATGCCCATTCGCTGGGCCGCGGCAGGAGAGAAAGCCCATCGTGCCGAGTTCGACACACTCGCGCGCCCGCTCATGTTTACCGGCGAGGCCACGTTCCCGTGGATGTTTGAGCAGATGCCCGAACTCAAGCCCTTCAAGCCCGCGATGGATCTGCTAATGGAAGACACCAGCTGGGACAAGATCTACGACCCGCAGCGACTTGCCTGCAACGAGGTGCCACTCCAGGCCGCCGTGTACTTCGATGACATGTACGTGGACTCGGGCATGCAGCTCGACACGCTCAGCCGCGTGGGCAACTCGCACGCCTGGGTGACCAACGAGTTCGAGCACGACGGCCTGCACGGCAGCAAGGTATTCAAGCACCTCTTCGACGAAGCCCTCAACCGCGGAGACCTGCGTCAGATCTTCTAGCGAAGGAATGTCCCAAAGTGCCGGCAAAGGAGAGGCAGCACTGCTGGCAAAACGAGCCGCAGCGCTGTCTCTCCTTATGCGAACACTATCAAGTTGTCCCTGTGGATCGCGGGCTTCTCGGCCAGGTCTGCCAGCAGGCGGTTGCTGGCAATCTGGTCCTGACGGCGTCCGGCTGCAAGTTCCAGCACGTCCGAATCGGCCTCGGCGATACCGCGCGCGACAACCATGCCGTTCGGGTCGCACACGTCGAGCACATCGCCCTCGGCAAAATCTCCATCGACCTGGCGAATACCCACCGCGAGCAGCGATGAGCCGCGGCTGACCAACGCCTTTGCGGCACCGTCATCAACCGTCACCGAGCCGTGCGCCTTGTCACCCAGCGCGATCCACAGCTTGCGGGGCGCGATGTCCAGGCGCTCCGCCGGCGGATCGAACAGCGTACCCACGCTCTCGCCACGGGCCAGACGCACGAGCGCATCGGGCTCCTCGCCCGAGCAGATAACGCTCTGAATGCCAGCCGTCATCAAAATGCGGCTCGCGCGGATCTTGGTGATCATGCCGCCGGTGCCTACCGACGTCGAAGAATCGCCCGCCGAGGCAATGATCTTGGCATCGATCTTATGCACGACCGGGACAAACTCGGCCGTCGGGTCCTCGTGCGGATTGGCGGTGTAGAGGCCGTCGATGTCCGAAAGCGTCACGCACAGATCGGCAGAAACCAGGCAGCTCACAAGCGCCGCCAGCGTGTCATTGTCACCGAACTTGATCTCATCGACGGTGACGGTGTCGTTCTCGTTGACAACCGGCACCACGCCCAGCTCCACTAGGCGCAGTAGGGCGTCGCGCGCGTGCAGGTAGGACGTACGGCGCGCCGTGTCGTGGCGCGTGAGCAGCACGAGCGAGGTAAGAAGGTCACGCGCATGGAACTCCTCGTCGTAGGCCGACGAGATGATGCACTGGCCAGCCGAAGCGCATGCCTGCAGGCTCGGCAGATCGCCGACCGGCTTGCGGTCGAAGCCCAGCACGGGATAACCGCACGCGATGGCACCCGAGCTCACCACGACCAAGCACCAGCCGAGCTTACGCAGGGCCGCGGCCTGATCGGCCAGGCCGCCGATAAAGGCGCGGTTGACCTTACCGTCGGCGCCAACCACCGTGGACGAACCGATCTTTACCACCATCGTTTTATAGGAAGTCGTCATACGTCAAACCAATCGAATGTCGAGCGAGCGGGCGAGCGGGCGAGCGGGCGAGCGGGCGAGCGGGCGAGCGAGAAAATGATCCGTTTTCCTCCGTCCCCTTCGGATCATTTTGCCCAGGGGAAGGCCGATGCCGCGGCCATGTTCTTGCGCACGAGCTCGTCGCGCACCTGTGCCAGGCCCTGCTCCATACCCACCACGTAGGTCTGCGGATACAGGAAGCGCTTGTAAGCGGCGTCCAGATGATCGATTGCCCAAGCACAGCGCTCGCGTGCGTCCTCGATGCTCTCACGCGGAGCCACCGCACTGCCGTCGCGCACGATCGGCACCAGCAGCTCACGATATTCGAGCTCGGACACATCGGTCACCAAGGCGGCATCGTTCACGGCCACAAGGGTATTGCCGCGCGCGGCGCCCTCCCCCGCCAGATGGTCCTCGTCGTAGATCATGTCGCAGACCGGGCCGCCAAAGCCGTCGTAATAACGGCGCACGCGTTGCACACCCGGGATCGTGCGCTTGTAGGGCTGCTCGGAAAGCTTCACTACCGGCGTCCACGGCTCCCCGTCGCTCGCGCGGCGGGCCGAAAGCTTGTACACGCCGCCCAGCGCCGGCTGATCGTAGCAGGTCGCGAGCTTGGTGCCCACGCCAAAGCTATCGATGGGCGCGCCCTGGTCGAGCAGCGACTGAATCGTGTACTCGTCCAGATCGTTGGAGACCGAAATCCCCACATAGGGCAGGCCCTCGGCGTCAAAACGGCCGCGAACATACTTGGACAACTTGGCCAGGTCGCCCGAGTCAATGCGAATAGCCGACAGGCGCTCACCCGCAGCCTCCATCTCCTTGGCAACCGTAATGGCATGCTCGCAGCCCTCCCGCACATCGTACGTGTCAATGAGCAGCGTGCAATTCTTGGGGCTCGACTTGGCAAACGCACGGAACGCCTCGAGCTCGGAATCGAAGCTCATCACCCAGCTATGCGCATGCGTGCCAAAGACGGGAATGCCGTAGCGGCGCCCGGCAAGCACGTTGGACGTAGACGAGCAGCCCGCCACGTAGCTCGCGCGCGCAACAGCCAGGCCGCCATCGGGACCCTGGGCGCGACGCAAGCCGAACTCGGCAACGGGGCGACCATCGGCCGCCAGTACCACGCGCGCCGTCTTGGTGGCAACAAGCGTCTGGAAGCCGACGATGTTGAGCAGCGCGGTCTCGAGCAGCTGACACTCCAACGACGGGCCGGTGACGCGCACCATGGGCTCGCGCGGAAACACGAGCTCGCCCTCGGGCACGGCGTCAATGTTCACGTGCGCACGGAAGTTGCGCAGGTAGTCGAGGAATGCAGGCTTAAACATCGCGCCGCCGGCCGGAGCCTGGAGCGAAGCTAGATAGTCGATGTCCTCGGGCGTAAAGCGCAGGTTCTCGACCAGCTCGGGCAGTTCGGCGGTGCCGCACATGACGGCATACGCGCTGCCGAAGGGATGGTCGCGGTAAAACGCGGTAAAACAACCCTGCTCATTGGCCTTGCCGCTCTCCCACAGGCCCTGGGCCATAGTGAGCTCGTACAGATCGGTGAGCATTGCAATGTCGGTGGGATGCGAGATGTCGGTCAAAGCCATGGGGCGACCTTTCGGATGTGTGGTGCAGAATTTAAGGGTTGGACGAGAGCAGAGCATGCGGACATGACGCCCGATGCGAATCGGTTAGAGCAGGCCCATGCTGGTCAGGATCGTGTAAGCCATAAAGATGACAAACGCGATGAGGGCAAGGACAATGATGATTTTTTGAGCCGGCGCCATGCCAGGGATCTCGTTCTCGCCCGTAGGCTCCTTGGAGGTGACCATGCGCTGAGCAAAGGTCATCTCGTCACGACTCGGCTTGGAATCGACGGGCTTGGGACGAGCGGCTTTTTTAGGCTGAGGCTTGGGCGCGGCAGGCGCAGGCTTCGCAGCGGCAGGCTTAGGCGCGGGTGCGGGCGCGGGCCCGGATGCGGCCTTCGCAGCGGCCTCCTCGGCCTTCTCACGCTCGGCACGCAGGGCGGCCAGCTCCTCACGCTCGCGGCGTGCCTCTTCCTGGGCCTCGCGACGGGCCTTCTCGGCGCGGAGCTCTTCCAACTCGGCGCGCTCCTCGTCAGACAGTGGTTGGGACTCAAGCTCGGCCATAGTTCAGCCCTTCTCGTAAAAGGGGCGCCCAAGGCGCCCCGATAATTTGCTCACATGAGTATACCCGTTTGCCAGCAGAAGCGTTTGCGGCACTCGACCCAATTCAAGCGCCGTTGCGGCCGTGGCTGCTCAACCAAGAGCCCGGCTCTCGGCGGAACGCTATCGAGTTAACTATCCCCTACCTTATTTTCACCAATCGCTTTAACTCCTTAGCTGCCGTACCACGCCCCAACAGATACGCAGTCCAGCCAGCAACACCTTGCACAAGGGCAAACTCGTCAACCTGAGCCGCATCAAAAAGCATTACGTTGGCAACCTCCCAAGCCAAAAGCGGATGAAGCTCATCCCCGGTCTTCTCGACCTTAAGCGTCGGGCGATACAAAGGAGTCTCGTAACCAACTCTACCAATTTCCCTCTTGAGCTCCGTAGCCTCATTCAGAGCATCGGTCGTTGTCACATCGCCGCGGACTTTATTCCACACCTTAAACGGAGGACAGCCTTCAAAGGAATCGCCCTCGTCAACAATCGCAACAGGAGGAACAATTTTTACGCGCGGAGACCCTGACTGCGCACGTCCATTATCCTCAGAGAAATCTCCCGTCAGCGTTCCCTTTTGCTGAGAAGCAAGCGGTGTGGTCTTGTTGCGCATCTCGCGAAGCGCACGTAAGCCAGCCATTATGCTAGAGGACTCGGAACCATTCCCCGACGCCGAGTCTGGCGATGCATCACTAAAATCATCTGCCTCGCGACCAGACAGGCCCCCAGCGTCTAATGCAGATACGTCAGAAATACCCAACACCGCGGCAACTCGATCGTCGTTGCCCAAGAAGTAGTCCTCAATAAGATCCCAGCGAGCTTCATTGGACAACTTAACCTCAAAGAAGCGCTTCATCACACGCGCAGAATAATCGTGGCGCGCATCCTGCTCGCGAAGCACTTGATTGCTGTAGCGTGCGTCCATCGAAAGCGATTTCAGCTTATCCGCGTCTTTAACCCAAACGGAAATTTCTGGATTCTCGCCGCCACGAATCTCATAACTTGCAAGGTTCAGAGCCTGCAGAACCTCAGCAAACGAGAGGCGGACATTGGGACCATTCGTATCCAGGAAGAGTCGACGATGCTTGCCCGAGCCCCCTTCTTTCGGAGCCAACTTGGGCAGGGCGTCGGACAGACATCTCATGGCACTCTCGAGGTACTGACGGCCCACCTTATATTGCGCGTTGCGTTGCACAAGGTGCTTTTGATTCGCTATGCGGACAATGCACTTGAATGACATATCACCAGGCGTGCTGTAACCGCTTGACGTTGGACGAAGCAGCGCCTCAAACAGAAGTCGTACATCAAACGGCAGCTTTGTCACCCCCAGCTGCGCGCGCAATGCCTTTGCGAAGTCATCCTTGGTAAAACGTCCTTCGAGCATAAGCTCCTCAAACGCGGCCCTAATTGCATCGAGATACTTGCGGAACTTATTCTCAACGGAGCTAAATGTCTGTCGATATTCAATGTCGAGAATTCGACGGCAAGACACTGCCGGAGAGTCGCTGTCGCTACAAATCTCACCACCAAATAGACGACGCTTAAAATCGGCGAACGTTAAATTGGGAAACCTGTCTTCCCACATTTTCGATGCCTGGAGGCAGTAGATTCCGCCCATATCGCGAACCTGAACATCACCCTGTCCCTCATGCTTTTCAACACGTGTTTTCCCCTTTGTCAAAAGTTCGACATATCGACCGTACCGACGGAGGAAATACTCCTCTTGGTCTTTGTTAATGCAAACGTATTGCGTTGTATACGAAGGCTTTGGTTTAACGATAATCACGGGGTAGTTAAACCGGTCTTCCAGATCGCGCGCGACCATCATCAAAGCCGACTTAACCAAGTTGGTTTTCTTAGTACGGTCAGACTCCCTGGCAAACAGATAAGAAAAAGAGTCCGGCGAAACCAGCATATTCTCAGTGCGTTTGCCGACAGGCTTACTGGTGTACATCCTGTAGAGCTTTGCCATGATTTCTTTGAGTTGCCACTGATAAAAACCGGAGAGCGAATGCAGCTGCCGGGCATAACGTACATCTTGAGCAAAGAAATCGACAGCCGCCACAGCGCGAAGCCCTTCTTTACGCGCCCCTCGACCGATCTCTTGAACGTAATCCGAAAGGTTGCCCGTTGGGGCATAGTGGTAGACAGCGTTGATGTCGTTAATGTCCACGCCCATACCGAACGCATTCGTCGCGACCATCACACGGCATTGGCCCGAAGAAAAGGTCTCGCGAACATACTTCTTATAATCACTGTCATACCCAGCGTGAAAGCCGAGAACCTTGCCACCGCACGGCTGGCTCTCAACAATCTGCTCGACCTGAGACCTGTAGGGACAGTAGACCAACGCGTGGTCGTTTTGAGCGACCGCGTTGCAAATCCAGTCAATGGCGAGATCGCGCTTAACGTCCTCGATAGGACCGGAATGGTCGGCCCTATCGAGACGGCGAATGTCAAAATCGATATCATCACGGCGCGGGCTACCGATATACAGTTTGCAATTATCCAGCTCAAGATCGCGCAGCGTGCCAGCAACCATATCGTCCTTGCCACCATAAACAGCGGTAGCGGTTAGACAAAAAATTGGGAATAATTCCCCATTGGCCCTGAGCCTCTTAAGGTAAGAGCCCAGGTACCAATAATCAGGTCGAAATTCCCTACCCCAGGAAGACACCGTATGCACCTCGTCAACAACCACCATGCCCAGGCGACGACCGTTCAAAATAGTTTCGATCGAAGATTCAAGCAGCAACTCGGGAGCGAGGTAGACAATCGATACCGAACCATCGGCAATCTTGCGATACCCCTCCAGGCGTTGCTGGTAAGAAATATCGGAATTAAGGGCAATAACGTCTTTGGCCCCACGAGCCTTAAGTCCAGCGACCTGATCGTGCATAAGCGACTTGAGCGGCTCTATCACGAGCGTCAAAAGGTTGTATTCCAAGGCAAGATACAAGGCAGGCAACTGGAACAGCAAAGATTTACCCGCACCGGTAGGAGCCGTCACAAAGATGTTCGAGAAACCATCCTCCCCCCTCTGAGCCCGCTCAGCTTGCTCGACGGCAAAAGACGCAATTTCGCCCTGAGAGACGACCTGCATCTCCTTGCCCCTCGAGGGGTCCTTATAAATATTTAACTCACGGAAGCCTGCGTCATTCCCCCAGTAGCGTTTAAGAATTGGAAGGAGTCGATTACCGTTGGGAGCTTCGGACTCTTGCTGCGGTTTTTGAGCAACAATGGCGAAGGGAACATCGAGCGCAGACAGAAGAGAAGCCGTATGGACAAGCGTTACGAGTCTCTCCGACTGCTCTCGAACCTCAAACAACTGGTCATCAACAATAAAACTAACAGGCTGGGCATTGCCATCACACAGGGCCAAACGGCATGCAGCATACTCATCGCCGAGAACAACAACCCGGGTGCCCGCAGTAGAGGCATCAAATTGTGGCATGGTGTGGGGCACCTCAAACAAGTCAATATAAGAGAGCGAAATGGCATCGTCGACCGTCACTGGCATCGTCAAATAGCCATCACCGACCCGTCGAACACTTGCATAGTACTTGTCGGCAGCAGCGCCCTTGGGTGCCACGTCCAATTCGCGAGCAGCCTCGCCGAGCGCCTCGGCCGAAGCCGGCGAGGGATACTCCCCCATGTCATCAAACAGGTTGTTGCGAACAACTACAATATTCCCCTCGTACAGTTCGCCGACAGCGCCGCGCAGGTCAATCAAAACTTCGTATGGCAGAAGGAGGGGTCCATCTTCATTCATCAGGCATCCAAAGGCGCTCTTTTTTAGCTGCGCAAGTAAATCCAAGCCCAGGCACCCATCGGAATCAATGGCATCGGCAAGCCCCCATACGGCAGAAGGATGCCCCGCAAGCTCACGCAACATGTACGGTGTAAGGCCCTGAAAGAATACTGCAGACTTAGCGCTATCTAGCTGAGCCGCAATCTCGTCAACACGACGAATAAAGATTTCAGAAAGCTTGGATTCAGCCATGCTGACCAACCTCCATATGTAACCGGGTTGCATTAAAGCATCGGAGTTAATAATCATTTACTTCTAAAATAACCCTGCCATTACCGCTATTTGTTGAGCAACAAAATGAACGGCTGCGATATGTAGGCGAAGGGTTTCCAAGCAACATAAACCGCAGTTTGTCGACCTGGCAGACAAAAGCGGAAAAATCCCTTTGGTCCCCGATTGGTGGAACGGCAATTTTGGTTTTAGCAAGGTAATCGCCCAGTTTGAGGTTATGCAATCCGGTCGTCTTGCTTTCGAACGAACGCGTACCCCCTTGCCAATAGTTCATATACATGAAATGAAAGAGATAGCGATAATCGACTTCCGTTGCATCCTTTATGCGCAAAGCAGCAGTGAAATTGTTATTGAGGTAAACGTTATCCTCACCCTCAAACAACACGACGCGACCAACAGGCTTCTTATCTGAACCGCCCGACTTTTCAATCAAAATATCGCCGTGCTTAAGTCCCTTATTTGTTAATTTCTTTCTATCAATTTGTCTTGTTACGACTTTCGCATAATCCACGACACCCGTGTCCGTAAAATTAGTAGTCCTCAACACTTTGATGCCATCTCCAACTAAATCCTCTTCACCCCACTCGCCGCTCTTCGGCTTTTGCACAACTTCAGAGATGGGCACGGAAGGCCAATCTGCCCCCACCTTTGCAGAGCACCCCCCGAACAGCTCGTTAAACCTCGATTTGACGAGGGCGTCGAGTTTTATCATTTGCGCTTTCGCACGATCGATTTGAGCCTGTATTAAATCGAACCTCCTGGCAATTTCCAACTGTTTATCCATTTGTGGAACAGGAATCGCATAGCCCCTAAGCCAGACAGTGCTTAGATTTTTCTGAGCAATGCCATTAGCCGATTCGATGCACCTATTCTCAAAGCACATCGAATTGAGACAGTGGAAAAGGTAGCGTTTATTCAGCTGCGATTCATCCTTGATTCGCAAGCAAGCGACACGTTGATTCAAGGCCGCCGGCAGGAACCTTTTATCAAGGAACGCAACACGACCGACATTTCCAGTCAGGGATAACAGGAGATCATTCTCGTTAAGAAGGAACTGGGCTATCGATCTCTTCATTGAAGCCGGGTAAAAGCAGGGATGCGAATCTTCGAGATAGCCTTTTTGAACATTGGCAATTCGGATAACTCGAATACCCCCGTCTACGTACTGCTTGCTTTTGAATGCGTATCCATTCATTATTTCGCAGAGCTCGCCAAGCGCTATGCTCGCCCCTTCCCCGCTAAATCCGGGTTTGCCGGCAACCCCAGTGATGCCCTTCGCATCTTCTAAGTCAGTCATTTCTATCCCCATTACAGCTTCTCGGTATAGTCACGAAGGATTTGAGCGAACTTGATTAGTTCAAATGGATGAGCTACCACAACTTTTTCATGTGAATAGCGCCATTCAACAAACGCATTACTTGCCTCACAGAGCAAATCATCCAAAGGAACTTTACTCAGCTGTGCGAAACCGGTTCTTATTTGCTGCTGCGACGAAGGCCGCAGGGTCTTAAAAAGACAATCGAGCCTATGTCCCTTTGGACATTCATAAGTCGTGGACTCGTACGCTTTAATCGCCTTCAAATACAATTCAATAGAGAGTGTGACATTTACAACTAAAGGAATTAGCTCGCCTGTCACTAATGCCGCCAAGCCATCCTTCTCTATAAGCTCTGCAACGCGCAAAAAACTTTTCGCGTTACCCACGCACTCTTTAAGCTGGGATTCAGAAAGGTTCATTACAGCATCTCTCCCAGTTCTTCCAAACCCTTAGCAATCTTATCGTTGAGCTCTTTGATTTCGGCGAGAATCTCGCTGGTGGGCGGATACTCAATCTTCTCGTAGACAATTTCTTTGTATTTATTGATCGACAGGTCGTAATCGTTATCGATAATCTCCTGTACCGGCACCATAAAGCTCTTGTCAGTACGAGCACGATCCATCTCGACATCCAGATGATGGAAACGCTCGATGATATCGGGTATATCGTTGGCATCAATAGGGTCACGCTTGTCATCCAAGCTAAAGCCGTCGGCCTGCATGTCGTAGAACCACACATTATCGGTGCCGCCGTTGTCGGTGCGCGTAAAGATAAGGATCGCCGTCGACACACCCGCATAGGGCTTAAAAACGCCAGAAGGCATCGAAATCACCGCTTGCAAACGGTTGTTCTCGATAATTTCCTTACGAATGGCTTTGTGAGCCTTCTGAGAGCCGAACAATACGCCATCGGGAACAATCGAAGCGCAGCGTCCACCAATTTTAAGGCTCTTAAGGAAGAGCGCCAAAAAGAGCAGCTCGGTCTTTTTGGTTGAGACCGTACTCAACAAATCTTTAGAGACTGCCTCGTTGTCCAGACTTCCCTTAAAGGGAGGATTAGCCATAATCAGCGTATACGCATCGCGAACGCCGTTATCCTCGGACAGTGAGTCGAGCTGTGTAATATTCGGAGCTTCAACACCGTGCAGCATCATGTTCATGGCGCCAATGCGCATCATTGTCGAATCGGTGTCGTGGCCCGAGAACATTGTGGTCTGGAAGCGTTCCTGCACGGCAGAGTCCATAAGCTCGGTCGCATAATGCTCTTTAATATACTGAGCGGCACCGCAGATAAAGCCAGCGCTTCCCATAGCGGGATCGCAGATTGCATCCTGGGGAGTCGGCTCCATAAGCTCAACCATCATGCTGATAATATGACGGGGCGTGCGAAACTGACCGTTCGTGCCGCTCGTCGACAGCTTGGAGAGCAAGTACTCGTAGACATCGCCCATGATGTCCTTATTTGCCAGGTCAATTTCCTCGAGCTTATCGACGACCTTCGTCAGCGTACGGGCGCTTCGTACTACAAAGGTGGCATCCTTCATGTATTTGGCAAACGCTGCGTCTTTATCGGAACCAAGGCCCTCTTTGATAAAGGGAAACACGTTTTGCTGCATGTTATCGAACATGGCCTGAGGCTCGTAGTTTCTGAATTTGCTCCAGCGGCAATTTTGATGATCGACATCAAAGACGGGATTGCTGACCGGCATGTCCAAAAGGGCCGCGTTCGATTCCTTTTTAAGCTCGTTATCATCGAGAATTTTAATGAACATGAGATAAGTCAGCTGCTCAATGACGGTAAGTGGATTTGCCACGCCATCTGACCAAAAAATATCCCAAATACCATCGACCTTGTTTTTAAGCTCACCGGTAATCATATAAAACTCCCAACGTCATTTATTGTTCCTAAATGGCCCGATGCCATTATCGTTTATTGCATGTCACTTACGCCATACCGGTTCGACCAACGGCACCCATAATGTCTCGAAGCTCCTCAGGCGTATAGACACCTCCAGGCTTGGAATGAAGTGCGACATGGCAATTTGGACATACCGGTATCAAGTCCATCACCGGGTCAACGTCGTGCTCGCTATCCACAACAGACAGCGGGACGATATGGTGCACCTGGACAATGCCGCTAAAGCGCGGGCCATAAGCCTTACCAAAATCGAACCCGCATATGGAACAGACCGCACCATGCGCCGCAATGCATGCCTCGCGCGCCGCCCGGCTCCGCTCAAACCGATCGAGCTCGACAGTGCAACGTGAACCTTCGACAATCAGGGAGCCCGCCCCGGGGGACTCATCACAAGAGGCATCCCCATAAGCGCGGACAAGCTGCTGCTTAGCATATTCTTGCGGGCTCAATACCCGGTTGCAATCCCGATCCATCACCGCTCCCCTTCAAGCGAAAGCACCATTCCGTATGGCTCCTCAACAGAAAGGTTGTTCTTATCGCCTGTAACAACCCACAAGTTACGATAGGTCAGAGGCCGCGGGATACGACGCTCCCCAAATCCGTCGGTAAAGTAAACTAACAATGCGTCGCGATAGCACCGATGCTCGTTGACGTAGCGAATGGCTGGCGTAAATGCCGTACCTCCTCTACCCATGACACATGCGGGAATGTCCGTGGCACTATCAAGGCGATAGATACGCTGGACGGCAGAATCGCACTCAATTACGGTCAGCTCAAACGGATGCCGTGACAGAATGCCCAAGATTTCGCCAAATACAGCCTTTAGTTGATCGTCGCTCATCGAGGCAGATGTGTCGATTGCGACAACAACCTTAACGACCTTACTGTCGCGAGCCCCGGACAGGTCAAATCGAAGCGGCTGCCTTCGATTTAAGCGAGATCGCGTCTTAACCTTCTCGGCCGAAACAGTTCCTACATAACGCTTAAACATGGCAGCCCAGTCAATCTGAGGTGGCTCATAAGCCTGCGCAACAGCACGCGAAAAGCGACCAGGCATGAGCGAACGCGCTTCTTCGCTCATCATTTCGTTCACGTCCCGCAAAAGCTGACGAGTCATTTCGGAGACATCTTCCGTTGATGACATCTCAAAGCTGCCCGCATCAGACGCCATCCAGGCATGGTCCGTCAGCAATGACGAACTCGACCGAGCCTCACCGTGGCCTTCACGGGATGACTCAAGGTCGCGCGGAGCGCTCTCTCCGGAAGAAGAAGTAACCCTGCCAGCAACAAGCCTGCCACTCGCGCCGGGCACTGGAGCCACGCCGCGCGACGGACCTTCGTCACCGTTTGCAATCTTTAAGCCTTTGATCAGGTCAAAGTAGTAACGATACGACTGCAGCGGAGCAACGTTGACAAGACCGAACTTACCTTTAAGCGTTTTGGACGTGACCGCTCCTTCAGGAGCCTTCAAAAACTTCTTGCCTCGTGCAATCTCCCTGCTGAGCATGTCATTAACCGATGCGTCGGCAGCGTAGTTAAAACGCTCGCGCACATCAGCTTCGGTTGACCGGATCGCCTTGGACATCTCCGCCGGATGGTTGAACACAACATGGTCGACCTCATGGCAGAAGATGTAGATGACCTCCTTGAGCGAAAACTTGAACAGCAACAGCGGGTTTGCAGCAAACGTTGCGGGATATTCATTCAATCGAATGCCAGCGATAAGCTGTTCGCCGAAAACCGCCTTGAAGCGCATGGACAAGAAAAAATAGCCGTAATACAAGTCTCGCTCAGAGATGAGAAATGTAGTTACAAGCTGAGCGAACCGGTTAAATAACGCTTCGATTTCTATAAGGAGGTCGAGATTTAAAGTTGTCTCATATTGCTCGATGAGTGCTTTGGCGTCATCGAGCACTTTGGCAATATTGTCCGAAACCTCCATGGCATCACTCTGCCTCGATTGCCCTGCGCGTCTGATCGGAGAGATCCAGAGCAGAAATCAAGTCGCGTTCGAATACGTCATAGAAGAGTTCGAGCAAATTCTCACCCTCATTTGATGTAGTCCCTGCAACTTTCTGAGCAAACAGCAGCTTTGTTGACGGGTCAAGCGCCGACACAAAGGAAGAAAGCCTCTTCTTAGACCGTTTAAATCCACTCGCATCAAGACGCATAAAGCCGACATTATCTTTGAGATAGTCCAGAAGCAGATTGCAGGTTTGAACCCTTTTGGCAACAGACATGGCAACCAGCTGGCTTTCCATCTCCGCCAAGGACAGATTAGACCCAAGAACATCGGAGGGATCCAGCGGCTTTTCCTGAGCGACTAAACTTGCAAAGTACATAGCAGCAACCGTACTGCCAAGCTTTGCGGAAACAAGTTGCTTCATATCCTCGCGAACCACCGCCGCATCGTTTTCGGCATCGCTAAAGAACGATCGGAGCATGGACTCGCTCGAAAGAATGGTATCCACCATATCCCAGCCACGAGGGGAAGGTGACACTTTCTCCTCGTCCTCGAGCTCGCGTAGATTGTCGACTAAACAGGCAGGATTCTCGCGCACGAATGACAAGATAGACGGATCGATGCCCTCGGCATCGCCATACTCAAGCCACTCGTCAACATCGGCGCCCACCTTGAGCTTTAAGAAGCGGTCAAGCTGCGCTGGATCCATTTCGTTGGTAGCGTAGGCACTATTTTGCGTACTGGGATTCATAGCACCAACGAAAAACACCCACCAAGGAAAACGATAGCCGTTGACCTCCTTGGTAAGCAAGATGTTCATGAGCTCGCGATAGACCGTGTTCTCGGTACGATTTATCTCGTCGATAAGGACGATGACGGGTTTAACTACACCAGATAGTAGGTAGTTGATTTTATCCTGCGGATCAATATCGTTCATAGAGTAGCGGTTCTCGGAACCATCCAATTGGTCCCCTTGCGTCCGAGCACCATGAAGCGACTCAAACAGTATCCGCTCCTGTCGCTGAATTCGATCAACAGCGTAGTAGGGCAGGAACTTAAAAGCAATTGAGCCGTCAGGAGCTTGATACTGATAAGGAAGACCCGTAATCTCGCCCTCCTTGAGAGTACCGCCCTCAATCGTAATTACCGTACCGCCCAAGTCACGAGCGATATCCTTTAGGATGGCAGTCTTGCCGATGCCATGCCTTCCCGAAAGAAGCGGAGTTATCGACATGCCCTTCTTTTGTGTTGCGACATTTGCCAAAAGCGCGCGCTTCACCAGTCGCTTGGCCCTCTGAACGGTTATCAAAACTGCACACCCTTAAGTCTAAGAAACGTATTGAGCTTTCTCGAGCGATCCGCCTTCTTCTTCCATGAGTTAACTCCCTGTTTCAGAACTATCGTTTCGCTGAGATCGTCATAGTGCCTAATAAAGAACTCCTCGCTAAATGTTTGAAAGCGGGCGACCTTCGCCTGATCAAGAACATCAAAATATCTATCGAGGAATGCCTCATCAAACGCTAGCAGCTCAAGGAATACAGCCATGGCTTCGCCGGGAAGAGATCCAATGTGCTGTTCCACAAATGATTGGTCAAGTTCGGGATGGTTCTCGATATAGGCCTTGAGCAGATCACGGGCATTTGAGTTCGAGGATATTGCGGCAATATCCGCAATAGCATTGGAAGCACTAGCAATGCCGTTAGCAGAAATATCGCCACCTGAACAAGAGAGCTCCCGAAGCATTCCCGCGCTCTTGTCGCTCTGCTCCTCAGGCCGTGCACGCTTTGATGCGCGCTCAACGGCCCGTCGTCTTTCGTCCCGGATGCCCCCAATGAGCTCCCGGCACCCCTCAATATAGGGCTTGTCATATTCGCCCGTATCGAGCTCTTCTTCGAGACAGCTAAGGTCGACATCGAGCAGTTCATTCTTATGCTTTAACAGCAGTTCGCGAATATCCATGTGCAACTACTAGCCCAATGCGCCGTGAATGATATTAACGACCTGCTTTACCAGCGGGAACAACTCTTGTCCAAATAGACCCATCAAATCCCTGCCCTTAAAGGGTGCCTCGTCAAGAAGTGCCTTGGTCGTAATGTCGCCATTAACGCGGGCGTAATCGACCATCTGGTTAAGATATAACGCCTGATTGTCGTTAAGACGCTCATCATGCAGAATCGAACCAAGCCTGTCCTCAACTGCGACATCCGAAAGGCCCACGTGTTTGCGCAGGAAAGCCAAAGCGGCAGTATCGCCCCAAGAAATCCCCGCCCATGAGGCAAATTCACCGGCAGTACCCAGCTGCAACGTAAAGACCCGCTTCAGAGCTTCAATGTCGTCCGGGGTGAGAACGTCGAGAGCGCGGAGTTTAGCCAGGGCAACATCGTTGTTGGATTGCAGGTACTCGCTTACTTTGTCTGCATAGTTCAGCTCGGAAGCAAATCCTGTACGTTCGTCGTTGTCGATGATATGGTCGGGCAGATCTATCACGTGGTTTTTGTCATCTGCCTGGATGTAGTTCATGAGTCCCCTGAGCTCTTTTCGCACATACTCAGCGCGCTCAAACGAGAAGTCCGACAGAAGGTATTCTCCCGACATCATCGAGGTAATGAGCTGCTCCTTTGTCATAACAGCAGGAATAGTTTTTAGCTTGAGCAAAGCCCTCATACGCTCGGAAAAGGCACTACTCAACTGAGAAAGGCCAAAGCGAATGGTCGCAGGGTCTTTGCCTTCATCAAGTCTCTTCTTATATTCGGACTCCACGGTCAAGACAAGAGCATCGAAACTCTTCACCTTAAGAGAGCAGGACTCACGCGGAAGCAGCGGAAGGACGCGCGTCTTAAATTCATCGACCTCATCCTTGTCGAGACAAAGCAGCTTGTCCTCTGCGCGATATTTATTGACATAAGCAATATTGCGATTGACTTCGAACGCATCGTTATTGAGGTCAGCAACGCCGCGCGAAAAATAGGAATAGAGTTCATCGAAATACGTTTTATCAAAACCGCTCAGATTCGGCTCAGCCAGAAGCTGTCGGAATATATCAAACTTGAGCTCATTAATGCGAACGGACGCACTCTTGACGGGCTTGGAGGTTTCAAAGAAACCGTCTTCTGCGGACCAAGAGGATGTCGTGCCAAAATATCTAAAATTATCGTAAAAGTCGAAGCAATAAAAGCTGGTCTTGTCATCGCCCGGACCAAACAGGTCTGGAGACAAACGCGTTCCGCGGCCAAGCATCTGCAGAAACTTAATCTTCGAGCTGGTAGCCTTAAAGAAGACAAGATTTACGGCATCGGGGACGTCGATACCGGTATCGAGCATATCGACGCTCACAGCAACCTGGGGCATCTTATCGCGTTCAGAGAAAGAGTCA
The DNA here is from genome assembly GCA_905194545.1 of Coriobacteriaceae bacterium. Lineage (GTDB taxonomy): Bacteria > Actinomycetota > Coriobacteriia > Coriobacteriales > Coriobacteriaceae > Collinsella. The sequence goes on along the minus strand of CAJJSS010000012.1, from coordinate 13,064 downwards.
ATGAGCTCAAGCGCCCCGTCGATCTGGCTATCAATGCACTTGCAAAAATCGACGCCCTCATTAGGGAACAGCACGTTAAAGCGTTCCGCAATCATCAGCGCCTCATAGTGGCTCTTGGCAAAGATTATCGTTTTGCCCAGCTTGTCGCCAGCATCGACCTTGATGCCATTTTCCATCAGCTCGCCGAGCATGACGTCAATCGTGTTCTTGTTGATAACCTTACCGCTGAGCTTAATAACGGAGCCGGAAAGATCCTGGCTCAAAGAATCGTCAGCGCTATCGCCTGCTAAGCCAAACTCACTATCTACCTTCTCTTTATCCTCGACAGAGAGGTCGTCATAAACGATGCCATGGCGAAGGGCCTCGGTTGTCCTATCCAAAACGGTATAACCCACCAGATAACCATCATGAACCGCTTGCTCCAGCTCGTAAGCGTAATCAGGCTCACCGTTTTCTGCGCCAAACATCTCAAACGTGCTCTTAAACTCTTCACTGCGAGGCGTGGCCGTCAAGCCAACCATCAAAGAGTCGAAATACTCAAAGAGCGCGCGATACTTGCCAAAAATGGAACGATGGGCCTCATCGATGATTACAAGGTCAAAACGCCCAATACTAAAATCGCGAGATTCCTCGTCAATTTTCTTAATCATCGTCTGATACGTCGAGAATATAATTCGAGCATTCAGATCACGGTTGAGGCTGCCGCCCGAAATAATTGACGTCGTTATATTGGGCAGCAGCTTCGTAAAGTTTTTATGGGCCTGACGAACGAGACTCGTTCGGTCAGCCAAAAACAGAACGTTCTTTATCCAGCCGCCCCTCAGCAGAACGTCAACGAGGGAGATGGCGACACGGGTCTTACCCGTGCCGGTAGCCATGACCACGACGCTTCGGCGGCGGCCGTTCATGAATGCATTGCAGACGTTCTTAATCGCTTCCTTTTGATAATCACGATTGGTAATCGCGTCGTCAATCACCGGATTGGAGATGTCGGCCCTCGTGTTAACGCGTTGTTTCAGTAATTCAAGTTCATCGATAGTATGGAAACCAGCCACGCGGCGCGGCGGGAACCCAAGGGGATCGATACAGAACAACCGGTATCCAGTTGAGTAGTACGCCGTAGGACGATAGCCGTATTTTATCTCGAACATATCAACGGCATGATTGGCACGCTCCCTATTGGCAAGCGGATTGCCCTCGTCAGCCGAGTATTCGACGACGGCAAGGGGTCGACCATCCCTACCGCAAAGAACGAAATCGACCGAAGTACCATCATCCAACGTCATATCAATAGAAGCCGTCTCGGGGTACTGCTGATTGGCGTTGAGCGCGATCTTCCAACCGCCCTCGCAAAGCAGTGCATCAAGATACAGCTTCCTGTTTTCGCGAGGATCGTGACCCTTAGTAACAACAAACTTCGTCTTCCTAAGCGAAGGTGCAAAGCGCGCGACGACCTCCTCGGTGAGCTCGATGGCCTCACCAGAGCACCGGGAGCCGTGCTCGTCATCTTTGCCCAAGGGTGTCACGAGTGCGGCTGGCTCAGCGACAGCAGGAGACTCGGCGTTATTGGGAGCCTCGACAGGTGCTCCCGTGGAACGCGATGCCTGACGTGCGCGGACGGCCTCAAGAGGAGAGACAAAAGACGGATAGTCATCGATCTCATTCATGTTCATGAGCGTCTCGCCCAACACGTACTGGAGCTGCTCAAGCGTTTGACATGCAACGGGAGCTGTTACCGTCCTGCCATGTGCGCCATTGTTGCCATTAACGCGAACGACATGAATCGCGTCGATAATCGTCTGGTCATTAATGTAGCGAACAAAATCCTCGTCAGTGACTAGGCTGAACAGATCCATTCCGTAGTCGTCCCCAACAACAGAACGATAGATAAGTCGGACTATAAACTCAAGTGCGCTACGAGAAGAGACGCAGCTCATTGCAGGCACATTAAGTGCAAGAAGCTCAGCGTTTTTACAAGTTTCGTATAAATTGCCAAGCCCTGGGACCGGCTTAATAAATTCAAAATTCATGAGGCCCTCCGCTTCATTCCTTCACGCCAGTATACCGTCCTTAGGGGACAGCATTTATTTAACTTTGCCTGTTCCGGCTGTCAGCAAGTGACACCCGCAATGGCCGATGACAATCTTTTGGCTCTCTTCATCAAAATAAAAATGCAAACGGAACGGATCCATCTTGCTCTTGCCCTTACCCTTGAGGTGCGGCGTAATATCGATGGTCCTTCCTTTATAGGAGCGCTGCCTCAACCTCACGCAATCCTGATTAGCCTTAGTCGCCTTGGTCTCGGTGAGCGTCATCTCGATACCCGTCTGGTTGGTAAAGGCGGAGCAGATATCCGTCATACACTCTTCTTGGAACTTTAGCTTCCATAACGCAGTAGCCGCAGAGGCGAGAACTCTCCACTGCTCATCGGCATCGCCGTTTGTATAGCGTTTGGCAGAATCAAAAGCCTCGGGAAGAACGACAATCCTTGTGGCCCAAAGCTTGGACACGAGGACGAGTTGCTCTTCAAGCGACCTAGGAAATACCACGAGTGAATCGATCGCCGCCTCTTCCTTTTTGAGGGCGGCGTTCTCGCCCGAAAGCTGATCAGCGCGGCCCTCCGCTTGCTCGCATCGAAACTGGAGGTTCGAGATCTTGTCTTCGAGCTCTGCTCGATCGTCATTGCTTTCCAGGGCATTGATTCTTCGCTGAAGCTCATCGTTTGACGTCGAATACAGTTCGGCAAGGCTTTGCCAATCCGCAACGCTTTCACGCTCAGCCTTAAGAAGTTTAAGCAGCTCGTCAATCGACTCCCGACTTACGCTCGAAGCGAGCTCGGTCTCGCGCTTTGCAGCCTCCTCGACATGGCGCCGGCTTTCGTTTCGCAGCTGTTCCAGACGTAACTTAAGTTGCGATAACTCCGCCCTACTCTTGTGCCACTCGATATCACTCGTATCCAAGAACTCAGCAGTGCCCTTTAGATAGCTACGACCAAGGCTGCGATTGAGCACATCCAGCAGCGAGGAACCGTAGTTCGCAAGCTTAGACTTGCTGATGACCATTCGGCTAGAGAGGCACTTTTCATTGTCCAGTTCAAGGCCCGCTCGATAAATGGTCAAAGACTCGGAAGGGCACTTGTACTGAAAAGTGACGCCTTCATAACCAAAGAGGTCAAACAGGCAGGTGCGTATGCAATCGTTGGAAAGATTGGCTGCATAGACGTTGGCGATACCCATTAAATTACGAGCGAGACCCTCCATATCCGAAACAGGGAAATGGCCACAATGGTCGCTCGTGATAACGACAAAGGGAAGTCCACGCTGCTTGTCGCACAAAGGCAAAGCGAAAGATTGCTCGAACGTCCTTGGCTCAAGATAGCTCAGCTTGGTACTGACAGCAGTCTCTCCGATAAACGAACGGCAGCCATCGAGCGAGAAGAGATCTCTGACAAAGCGAGGGATATTGGGGCGAGGCTCCGGCAACGGGCGACCAACATAGTTTGACAGCGTGTAGTAAGAAACTTTGATGTTGACTTCGCAAGCACCGCCCTGCATCGACTTAAAGCCGATGCAGGTATGCCAATGTCTGAAGGCGGTCGCGCTATCCGGCTCGTCATACTCAAGTACCCAGGCATCAGGTATATTCTTTTTACCGGAATAAAACGCTCGCGTGCAAAGCGCAGTGTAATCGAGAGATGTGGCGCCTCCCGAATATTCCTCTGGATAGCTGAAGCCGCCCTGCAGAAACTTGCGCTGATTCTCGCCATCTTTAAGAAGCCCCCTGATCGTTGAGACGCGCTGGCGACGCTGTTCCTTGCTTAAGACCCAATAAAAAACCGATTTATAAGCTGAAACAATTGCAAGTGAGTTTACCTTACAAGGACGGAGCTCAAACCTAGTCCTATAGTGAACTCGCTCATCCTCCGATCTCACGGGCGCACCTTTCCGCCGAAAAACCACTGGTCATTCTTTCAAATCAGACACATTTAGTTTACCGCTGCGAGATCAATAAATGTTGAGCAACAAACTGGACAACAGACGTGGATGCAAGGTAAATAAAGCGACTTTAAAGGGTTTACTCACACAAAAAAGCCGCCGACACAATGTCAGCGGCTTATCAAATCCAAGGGTGGAGACGAAGGGAGTCGAACCCTCGGCCTCTGCCATGCGACGGCAGCGCTCTCCCAACTGAGCTACGTCCCCAGGACAAGTTGATATTTTACCTACGGCTCGCCAACTGTCAACGCCCAATACCCAGTCTTTTTGGGGCGGAGCTTTTTTGACTACCATTCGCCCGATGATTTTTTAATCCCCGTCCCAGAAAAATCATCGACGAACGCACTACTTTGCGCTGGTAAGAACACCGGTGGTGTCAAACGCCGGGGTAAAGCTCTCGTCTACCGCGCCGCCCTCTTGCCAAAACATCGTCGTAAAGCCCAGGTCGTCGGCATGGTCGAGCACCTGCTCGTACTCCTCGCGCGTTACGGCACGGGCCAACTCGCCGCCCTGCTCGCGCATGAGTGCATTGGGCGTGTACTGGTTCATAACCGAAATCGGCACGTCGCCCACCGTCTGCCACACCAGGTCCAGCACGCGGCACGAATCGTCCGCATGCCCCGGCAGCACCAGGTGGCGCACGATGATGCCGCGCTTCATGAGCCCGCCCTCATCCACCAGCTCTCCCCCGCGGCGATCGATCTCGCGCGCCATCTGGGCCAGACCTGACACGGCCACGCGCGGGTAGTCCTTAATATGAGAAAGCGACTGCGCAAGCCCAGCATCGGCATATTTAAAGTCGGTGAGCCACACATCGACCAGGTCGCCCAGCGCCGCCACGGCACTCGCGCGCTCGTAACCACTCGTGTTGTAGACGATTGGGATAACCAGTCCGCGCGCCCGTGCCGCGGCAATCGCGGCAGGCAACAGGTGCGCATAGTGCGTCGCCGTCACCAAATTGATGTTGTTGGCACCCTGGTCCTGCAGTTCCAGCATAATCTCCACCAGGCGCTCAGGCGAAATCTCAAGGCCAAAATTGCCGGTCGAGATCTCGTGGTTCTGGCAGTAGATACATTTAAGCGAGCAGCCGCTAAAGAAGATCGTGCCCGAACCGGCCTCGCCCGAGATAGGCGGCTCCTCCCACATGTGGAGCGCCGCGCGGGCGACCTTAAGCGTGTCGTCGGCGCCGCACACACCACGCGCGCCCTCGTCGCGCGCCGCACCGCAACGGCGCGGACACAAATGGCAGGCGGGCGAAAAAAGTTCGGTCAACGACGTCGGCATAAAAACATGCTCCAAAACAATGATTCAGCAGCTCAAACGTAAAGGGACCAACCGCACAGACGGCTCGAGCCCAAGGCGCCGTAATCGTCCGACACGATTTTTGTAATGTCAAGACTGGAATCGATAAAGTGCCGCTTTATGATGTAGGTATTCCGCCCCCCGCGGAGCAACTGGGTGAACCGTCGCGTTTATTTAGGGAGCCCACACAGTCGTACCTAGTACAGGTATCCTTCGTTGTTAAGGACGCTGGAACAGTCGATGAGGGCACCCACCTGTTTTAGGTGGGTTCATTTTCGTAACGTGGGGGGTGGTTTTCTTTTGCCGAAAATCACCATCACGGTTCATATGGATCCCCGCCGGTATCCCGACAAGCCATCGACAACATCCCAATATCTGGTAAGCGCGTGATTATCGCTGCGTGCAATTACATGCACCCCCCTTGGTCGAGTATTATGGTTCGGCTATGCCCTTTGCGCATGGCGTTCTTCTGACCTTTTCCTTCGACGCTTGGCGGTTTTTAGATTCATGGCTTCATCCCCGAGCTACATACCGTACCTATGCGTGGCAGCGGCGGCCTTTATCACGACCTTCCTCGCGGTGCCCCTGGTCAAGCGCTTGGCAATTAAGCTCGATGCCGTCGACTATCCTTCTAAGCGCCGCATCAACACAAAGCCCATCCCGCGTTTGGGCGGAACGGCGGTGTTTTTGGGCCTGGTCGTTGCCTGCATTGTGCAAATCCTAGGCACCTGGCACCTAGGCTGGCCACCCGTCCTGGTGCCGCACCCGCGCCTTCACATTAGCTATCCCATGCTGGCGCTCTCCTTTACCGTCATCTTTGCGACCGGCGCTATCGATGACGTCTTCCAACTCAAGCCCAAGCAAAAGCTGGCCGGGCAGGTCCTCGCCGCGCTCATCGCCTGTATCGGCGGCCTGCGGATCGGCGTCATCGTCAACCCGTTTGCCCCCGGCGAAATCATGCTCGGGTGGCTCGCCTACCCCATCACCGTAATCTATCTGGTGGCATTCACCAACATCATTAACCTCATCGACGGCCTCGACGGCTTGGCCACGGGCATCTGCGGCATCGCCTCGTTCACCATGTTTTCGATGGCCGTTCTCTCGGGCCGCATCGACGCCGCCGCGCTCTCCATTGCGCTCTTTGGCGCCTGCCTGGCCTTTTTGCGCTACAACTTCAACCCCGCAAGCATCTTCTTGGGCGACTCGGGGTCGCTGCTTCTGGGCTTTGCACTGGGCTCCATCTCGCTGCTCAACGTGAGCCGCACCGCCGCGCTCACCTCGCTTATCATCCCGCTCATCGTTGCCGGCGTGCCCATCATCGACACGTTTAGCGCCATCGTGCGCCGCAGGCGCGCCCACATTAGCATTGGGCAGGCCGACAAGGGCCACATCCACCACCGCCTAATCCAAGAAGGCTACAACCAAAAACAGGCCGTGCTGCTCATCTATGCCTGGTGCATCATGCTTTCGGCCGGCGCCGCCGCGATTAACCAGGTCGAAGTGCCCATGCGTGTGCTCATCTTTACCGTGCTCGCCATTGGCTCGGCGGCCTTCGCCAAGCACCTGCACCTGTTTGAACCCGTGCTACGCCACCATTACAACAAGCGCACGCACGAGGACGAGCTCGTCACCCCCGACGACCCCGCCTTTAAGCAGGAGGAGCAGGCAGCCGAGAAACGTAAGGAAGAGCGCCACCACAAGCTCTAGGGTAAGCTGCCGAGGAAGCGCCCAGGCGCCGCCGGCCAAACGCGCAGCCATGCCGCGCCCATCGCACATGCCGCCGATCTCCCGCCCCTCGCCTACTTACGACCCGCCCCTCCAATAAACGCGTTATCATCTTGACCAATGAACATACGTTAGGAGCAATCATGCCAAACGAGAACAGCTACGAAGTCGCGCTGCAAAAGAGCAACGCCATTCGCGAGGGCCTGGCAAAAACGCCCGAGAAGTTCACCATGCTTACCGGCGACCGCCCCACCGGCCGCCTGCACCTGGGTCACTACTTCGGCACCCTCAAGGGCCGTGTGGAGCTGCAGAACATGGGTGCCAAGACCAACGTACTCATCGCCGACTACCAGGTCATCACCGACCGCGACACGACCGAGCACATCCAGGACAACGTGTACAACATGGTCATGGACTACCTTGCCTGCGGCATCGACCCCGACAAGACCATGATCTACGCGCACTCCGCCGTGCCCGCCGCCAACCAGCTCATGCTGCCGTTCCTGTCGCTGGTCTCAGAGGCCGAGCTGGCGCGCAACCCCACGGTCAAGGCCGAGATGGAGGCCTCGGGCCACGAGCTCACCGGCCTTCTGCTCACCTACCCGGTGCACCAGGCCTGCGACATCCTGTTCTGCAAGGGCAATGTGGTGCCCGTCGGTCGCGACCAGCTGCCGCACATCGAGCTCACCCGCACCATCGCCCGCCGCTTTAACAACCGCTACGGCAAAGTGTTCCCCGAGGTCGAAGCGCTGCTGTCCGAGACCCCGCTACTGCCGGGCCTGGACGGTCGCAAGATGAGCAAGAGCTACGGCAACGCCATCAACATCTCGATGACCGCCGAGGAAACGGCCAAACGCATCAAGAAGAGCCAGACCGACTCCGAGCGCATGATCACGTTCGATCCCGAGAACCGCCCCGGCGTGTCTGGCCTGCTTTCAACAGCCGCCATCTGCACCGGCCGTTCCGAAGTCGAGATTGCCGAGGAGATTGGCATGGGCGGCTCCGGCCAGCTCAAGAAGTACGTGACCGAGGCCGTCAACGAGTACTTCGCACCTATCCGCGAGCGTCGCCAGCGCTACGAGAACGATCTGGACTATGTGAAGGACGTCCTGCATGAGGGCAACCGTCGCGCCAATGAGATCGCCGAGCAGACCCTGGCCGAGGTTCAGGACGCCATGGGCATGGTGTACTAGATCGATCTGCTGGCTAGAACTTTCGATTGCTATAGGGCGGGCGCTAGTGCGTCCGCCTTTTTTGGTGCCCGACCGGTTCGGCTCTGCCCATTGCACTCCCCCGAAAAACAGGAACAGGCCCGCTGGCAGTTAGTTGCCAGCGGGCCTGTTCCCGAAGTACACCGTTGAATCGCACAGAGGGGAGGAATGCGAATCAAACTCAACAGGGCAGGCTTTTTCATCGCCTATTGCCTGCTCCGTTGCTGAATACAATATAGTTCACCGTGGTTTACTTTGTAGCGTCAATATGTTCCCCCATAGCTTCTCCATAAGTTAGCTCAGGTAAACTAGAACCACCACAAAGGGGACAGGCACCTTTGTGGTGGTTTTAACCACGGCAGAGCCGCTAGAGCCCTGCAGGCCAGCGACAGGCGGCCAAGTCGACGTGCATGTCGTCCTTAAACGCCACACCCTCCCCTAGCAAAAGCTCACGTTGAGCATCGGGACCGCCAAAAGCAAAACCATCGCATATGCGGCCATCGGCAAACACCACGCGGTGACAGGGAATCTCGCCGGGGCGCGGATTGCCATGCAGGGCATACCCCACGTACCGCGCACTTCGTGGACGTCCAGCAAGCAGCGCCACCTGACCATACGTGGCGACCATCCCCTCGGGAATCTGCTCGACCACCTCGTACACCCGCTCAAAAAAGCCCTCAGACGCCATTGCTCGCTCCCTTCCACCCGGAATAGCATAAACCACCACAAAGGTGCCTGTCCCCTTTGTGGTGGTTTTGGCAGGTGGGCTAGTTAACGGGCTGGAAGAAGGCTACGGCTACGGCGCCGGGGCCTACATGGGTGCCGATGGTGGCGCCGATGGTGTGAACGGGCAGTTCGCCCTCGGTGTGGCCAGCCCACAGTGCCGCGCTGTCCTCGATATACTTCTTGAGCACCGCATCCGAAAGGCCCGTATAGCCGAGCGCCAGCGGCATGGAAAAGTCGATGCCGCCTGCCTTTTCGACCTTCTGGTTGAGCAGGTTACGTCCGTTCTTGGAACCGCGCGCCTTGCCCAGCTGCACGATCAGACCGTCCTCGGCAGCCACCACGGGTTTTACGTTGAGCAGCGTACCCACGGCACCGGCAGCAGCAGACAGGCGACCGCCGCGCACCAGGTACTCCAGCGTCTCGAGCAGGCCGATGACGACCACGCGGTCGCGCACGGCCTCGACAGCCGCCGCAACCTGAGCCGCGCCCTGGCCCTCGTCCACCAGGCGCAGCGCATACTCGACCAGCACGCGCTCGCCCAAGGTCACGTTATTGCTGTCCACGACGAACATGTCGCCGCCCGGCGCCTCGGCAAGTGCGGTACGGGCGCTCTGATTGGTCCCCGAAAGTTTGGCACCCACGGTAATAATCACCGCCTCGTCGCCGGCCTCACGTGCTTCGGCAATCGCCTGCGAAAAGGCGTACGGGTTGACCTGACCGGTCTTGGGCAGCTCGTCGCGCTCCACGAGCATCTCGTAAAAGCGCTGGTGATCGATGTCGACGCCATCCATATACACATCGGTGCCAAAGGTAACGGACAGCGGCAAGACGGACAGCGCCGGGTGCTCCGCCGGCGACATATCGCTGGCGGAATCGGTAATAATGCGGACGGACATAGCGAATCCTTTCTTGCGCAGGTCTCGCGCAGGGAATTTTGACAGCAATGTCCCGGCACGGCATACGCGCTCAAACGGGACGATGCAGTTTTTAATGGGAAGCAAATGCCTTGGCGGCCTTAGATCTCACGCAGGGTGTTGAGAATCGTACGCAGCGACGCATACATCTGCTCGCGCTGCTCCACACCCATAGCCTTACCGGTGGTGTCGAGCACCTCGCGAATGATGCGGTCCGCCTCGCTCATGCTCTCGCCGCCCAGAGCGGTCAGGCGCACCGGGGCACGATACTTAACGGCCGCATCACCCGAGTCGTCGACCTCGACGTAGCCGCCCTCCTCCAGATGCGCGAGCGTGCGCGAGACGGCGGCACGGGTCACGCCTGCCATGCGAGCCAGGTCAGCGCCAGTCAGGCCGTCCTTGCTGCGCTCAAGATAGTACAGGCACATAACGTCGGAGCCCTTGAGGCCCAGCCTTGCGCCCTCGGATGTCTTAATGCGCTGGATCTCCTTGTAGAGCCCGCTGATCAGTCCGACAAAGTCCTCGAAACGTGTCTCGTCGTTCTGCTGCATGGGAGACGACCGCCTTTCGCTTACATGATGCTAACGGGTAAACATCTTAGCCGCACGAGGCAACACCCATACCCAAATATCCCATTTGTTAACCCATCAACATAAAAACCACCACAAAGGGGACAGGCACCTTTGTAGTGGTTTTGACCGGCGAACATGATCCGCAGGCGTCGCTACAGTTCCACGCAGGGATTGTCGCGGGTCACAAGCGTCTTAACGACAACCGTCGCTCCCAGATAGCGCTCGAGCAACTCGGCGAGACGATCAACGGCAGCCTGGCAATCCCCCATCCGCTCGGGCTCCACGCACTCAATCGCCAGGAACGCATCGGCCGAATCATCGGACAGCGCCGTTCGAACGCCGTCGCGCCAGTTCCAGCAGCGGCACACGGCGCCTGCATCGTCGATATAGGCGAGCTCGCCGGGCAGCGTCGGGTCGTCCGCTTCCTCGCCAAGAGGCAGGAACGCATCGCCACCGTCGGTCACCTTCAAGCGAAGGTCACCCTCGATCGCATGCAAATCCTCGCCTCCCACGGGCAGCGCGTAGGTCAGCGACACCGTGTTGTAGATGTCCACCGCGGACGTAATGTGGCCCACCGGCTTGCCTTTGAGCACGCGTTTGAGCAGGTTCTCAATTGAGCAACGCGCGCCCTTTTTGGTCTTGAACAGCCGATAAGCCTCGCGCCATGCCTTGACCGGTGCGTTCTCGCTGATAGTATCGCTGGTCAGATGACGCTCCGCGTCGATATTGGCGCGGTCGAGCAACGCCGCAATCGCGTCCACGTCCTCTTGAGGAATCTGAGCCGCGGGCTTCATGCCCTTTACGACCACAACACCGACAGCCGCCTGCGGAAATAGCTCCCAAAACGAATCCTCGGCAATAAAGCTCTTCATGCGCTCTCCCTTCATCGTGCGCGCCCGAGCGAGGGCGCCTAAACAAAAAGCGCCCTTACGACGGCCACCTTCAAAGTCCTACGGTGCCGCCACAAGAGCGCTTACGCTGCCCCCATCCGGAGAAGGGAGCGATATGTTAGGCGTATTGTAACCCGAGTCATCCGCGCGAGTAAAACCACCACAAAGGTGCCTGTCCCCTTTATGGTGGTTTTGGGTCTGAGGCGACGCTAGTGGCGAAGTCCCAGCAGGCCGTGGCCGCGATGACGGGCGTCGGCGTGTACTTGAACGTGCGGGCCTGCGGCTTTGACGGACTCGGGCAGGTGCGAGTACTTCTTCTCGAAGTTCTCCTCGAACATCACCGCCAGGTTGTGCGCGGCCTCGTCGAAGCGCGCGGTGCTCTGCCAGTACTGGCGCGGCACCAGGATGCCGTCGGGCACACCGTGGCACGTAGTGGGAATGTCGACATTAAAGATGTCGTCGTGCACGAACTCGCTGTCCTCGATGGTGCCGTCGAGGGCGCGGGCCACCAGGGCGCGCGTGTAGGCAAGCTCGATGCGATGACCCACGCCGTAGCCGCCGCCGATCCAGCCGGTGTTGACCAGGTACACACGCGTGCGGCCGTCGGCAATGCGCTCGCCGAGCATCTTGGCGTAAACCATGGGGTCGAGTGGCATAAACGGCTCGCCGAACAGCGAAGAGAACGTGGGCGTAGGCTCGGTGACGCCGACCTCGGTGCCGGGGATCTTGGCCGTAAAGCCCGTCACAAAGTGATACATGGCGGCATCGGCCGTTAGACGCGAGATGGGCGGCAACACGCCAAAGGCATCGCAGGTCAAAAACAGTACGACGCTCGGAGTGGTGCCCATGCCCTTGGTCCACGCGTTGGGGATATGCTCGACGGGGTAGGCCACGCGCGTATTGTGCGTGATCGAGATGTCGTCGTAGCTGGGCTTGCGGTTCTCGTCGAGCACCACGTTTTCGCAGATCGCGCCAAAGCGGACAGCGTTGAAGATTTCGGGCTCGTGGAACGCGTCCAGGCCCTCGCATTTGGCGTAGCAGCCACCCTCGATGTTGAAGATGCCCATGTCGGACCAACCGTGCTCGTCGTCGCCGATCAGCAGGCGCGTGGGGTTGGCCGAAAGCGTGGTCTTGCCGGTGCCGGAGAGGCCAAAGAACACGGCGGTCTCATGCGTGACGGGGTCCATACTGGCCGAGCAATGCATGGGCAGCACGTCGTCCTCGACGGGCAGCAGGTAATTCATGACGCTGAAAATGGACTTTTTGATCTCGCCGGAGTAGCCGGTGCCGGCGACCAGAATCACGCGCTCCTGGAAGTTAATGACCACGGCGGCGCTGGAGTTGAGGCCCTTGATGGCGGGATCGCACTGGTAGCCCGGCGCGGCGAGCACGCAGAAGTCCGGCTCGCCGGTGCGTGCGATTTCACGGGCAAGCGGGCGGGCGAGCATCTGCTTAATAAAGAGCGCCTGGCTGGCACGCTCGCAGGCGACAAGCAGACGACGCGTATGGTTGCGGTCGGCACCGGCCATACCGCGAGTGACGAACACGTCGCGCTCGTTGAGATAGTCGACGATGCCGGCCTTGATGGCCTCGTAGCTCTCGACAGACAGCGGGCGGTTGACCGCGCCCCAGGCGATCTTGTCGTGCACGTCGGGCGTGTCGACGATAAAGCGGTCGTTGGGCGAGCGTCCGGTACGCTCCCCCGTCTCGATCACCAGTGCGCCGTTGG
>CAJJSS010000011.1:0-68263 GCA_905194545.1 Coriobacteriaceae bacterium | reverse complement strand
GAGCGGCAATCTGCCTTTCAACTTCGGCGGCATGACCAGAAGGTCAATGCCGCCTCGTTTCAAGGCACCTTGCTCGCTCTGGCGGGTTTTCGCTGTCGTTGCCAAAACATCGGCGTTGCCGCTGCTGTGGGGGTACTCATTGGGGACGTACTTAAATGAGTGTCCGCAAAATGAGAGTGTACTCATTGGGGACGTACTTAAATGAGTGCCCGCAGAGTGAGAGTGGATAATCTCCCGTTTTTGGTCTGTTTGCGGGCTCAAAGTGGGAGATTATCCACTCTCGTCATTTGAGTGTCCAAAAATCCTCGCTCGGCGAACAGGCGGCACTTGGGGACGTTCCTTTTGTGCCGGCACCTGGGGACACTCCTTGCCGAATGTGGGCGCCGTCGGTTGCTACGCGACGGTGATGGCGACCTGGGCGTAGCGGCTGCAGGGGCGCTCGGCGCGTGTCTGCACGGTGAGGGTGAGCACGAAGCGATCGCCGGGCCGTGCGTCGGCGGGCACGACGAAAGTGGTGTCCGGCGTGCATTCTTGCCACAGCGACAGGTCTTGGGCGCCCGCATAGCTCGACGGGTCCACGGCGACATCCCAATGCGCATCGAAGCCCTTGTCGTCGGGGTCGACGATGGTCGCTGCAAGGGCGACGCGTTCGCCGGCTATAGCGCTGCGATCGGCCGCAGCTTCGACAACATGCGCCGGATGCGAGCAGGCTGCCGGATCATGGGCACACCATTGCGCGCGGGCGGCAAAGTCTTCCTGATAGGCGCGCAGGTAGGGATTGGGGTTGTCGTCTGCAGGCGTGCTGATGGCGGCAAAAACGGTGGGTGCGTCTGCATCGGGGCGCCCATCATGAAACATGCGGCCGAGTAGCGTATCGAAGTCGGGGTCGTCGATACCGCGCAGGCCAAACGGCAGCAGCGGAATATAGGTCATGCTGTCGCCTTCGGCCATAAAGTCGCCGCGCTCAAACTGCATCGCGGGCATGCCCTCCAGGCCCCAATCCAGACGGGCATGCTTGCCAAACTGAAAGCGCTCGGGCTCGTTTTCGTAGACCTCGCCATCGCCATAGAGCATATAGCGCGCCATGAGGGGGCCGTTTCCCTGCGTGAGATTCTGCTCGGGCCAAGGAGCCTTAAATAGCGGCAGCGTATCGGGCTGAGCCGTCTTGGCGTCGATATAGCCGCCGTACCTATAGGGCACGCGCCAAAAGACGAGCTCGGGAAAGAGTTCGCGTCCATGGTCGAGCCATGAGTTGTCCTGCCCTACGCCATCGGCAACACCCATCACGCGCACCTTCTGATGGACCCTCTGCTGCACGGCGGGCCACTCGGGTGTGTTCTGCCATTGTTCGGCGATGGACATGAGGGCGCGAACGATAGTGTTCATACCGCCCCAGGAAAGGAGCCACAGCGCGCGGGGGTCATCATCCATGATGGCGTTGGCGATGACGCGCGAACCGGGCGTTTCCTCGCGTACGTCGCCCTCAAAGGCGGCGTTGCCCATATAGGTGCGCTCGATCATCTGAGCGGGCGTGGGGAAGGACGGCTCGCCGGCGGCAGCGGCGTTGGCCTGCAGCTGCGGCCAGGCCTGGGCATACTCGTTGCTCCACAGGCTTTCGATCCAACCCTCGGGGAATGGGCGGTACTCCATGAGCGAACCTGCTTCGGGGTCGGGCTCGTGCGGAACGACGTCCCAGGTATAGGAGCGCACGCCTTTGGTCCGCCAATGCGGATTCACCTCGCCCAGCGTATGGGCGCCATCGCCAAGAAAGTGATATTGCGAAGCCGTGTACACCACAGCCTGCACATCGAGCACATTGAGATACAGAGCCAAATGAACCAGAGAGTTCATATCGTCGACTTCCATATCGGTGGTAGCAATCACCCGAGTCAAATTCTGAGACATAGGAACAACTCCAACCAAGATTTTTTTCAGCCAGTTACGCGCAAGGTAAGACGGGACCCACGTCCCCATCGCCACCGACCCAGCGGTCCGCCGGAAGCGTCCGGCCAGCGTTTCGAACAACGTTAACTCAGGGTGCCCCGCCCTTTAGTTTTGTGAACATTCCGCAGCGCGGGCCCGTTTATCCGATGCTCCGAAGGAGCAGGATGAACGGGCCCATGCGCGAGGACGTTCACAAAACTAAAGGGCGGGGCACCCGATGGAATGGTTACCTCGAAACCCTGGCCGACCACTCCCAGCAGCCCACCGGCTCGCCGTCGATGAGTACGTTGCCCCCGTCGAAGTCTTGATAACACAGGTCGTTGAACTGGTGGATCCACACGCCGTGATTGAACGTCTTCTTGGGCGAGCCGTCGGCCTCGCGGTACACGCCGGTCAGGTCCTCGACATGGCTAAAGTAGGTGAGGTGCACGTTGGCGTCGGCATCACGCAGGCGCGCCGTGAGCGGCAGCACCGTCTGCTGCGGGCACACGAGCTCGTCGCCCTTGGAGTGCGTAAACCACAGCGGCGTCTTGGAGAGTGCGGCCACGTCCTCGTCCGTGGCGTTGTACCACGGCGCGCAGCAGGGAAGGCCCGCGGCGAAGAAATCGGGGTAGTCGTCGCACAGGCGCAGGGTCATAAAGCCGCCGTTGGAAAGGCCGGCGACCACGATGCGATCGGTGTCGATGCGGTCGGCATGCTCGGCGACAAACTCGTCGATGAGCGCCTTGAGCACGGGGGAGTAGATGCTCTGGTTGGAGCGACCGAGCTGCTCGACGCCGTCGTCCATCCAAAACGTGGGCGACTGCGGCACGAGCACCCAGGCAAAGCCGCCAAAGTAGCGCTGGATCTGCTTTTGCGAGAGCGCTGTCACGCGATTGCCGGTGTAGGCACGCGTCGCGCCCTCGCCCTGTGTGGTGCCCTTGCCCTCGCCGGCGCCGTGCAGGTACACGATCAGCGGCGCCTTCTCGACGGCGGGCGTGTCCTTGGGCGCAAACGGGTTGAAGAGCGCGGAGTCAGCGGGCTCAAAGCTCGGCTCAAAATAGCCGTACTCGAGCGCGATGCCGTCGACGGGCGTCTGCTGCACGGCGTTATGCCAGCCCTTGAGCGCGGGGCAGATGTCGCCGCGGCTGCGATCGAAGACGAGGCCCGCGGTGGGGTCGTCGCCGTCTTCGCCCGGGAGCGCCACAAGCTGCGTCACGCGCAGACGGTTCTTTATATAGCGCGAACCCAGCACGCCACCCTCGATCTCTTTGGTGAGACGCACCTCGGGCGTCTCGAGCGCTACGTGTGTGCCCTTGGGCAGGCGCTGGCCGTTCTCATCACAGGGGTAGGTGGCGAGGACCGGCACGTAGCCCACGGAGGGCGCTGCGTGATCGGTGCCGTGCTCCTTGCGCATCAGGACCTCGCCCGTGCGCTCATGGCGGGCACAGTAGATATTGAACGTGTGCTCGTTCACGTCGTTGGCGCGCACGGTACAGGGCAGGTCGAGTACGACCTTGCTGATCCAGGGGCCAAAATCGCCCAGCGTGGTGACGGTTGCGTAGGTACACGATTTGAGTTCCATGAGCTACTCCTTTGTGCCGCAAGTACTAAACAAAAGCGGCAATACAGACTAAACATGTTTAGTTTAATGCAGAATTGTAGAATGAGCAGATGAACTCGGTAAACGGTAAAACTGAACACGCAATGAACTACTAAACAGACGTTTACTATTAACTAGCAGGACTTTTGTTGAGGATCTAGCTCGTTACAAAGGTGTTTATCAAAATAAAAGCCCACATAAATAGCCATATATCAATATCTGGTCAAATAGACGATCTTCTACCGTCTAAATACGCTTATCCCCGATTTCCTACCGTTCACCGGACTCCAGACGGCAAAATCGCCACAAATCAGGCACTCCGTGTAAACTAAAGCCCGTAAACGTTCAGTAAACAAATTGTTTACCGCAACGTTAAAGCCCGGGCCGCCGTAAGGGGTTATAGCGGTAAGGGTCCATGCAAGTCGCGGCGTTAGGTACGCCGCATAATTATTGAGGAGGGGTCCCATGGCAGACAACAAGCAGATTGCCACCGATGTCCTCGAGCTCGTGGGCGGCGCGGAGAACGTTACCGTCGCCACCAACTGCATGACGCGCTTGCGTCTGACGCTCAAGGACAACAGCAAGGCCGACGTGGAGAAGATCAAGAAGGTCAAGGGTGTTCTGGGTTGCCAGTTCGCCGGCAGTCAGCTCCAGGTCATCATCGGCCAGAACGTGCCGAAGGTGCTCACCGAGTTCGTCGCCATCTCCGGCGTCAAGCAGGGTGCCGCCGTTGACGAGAATCTCGATGCTCCCAAGGAGAAGTTCGAGCTCAAGAACCTGCCCAACATCATCCTCGACTATCTGTCGGGCTCCATGACCCAGCTGATCCCGCTGCTCATGGCCGGCGGTCTGTTCCGCACCATCGCGGCTGTCCTTGGCCCCACCATGCTGGGCGTTATTTCGGACACGGACCCGACTTATACGTTCCTCTACACCACACTGTATGAGGCCACGTTTACGTTTATCCCGATCTACCTGGGTTATGCTGCGGCTAAGAAGCTCGGCGCCAGCCCCGTTCTCGGCATGCTTCTCGGCGGTGCCCTTATGGCCCCGTCCGTGGTGAGCGTCGCCACCCAGGAGGGCGGCGGAATCATCTCGGTCTACGGCATCCAGATCGCCGCTGCCAACTATCAGCAGTCCGTCCTGCCGATCATCCTTTCGGTGCCGGTCCTCTACTTCATCGAGAAGTTCTTTAAGAAGGTCATGCCCGACGTGCTCTCCACGGTCTTCACGCCGTTCTGCACCATGATCGTCACGATCCCCATCGCTTTCATCGTCCTCGCTCCGATCGGCAACGAGCTCGGCAGCCTCATCGCCAACATTCTTTTCGGGCTTGCTGACCTTGGCGGCATCGGTATCCTGATCGTGATGGCCATCCTCGGCGCCTTCTGGCAGCTCTTCGTGGTCTGCGGTATGCACATGCCCGTTATCCTGCTCGCTCAGGTGCAGATCATCGCTGCTGGCTACGATCCCTTCGTCTTCGTTTCCACCAACTGCGCTATGGCCGCTGTCTGGGGCTGCGCCTTCGGTGCCTTCCTCAAGATGAAGAACGTTGACGAGAAGAGTCTTGCCCTGGGCTACGTCATCTCCGCCATCGCCGGCGGCGTCACCGAGCCCGCGCTCTTCGGTATCCTCATGCGCTTCCGCCGCACCATGCTCGGCATGTTCATCGGCGGTGCCATCGGCGCTGTGTTCTCGGGCCTCATGGGCGTCACCTATTACCTCGCAGGCGGTGCCTCCAACTTCCTGGTCTTCACCAACTACCTGCAGGGTGGCCAGATGAACACCGTCTGGGCTATCGTCGGTATGGCAATCTCCTTTGCTATTGCCGCTGCCGTCGTCTTTGTCACCGGCTTCTCCAAGGAGGAGCTCGCCGAGATGGAGGCCTAGTCGCCCCAGCCTTGGTCTAAATAAGACCCCCTACACGACAGGGCTCCGCTTGGCATAAGCCCGGCGGGGCCTTCCTGTAGACTTTTTAGGAGAGACGTAAGGGCCCTGTGCTTCGCGTGCGTTCAATTTGAGCTGAGCAACTGCAGCCGCAGACCCTACTGTGATAATGCGGCAGGCGACTTCTTTACCTCCCTCCTAGCAAGTCTCCCCAAGAGAAAGGTGCCATATGAGCTTGGGAAAACTGACCGTCAACGCCCGTGAGGACGGGTTTCTCTGCGATGGCAAACCGTTCTTTTGGTTTGCCGATACGTGCTGGAGCGCATTCACGAGCATCACCGAGGCCGACTGGGACTACTACCTGACCCGCCGCGCCGAGCAGGGCATGAACGTGCTGCAGATCAACACCCTGCCGCAGTGGGACCGCTGCCTGCCCGATCTGGGCATTTGGCCCTACGCGAGCGAGGACGGCGTGCATTTTGACTGGAGCGCGCCCAACCAAGAGTACTGGGACCGCGCCCGCCGCATGTGCCAGGCAGCCGTGGAGCACGGCATTCGCCCGGCGCTCGTGCTCATGTGGTGCAACTACGTGCCCGGTACCTGGGGCTCCGTGATCGCCGAGCGCCTGGGTGCCGAGGTCATGCCGCGCGAGGAGGTTCGCGCCCACGTTGCCCGCGTCGTCGAGAACCTGGGCGAGTTCGACCCCGTCTACGTGGTGACAGGCGACACCGACTTTAAGACCGACGAGGCTATCGCCTATTACGGGGATGCACTCGACGAGGTCACCAAGCTGGCTCCCGAGTCCTTGCACACCATGCATATCAACCGTGGCAACCGCGCCCTGCCCGAGCAGTTTGCCGATCGCTTGGACTTCTACATGTTCCAGCCCGGCCACAACTATAGCGGTCAGGAGGAAGCTTGGAAGCTGCCCGAGGATTTTCGCGCGCAGTATCCCAAAAAGCCGATGGTTAATTCCGAGCCCTGCTACGAGCAAATGGGCGCGAGCCGCAACGTGTACTGGCGTTTTACCGCGCAGGATTGTCGCGCGAGTGTTTGGTCGAGCATTCTGGCCGGTGCCAGTGCCGGCATTACCTACGGTGCGCACGGCGTGTGGAACTGGCAGACCTCTCAGAGCCGTGGCAGCGTCCTTGGCGAGGGCTTTGACATGCCGTTCCGCTGGCAAGAGTGCCTGCAGTTTGCGGGCGTGTGGGACTTTGGCCTGATCGAGCACGTGCTGCGCGGCCTGGGTGCCACGAGCGCGGATGGGGCGGTAGCTGTTGAACCCGCGCAGGAGCTGCTCGACGATGCACGCGAAGCCATCCGTGTGGCGCGCGTGGGCGAACGCGTGGTGGTCTATCTGCCGAGGACCACGGCCGTCAAGCTCAAGCTCGAGGGCGGCACCACCGCCTGGAATGCTGTGGCGTTTGACCTAGAGAACAAGCGTGTGGCCAACCTGCCGGTTATGTCCGTCGACGATGCCGTGCGCGTGGCCCAGCATCCCTTCGAGCACGATGCACTCCTGGTGGTCTCGCCCGCTCAGTAGCGCGCGGTTCCAACGCGACCAGCGGCAAAAAGGCCCGAGTAACGACTACAGAATGAGGGTGGATAATCTCCCGTTTTTGGCCTGTGCGCAGGCTCAAAGTGGGAGATTATCCACCCTCGTCATTTAAGTGTCCAAAAATCCTCTCTCGTTTTATTTGAGCCCGGGCAGCTTGGTAAAGGGGAAGGACTGCTCGAGGAACTCGGAGCAGCGGGCGTAATCTTTGGCAAAGTAGCTGCTGTAGAGCGAATCGAGCACGTATTGCACGGCGATGTGACTGGCAAACTGCGTGATGCGGTGGCTCAGGCTCTCGATATCGCTCACGGTGAGATAGGCGGCAAAGCCGGGGTGAATGCGGGCACAGTATGGCGTGCCGATGACGATGACCGGGACATGTCGACTGCAGAGGATCGGCAAGATCTCCTTGAGGTTGGGGGCAAGGCCGCTGTAGGAGATGACGATTGCCGCATGGTCGGGGCCCGAGGCGAGCGCCGTGCGCACTTGGGCCTCGATATTGTCGTAGCACGTCGAGCTCTTACCGGCGGAAAGCAGGCGATCGCGGAACATTCCCGCCGGATACAGGTTGTGCGAGCCCGTGTAGATGTCCACGGTGCCGGCGCGTAAGACGAGCTTGGCGGCGTAATCGAGCTGTGCCGGGTCGAGGATCTCGCGCGTCTCGGAAAGCGTGGTCTCGTACAGTCGCGCCATGCGCTCGGAGATCTCCTGGGCGCTGGAGGTCGCATCAAAGGGAAAGTTGATATCCACCTCGGGGGCGGAGTCTGCGCGCGAGGCTGCGCGCATCAGCTCGACCTTGAGTTCTTTGAAGCCCTCGAGGCCGAGCTTTTTGCAAAAGCGGTGGATGCTCGCAACGGAGACATTGGCCTGGCGCGCAAATTCCTTAATGGAGAGCCCGCGGACGTCCTCGCCCATGGCGAGAACCATTTGCCCGAGCTGCTGCTCGGTGGGGGTGAGCTCCTTGCCTTGGGTGATTTTGCGCTTGATGTCCATATGACTCCTATGCGTTCGTATCGCGATGCATCAATCATAGCGGTAAACAAAACGCCCGGCTTGGCTGGGGAGAGCAAGCCGGGCGTCCCGTAGGGGGCCGTTACCCGAGCAAGCGGACGGGGCCGAGCAGGCCACTGGGCTCGGAGGGTTCGGTGAGGGCGAAGATGTCGGGGATGGCGTGGTCGAGGGTGTTGATCACATCGATCGTGAGCGTGTGCTCGCCGGCGGCAAGGGTGCCGAGCTCAAAGCGGTAGGGCGGACAGATACGGCAGCCCAGATCCGCGCCGTCAAGCGTGACCGTGGCGGTCTCAAAGACCTCGCCCAGGTCGAGCGCGGCGCCGGCGAGGTTCTCAGCAACGGCAAAGCTTGCCTGATAGCGGAAGATGCCCGCTTTGCCGGGGAATTCGGCGCAGGAAAGATCGTGCAGGTCGTCAAGCTCGACGGACTCGCCAAAGGCCAGGTGCGCGACATCGGCGTCGGGCGCGGCAAAGGAGACGTTCCAGGGGCCGTCAACGCGCGTGACCTCACGCTCGGCATCGGAGCCTCCGCGCTCGTCGGCAGTGGGCGCCTCGGTCCCGAGCACCACAATGCAGCTCTCGTAGGGCGCGAGCTCAAGCGTGCCGTCAAAGGCGACGGGTGCGCTGCCGTTGAGCAAATCGAGGCGCACACCGTGCACGGGCGCGCCGTCAGCGAGCTCAACATGCGTGTGAATGCCCTGCTTGGGATGCTCGTTTACCAGCATGAGGTAGCTCTCGTCGGCGCGGTCGTAGCGAAGCGCGCGCAGCCACGGCTGCGGATCGGTGCACGCCACGGTCTGCATGCCGGCTGCGGCGAGCACGCTCGCAAGCTCGGAAGTGGCAACAACGCGCACGCCTGCAAGCTCGTTGGCCTCCACAGGGGCAAAGCCCGCGCGGCTGGCAGCTTCGCCGTCATAGCGCTTGCTCGGCAGCTTATCCAGGGCATATACGCCAACGCCTGCGGCCGCAGCGCGCGCGGCAAAGTTGAGTACGGCCCCGCCGGCATATTCGGCGTTGGGCATCACCAGACAGCGGTACGCCTGGCCGTTCACGCTAAAGCCGCTGCCGTCTGCGGCGAACTCCACGACGTAGCGCCCGGCGTCATCAAACGCCTCGGCCGGCACGATATCGAAATCGACCTGCGCACGCACAAGCTCGGCGGCGGCATGCTGCATAAACGAGGCCTCGCCCGCCCACTCGGCGTCGGCGTGGTACAGAAGCGCCACCGGTGTGACGGCTCGTCCACCCGAAAGCAGGCTCGAGGTGCGGTTCATGTAGCTCATGAGCTTGCCAAGGTGCGCAAACTGGGGGTTCTGACCGTGCGCGTAGAAGTGCGGCGGGCAGTCGAAGTCGGGGAAGGCTGCCATGCTAAAGGCGTGCGGCACAAACCAGTTGACGCCGCGCACCATAAAGTGGTCGGCGATCCATTTCATCTCGCGCAGGCCCTCGTGCCAGCCAAAAGCGCCAAACACCTCGGCCATGCAGCGGCCCTGCTTTTTGGGGTCGAGATGCGCTGCCGAGGAGCCCAGCTTGGGCAGCACGTAGTTGTAGAACTCCAGGTCCCACACGCCGCGGCCGTAGGAGTGGAGCCCTTGGTCCATGCCGGGGATGAGCTGGTTGATCACGATGTCCACGCCCGCCATGTCCTGGCCGCCCACGGCGCGGAAGTAGTGGCCGGCGCCCACACCCAGGCGCGCGTGGCAATCCTTGTCCTCGATCACGTGGCCGATATACTGCACGCCGTGCGCGCGGCACCAGTCGCCGAGCTGGTCGCAGAAGCACTTCTTGTAGAGCGTGCTCGCAATGTCCATATACACGTGGCGCACGTGCGCGCCGGCGTCCTTGCGATCCCACAGATGCGGGAGCTCGTCCAGGTAGCGCTCGCCCAGCGCCGCGCGCAGGCGGCGCTCGAGCTCGGCCGACCAGGGCAGGGGCGCGGTAGCCTTACCGATGAGTGTGTCGGAGATACCATCGGCGCCGGTGACGCCCTTCTCGTTGGCAAAGCCGGGTTCATCGGAGAAAAAGCCCAGGATGGTCTTGCCAAACTCATCGCCCAGATGCGCAAAGTGCGGCTCGTACACGGCATCGATGAGCTGCGCCACCGAGGCACGGTCGACCATGTTGATGTAGTCCTCGTTGTAGGAGGTCTTGCCGCTCGTGAACATCACGCACGCCTGCGTGATGCCGGCCGGTGCGTCAAAGACCAGGCGGCAGGGCATGCCGTGCTCGTCCTCAATCACGTGGCGCTCGACCTCGACGGTGCGCCCTGCCTGCATAAACGTAACGCCATAGAAGCGCTCCGTCTTGTCGAACATGTTGGTGAGCACGATGCTCGCCTGCGGCGTGGGGCCCACCACGTCGATGGTGCGGTGGGTGAGAACGACCTTGCGGAGCTCGGGCGCCGCCTTCTTAACGGCGCCGTTGGCGTATCCGGTGGGAAAGTGTGCGTCGTCCAAGATCCAGATCTTGAGGCCCAGCTGCTTACACGTGTCAATCACAAAGCGCAGGTCACGCCACCAGCCCTCACCGCAAAAATCGGGATGCGGGCGACTCTCGAGGCAGACCTCGTGGATATCGGCGCCGGCAATCTTCTCCAGATACTCGGCAATGGTCTGTTGGCTCTCGCCCTTCATCCACAAAAACGGGAGCACGTGGTTGTCGTAGGTACCGTTGAGCACCTGCTGGTAGTACGCGGTCATGGATCCTCCTTGCAAACCGATGGTGGGCAGCGTATGTTGCATGACTCCATTCTGGCGTGCGGGCGGCGGCGTGCTAATATCCAAATCACGGCAGAATATGACCGAATCAACGATTGGCGGGGACATGGAGATCTTGGAGCTCGAGCGCCGGCTGAGCGAGCTGAGCGCCAGCGAGAGACGATATAGGGACGAGGCTCCCTTTGACTGGTCGATCATGACCGAGCGCGTTGAGGTCGATGGACGGTCGGTGCGAAAGATCGGACAGATGGGGGCGGAATATGCTCAGGCCGAAATGCCAGCTGGCCTGATGATTAGGAGAAACTCGCGCTTTAACGCGGTACCCGAGCATGTGCACGACTACGTTGAGATCAGCTATGTGTACCGGGGGCGCTGTCCTCAGACGGTTGCGGGGGAGAAGCTCGTGCTCGAACGCAACGAGGTGCTGCTGCTCGATGCCGCCTGCCCGCATGCGGTGGCAGCGCTCGGCGAGGATGACATCATGCTAAGTATGACCGTTTCACGTACCTTTTTGCAGCGCAGCCTCGAGGCGAGCCTCTCGCGCGAGAGCGCGGTATCGCGGTTTTTGTTCAACGCGCTCAACAGCGAGACCGACCATCGCGGGCACGTGCGCTTTCGCTGCGGGGAGAGTCGGCGCGTGCGACGCTACATGCAGGAGATGCTCTGCGAACACTACGAGCCGAGCCTCAACAGCGCCGAGATCGTTCTGCGCCTGTTTCAGCTCCTGTTGGCCGAGCTCATGGATTGCTACGAGCGCGAGCTCGTGCGCGGCGCGGCGGCGGGGCGCGATGAGTCGGGGCGCGCGGCCGCGCTCGTGGCAGGGATGCTCGGCTATATCGAGCGTTCGTTTGCCGCCTGCTCGCTCGAGGAGATGGCGGTACGCTTTCATGTGAGCCCTAACTACGCGTCGGCGCTGCTCAAGCAGCATGTGGGAAAGACCTATCGGCAGCTGGTCCAGGAGCGCAGACTCGTGCGTGCCGTGGAGCTCTTGCGCGCGGGTGCCACGGCCGAGGCGGCGGCGCGCGCCGTTGGCTACGAGAACATGAGCTTTTTCTATCGCAAGTTCCGCGCCGCCTACGGCTGCACGCCGGCAAAATACCGTGGATGAGTAAGACGGAACGGGCTTTTAGCTATCGATATGCCACACCTAAATACTGTGTCTCATGTTTCGTTTCATCCACCCAGGTTGGAGGGTGACCGTCAGGTCGATTTTTGCCCCGTCTAGGCCTCGGTATCAAAAAGTGTCAGCCGGCGGACGTGTTGGGGCGAAAAGAAGTGTCCAATGCAGCGCCTCCGCGCCTTGGGCGCCCGGGCGCGCGCGATACTCAGCTCAGCACATAAAACCCGCTGCGAGGAGGCACATATGGGATTTCCCGAGGGATTCTTTTGGGGCGGCGCCACGGCCGCAAACCAGTTTGAGGGCGCATGGAACGTTGACGGCCGCGGCCCCAGCGTAGATGACCACTTCCTGGGCGGCAGCTACAAGGAGCCACGTCAGATTACGCTCGACATCGACCCCAACCGCTTCTACCCCAATCACGACGGTATCGACTTCTACCATCACTACGAGGAAGACATCGCGCTCTTTGCCGAGATGGGCTTCAACATGTTCCGCATGTCCATTTCCTGGAGCCGCATCTTCCCCAACGGTGACGATGCCGAGCCCAACGAGGCCGGCCTCGCCTTCTACGACCGTGTCTTCGACTGCCTGCGCGCACACAACATCGAGCCGCTTGTTACGCTCAGCCACTACGAGATGCCCTATGCCCTGGTCGAGAAGTACAACGGTTGGGAGAGCCGCGAGCTTATCGGCTTCTTTGAACGCTATGCCCAGACCGTGCTCGAGCGCTATCACGACAAGGTGACCTACTGGCTCACCTTCAACGAGATCAACTGTGGCACCCTGGACCTGGGCAACCTCTTTGAGACCAGCATGATTCGCGGCTACGAGGGCCCGGCCTCCGGCGCCCACACCACCCCGCAGCAGCGCTTCCAGGCCCTCCACCACCAGTTTGTGGCGAGCGGTCGCGCCATCCGCTATGCGCACGAGCACTTCCCCAAACTCAAGATGGGCAACATGGACTGCTTTATCCTGTCCTATGCCGCCACGTGCGACCCGGCCGACGTCTTTGCCACCCAGCAGGAGATGAACACCATGAACTGGTACTGCTCCGACGTGCAGGTGCGCGGCAAATACCCGTTCTACGCCAAGCGCTTCTGGGCCGAGAACGGTATCGAGCTTAACATCGCCGACGGCGACCTGCAGGACATCGCCGACGGCAAGGTCGACTTCTACACCTTTAGCTACTACATGTCGGGCACCGTGGGCACCCACAAGGACCACGAGATGACCGAGGGCAACATGACCCTTGGCGGCAAGAACCCCTACCTCGAGAGCACCGACTGGGGCTGGCAGATTGACCCGACGGGCCTGCGTATCGCCCTCAACGAGATCTACGCCCGCTACGAGATTCCGCTGATGGTGGTCGAGAACGGCATGGGCGCCTACGACGAGGTGGAGGAGGACGGCTCCATCCACGATCCGTACCGTATCGCCTACCTCCAGAGCCATGTCAAGGCCATGGGCGAGGCCATCGAGGACGGCGTCGACCTGATCGCCTATACCTGGTGGGGTCCCATCGACCTGGTCTCGGCCGGCACCGGCGAGATGCGCAAGCGCTACGGCTTTATCCACGTCGATAAGTACGATGACGGCACCGGCACCTACGAGCGCCGCCGCAAGGACAGCTTCTTCGCCTACCAGAAGATCATCAAGTCCAACGGTACCGAGGGCCTGGCTTAATCGACAAGATGAGCCCCACCGTGGAAAAGCCTCGGGATGGGCTCGCGATTCGAGTCCCCACCTTAGCATTTGAACCATTTGGCACTATAATCACCATAGGCATGCGCATAACGTTGCGCTTAATCAAGAGGAGAAAACCTATGGGTCTGTTTGACATGTTCAAGAAGAAGGCTGAGCCCGCGGCTGCCGCTGCTCCGGCCTCCATCTCTGCTTCTGCCGGCGCCGACGTGCTGTGCTCGCCCGTCAAGGGCAAGGTCATCAAGATGGCCGACGTGCCCGATCCCGTCTTTGGTGGCGAGGTTCTGGGCAAGGGCTGCGCCGTGTGGCCCGAGGACGACCTGGTCTATGCCCCCTGCGACGGCAAGGTGACCGTCACCATGGGTCACGCCGTGGGTCTGCAGTCCGATAATGGCATCGAGGTCCTGGTGCACGTTGGCGTCGATACCGTCAACATGAACGGCGACGGCTTCGAGGGCTTCGTCAAGGCCGATGACGTCGTGAAGGCTGGCCAGCCCATGCTCAAGATCGACCGCGCCAAGATCGCCGCTGCCGGCTACAAGGACTGCGTCGTCGTGGCTGTGTCCAACACCGCCGAGTTCGCCGACGTCGAGCTCGCCGTCGAGGCTGACTCCGCTGTCGCCGCCGGTGATGCCATCGTCAAGGTCGTCCGCAAGTAAGCTGCGGCAACATAAGGATGTACAAGGGTGGTCGGGTTATCCGGCCGCCCTTTTTTATTACAATGCGGCGGAACGTTTTATTGCGCGTTGGGCGGACCGGTAAACCGTTCGGACGTTAAATCGAGCCGACTGCGCTTTTGCTTTGCCGGGGGTGTTCGTTAGCGGCTAGTATGGCCTTATTGTTACGACGTGCACCGTGTTGGGAAGCGCGGTGCCGCTTGTTGGGAGGAATGTCATGAAGAAGAAGCTGCTGCTTGCGCCCCTGATGGCTGTTCTGGTCGCGTGCGTGGTTGTGCTTTCCGGCTGCGGAGGTCCTTCGGTTGAGGAGCTCATTACCGAGGATCTTACGACGCAGTTTGACGAGGTCAAGAACGGTGGCGACGACTTCCTCGCCGGCCTGGAAGAGGCTTCGGGCGACGAGTTCGAGCAGCTGGGCATCGATCCCAAGGAGTACGCCAAGAGCTATCTCGAGGGCTTTGACTACAAGATCGGCGACGTGACGGTCGACGAGGACAAGGGTACCGCGACTGCCGAGGTCACCATTACCTGCAAGTCCATGAACAAGATCGTCGAGGACTTTTCCACCCAGTATCAGGAGAAGGTCGCCGCGCTTGATACGGTTCCTTCCGATGACGAGCTGTACAAGATGGCCGGTCAGGTTATGGTCGATGTGACCAAGGCCGCCAAGCCCAAGGACACCAAGGTCACCTTTAAGTATTCCGCCAACGAGGATAACGAGTGGTCTGCCGACGATTCCGCAACCACCGAGATGATGAATGCAATGATGAACTAGTTCGTTGCGGCGTTTTACCAAACGCCGCAACTGCTCGACGCTGCAAGCCCGCCAGAGCGGCAATCTGCCTTTCAACTTCGGCGGCATGACCAGAAGGTCAATGCCGCCTTGTTTCAAGGCACCTTGCTCGCTCTGGCGGGCTTTCGCTGTCCACGCCAAAACAACGGCGTTGCCATCGCTGTCGAAGGTGGCAGTTGGGGACATTCCTTTTCTGCCGGCAGTTGGGGACACTCCTTGTGCCGGCGTTGCATCGAGGGCTCGGGAAAATGCGAACCGGTTTTTGGCCGAATAGTGGGGCGCGCTTTCCGCGTGGCAGAGTCGCTACGGCCGCGTTAGGTGGCGACTTCGTTACTCGCCCAGGATCAGCGCCGTGAGCTCGTCTTGGGTGTCCACCACGTAGTCGGCGCCGGCGGCTTCCAGCTCTGCGCGGCCGCGGAAGCCCCAGCTGACGCCCGCGCTCTTAAGGCCGGCGTTGTGGCCGGTCAGAACATCGACATTCGAATCGCCCACATAGAGCGTGGTTGCCGGATCGGCGCCCAGCTCTTCCATCACATGCAGTGTGACGGGTGCTTCGGGCTTGGGCGGAAACGAATCAACACGGCCCTGCACCAGCGCAAAGCGCTCGGAACCAAAATACTTCTCGATAAGCGGTGCCGCCGAGACGTGGTCCTTGTTAGTGAGCACGGCGAGCGTGACGCCCGCGGTGCGCAGGCGGTCGAGCATTTCGATCGTACCGGCATAGGGTGCGGTGTGGTCCTCCTTGTGCTCGCCGTAATAGGCCCTAAACTCGGCAAGCGTCTGCTCAAACATACGCCCGTCGCCCGCATACTCGGCGGGCATAAAGCGCTCAACCAGCTTGAGCATGCCGTTTCCCACCTTATAGCGGTATTCGTCAACGGCAAACGTGGGCCAGCCGTGCATCTCACAGGTATGGTTACCGGCGGCTGCCAGGTCCTCGAGCGTGTTGAGGATGGTGCCGTCCAGATCAAAGATCACATGGGTAAAAGCTGCTGCCATGAAAGCTCCCGTCATTGAGTTTAAAACGCACCTCATAATACTGGGCTTACGCGTCTGGCGTGGCTGGAATCTGAACATCTCCAGGGATATCAAGCCACATCGCGCCAGCCGTGCAATTCCGCCCTAGCAAATTCTCGGAAGCTGCTCTCCTACGAGCATGTCGAGGATGCGGGTCGAGCCTTTTATCCGATATCGTGCGTAAACGCAGCCAGAAACTCTTCGAACGTGTCGGTCTGCATGAGCCTCATCGTGGTCTCTACCGAGGAGAACACTTCGATAATCAGGTCGAGCACATCTCTAAAGAGCCCCATATCTTCCTGTGCGATGCCTATGAGCAGCACAAACCGCACGTCGTGGCGTCCCCAGGGAATCGGGGTGTCATTGTGGGCCACAGCGATAAACGAGCGCTTGGGATATACCGAGATCGCGTGGGGTATGGCGAGGCTGTCGGTAAACGCCGTCGATGAGACGCTCTCACGCAGATGCACGTCAGCGATAAACTCAGGCGTTGCGAGCCCCTGAACAGCCAAAAGCTTCCCCATTTGGTCGATGCAGCTTGTGGCGTCGACTACGTCTATGTTGCGTATAAACAGTCCCGGCTGCAGCAGACGCCCCAAAAGGCCCTGGGCATAGAGGCGCCGCCGCCGCTCCTGGATGGCGCAAAGCCGGTCGCGAATCTTTCGCACGTTTTGCTTAGTGAGGATGGGTCCGATCAAGACTTTGGTGGTGCCTCCACAAACCGGCACGTCGATTGTGGTGATTACCGCATCGCTTTCGGGCGGATTGGCCAGGTAACTGTCGCAGCTCATCACGGCGACAACGCTTATGTCATCGCCAAACTCGGTCTTGAGGTCGTCGACGAGCCTTCGTGCAAAGTCGTGGTACTCCTCGATAATCACTGTGCAGGTGACGGCGCCGTCGGGTGCGGAGAACTTCTCAAAGTAAGCGCCGATATGAAAGGCGATAAACGCGATTTCGTTTTCGCCCACCTCAATATCCATGGCGGTGGAGAAACGGTGGGCGATATAGACCGCCATGTCGTAGACCGGTGCGTACTCGCTTTTGATCTGCGCGGCGAGCGGGTTGGGGTAGCTTACGCGGTAGACGGCGCGCTGGTAGGCGTTAAACATATGTAGGACGAGTTGTAGGCGCATGGGCTCGTCGATAAAGCGTGGCAGGTCGTAGCGCTTTCCGCACTCGTCGAGGATCCCCAGAACCATGTCTACAAATTCGCGGTCAATGATGCTTGAGAGCTTCTCGCGGCTGAGCTCGTCAAAATCGCAACGCTCGACGGAAAGCGCCAAAAGCAGCAGAATCTGCTGAAAATCGTCGCGTGGGATGGCGCAACCAAACTCCTTCTCAAAGTAGGCGGCAATGCGCTGGGCGCAGCGTACGATCTGTTCGCGCTGCCTGAGCTGTGCTACTAGGCCGTCTGCGTCGATGGGGCCGTCCACCTCGCTGAGCTCGTTGTTCGAGGTCAGTCTGATGATGATCACCAGCAGGTGCACGAGCAGGTTGGAGAGCGCGTAGTCGTTGATAAACAGGTCCGAGCGCTGGCAGATCTCGACTAAGCTCGAGAGAGTCGCCTGCACGTCAAAGTCGGGAAACATGTTTTCGAGCGTTTTGGTCGAGGTGAAGTAGCCATAGGAGTTGTGGGTGGCTATGTGGCCGAGAAGCTTGCGCTTGTCGGCCTCGCGCCCCCTGAGCGTCATGCGGTAGTCGTGTGTCTCGACATTGAGGCCGAACTGCCGCACGAGCGCGCGCACCTGCGGCATCACGGAGCTCTGAAGCGTGCTCTCGCTGATAAAGAGCTCATCGGCGATATCAAAGACGGAGAGTCCATCACGTGCGTTGACGAGGCGGGAGATAGTAAAGTCGCGCCTGGAGTCCGCGTTCGCGGGGAGGGCATCGACGCTCTCGCGAGGACTTGCGGCAGCGCTGGTGGCAGCCGGTGCTGCCACGGCAAGGCGATAGCCCTCTTTAGACGATTCGATATGTCGCGAGCCGGCCTCGTTGACCTCTACAACATAGTTGCGGATGCTTCGTTCACTCGCGCCCAAAAGGCCTGCAAGCATCGAGGAAGACACCCATGAGCTGCTGTTTTCGAGCACGTCGATCATGCGGTTAATGCGGTTCTGCTTGGCGCTCGCCATGGCTTTCCTCCAGGAGATGAACGGCAGACAGGGTGTACCGCCCCATGGTATCTCAGGTTAAGAAAGGGCGTCTTTTCCAATTTGCCGCCCAAGCGGAAAATCGCCCGGCTTGCCGTGCGGGCGGAAAATCTGCTGCCTTGCCGCTATGCGGCAAGAAGTCGGTTGGCGGCAAGAGCCCTCCGCAGCGTATAGTGCAGTCACGGTCAAGGGCGGCCGGGTCGACACGGGCGCCCAAGAACACAGCGGGGATCGCAGCGGCATCGGAGCTGCCTCGAGCCCGCTTATTGGGAAAGGAGTACCCCATGGCAGATGAGAACGGCACCGTTCGCATTCTCCTCGCTTGCGGCATCGGTGCCTCGACCGGCTTTATGGCGGCAGGCATGCGCAAGGTCGCAAAGTCTAA
Organism: Coriobacteriaceae bacterium; assembly: GCA_905194545.1. Lineage (GTDB taxonomy): Bacteria > Actinomycetota > Coriobacteriia > Coriobacteriales > Coriobacteriaceae > Collinsella. The sequence goes on along the minus strand of CAJJSS010000011.1, from coordinate 49,722 downwards.
GGGTCTTGACTGCACCATCAAGGCAGTCAGTAAGTCTGAGATTATGGACTACGCCGACAAGATCGACGTCCTCCTGCTCGGTCCGCACTTCGCCTCCGAGGTGCCCGAGATCCAGTCTCAAGTGGCATCTCACGGCGTGAAGGTCATGGCCATCGACCCCGACTATTACGCGGCACTCGACGGCGAGAGCATCCTCGAGGATGCCTACGACCTGCTTGACGAAGACTAGGAGGGGACAACATGCTGCAAAAGTTCATGGAAGCGATCCAGGCGTGGATCACCGAGCATGTCGTCCCCGTGATGAACAAGCTTACCTCAACCTACTGGTTTGGCGTTATCTCCGACGCAGTTCTCTACATCGTTCCCTTCTCCATGGTCTCGGCCATCCCGAGCCTGTGGAACATTATCCGTCGCTTTGTCCCGGCCCTGCCCGACCTGTCGCCGCTCACTACGTTCTCGTTTGGCCTCGTGGGCATGTTCATGGCGTTTATCATCCCGCATAACGTTGCGGTCAAGGAAGATCGCAAAGACCGCAGCATGATTGCCGGTTTTACCGGTATAGGCGCTTTTATGCTGTGCATGAACCCCACCATCACCGATCAGGGCTATGTCTTCCAGATGGCCAAGTTTGGCGCGGGTGGCATGTTCACCGCGATGGTCGTGGGATTTGTCGTTGGCTTTATCTACAAGCGCATGGCGCGCATGACGTTCTTTTCCGAGGACAGCCTCGTGCCCGACTTCGTCAAGAACTGGTTCGATAACATCATTGCGGTGCTGCTGTCGCTTTTTGTGGCTTGGCTCTTTACCAACATGCTCCAGGTCGACGTTTTTAGCGCGGTCGCGATCATCCTTTCGCCCGTTACCGGCTTTGCCCAGACGTTGCCCGGCACCATCGCCATCCCACTTGTCATGGACACCTTCTACTTCTTTGGCATCTCCGGCTGGGTGTTCTCGCCGATCCAGCAGTCCATCCAAAAGTCTGCTCTTGCCGAGAACATGGCCGCCTATGCCGCAGGCCTCGCTCCCACTAACATTAACGCGTACGGCATTACTCGCTACATCATGATCGGCGGCGAGGGCGCAACGCTTCCGTTGGCCTTCTACATGCTCTTTGCCAAGTCCAAGAAGAACAAGACGCTCGGCCGTGCAACGATTATCCCGTCGCTGTTCAACATTAACGAGCCGCTGGTCTTCTCCACGATCGTCGCCAACCCCTTTATGTTCATCCCCATGGTGCTGCAGTCTATCCTGCTGTCTGCCAACGCCTACCTCTGGATGAGCATGGGCTGGGCGAGCCTGCACGTCGAGAATTTCGATATGAACTTCCTGCCCAATGCGGTCTCGGCGTTCTTTATGTCGGGCGGAGACGTGCGCAATATCGCACTGGTCTGCGTCAACCTGCTGATCGCCGCGATTCTGTGGTTCCCGTTCTTCAAGGCTGCCGATGACTACCAGTGCAAGATCGAGGAAGAGCAAGCTGCCGAGAGGGCTGCAAAGAAGGCGGCCAAGAAGGCTGCCAAGGAGGCCGCCAAGGCCGCTGCCGTAGCTGCTGCCGAGTAAACCCCTACGGGCGACTCAGAGTCCGTCGCCTAGTTGCTACTAGATGTTTCAGTACCGGCCGTGGACGCGGCCGGTATCCAAGAATAGGAGGCCATGATGGCTGATGAGAAAATCAACGTTCCCGCAGTCGCGATGAACGTCATCATCAACGCTGGCGACGGCCGCGCCTACATCGACAAGGCGATGGACGCCCTGGCGGAGTTCGATTTCGATGCGGCAGACGCGCACCTTGCCGAGGCTGATGCCAAGATCCTTGAGGCGCACAAAGCGCAGACCGAGATGATCCAGCGCCAGGCGGGCGGCGAGGAGGTCGAGTACTCCCTGCTGTTCGTGCACGCCCAGGATACGCTTATGACCATCAGCGCCGAGCTGCACATGGCCAAGAAGATGATGCCCGTAGTGCGCGCGCTGACCGCCCGCTAACGCGTCTTCCGATTGCGGGCCGTGTCCTGCGGCTCGCATCCCCAACCCAACCAAGAGAGATGAGGACATGCCATGATCGACCTTTCTACCTATGACTTTGGTGAGACTTTTCCCGAGGGCTTTCTCTGGGGCGGCGCTACCGCTGCCAACCAGATCGAGGGCGCATGGGACGAGGGCGGTCGCGGCCCTGCGGTCTCCGACTATGTGATTCTGCTCGACCGCGAGACCTGCGCCCGCGAGGGCATCGTCGAGGGCGGCCCGCTCAACTCCGTTACGCGACAGTCACTCGCAGCTCGCAAGGCAGACGAGATGGCCTATGATTTTCCCAAACGACGCGGCATCGACTTCTACCACGCCTACAAGGAGGACATTGCGCTTTTGGGCGAGATGGGCTTTGGCGTCTTTCGCATGAGCATTTCCTGGAGCCGTATCTTCCCCAACGGCGACGACGCCCTGCCCAACGAGGAGGGTCTGGCCTTCTACGATAAAGTCTTTGACGAGTGCCATAAGCACGGGATCGAGCCCATGGTCACCCTCAACCACTTTGATATGCCGCTTCACCTGGCCGAGGAGTACAACGGCTTTGCGAGCCGTCACGTGGTCGACGCCTTTGAGCACTATGCTGAGACGCTTTTCCGCCGCTACAAGGGCAAGGTCAAGTATTGGATGACCTTCAACGAAATCAACCACGTCTACGCCAACCCCTGCACCTGCTGCGGCGTGATTTGGGACGAGAAAGAAGACGGCTCCAACCCCTATGCCGGCCGTTGGCCCGAGAAGTTCCAGGTCGCTCACAACCAGCTCGTGGCTTCCGCCAAGGCGGTTATCAAACTGCGCGAGATTGACCCCGAGGCTCACATCGGCAACATGCTCTGCCGTCTTGAGAACTACGCCGAGACCTCCAAGCCCGAGGATCAGCTCCAGGTGCTTTTTGAGGACCACTTCAACTGGTTCTTCACCGATATCCAGGCCAAGGGCGAGTACCCCTACTACGTAAAGCGCTTCTTCCGCGACTACGGCGTCGATATCAAGATGGAGGACGGCGACCTCGAAACCCTCAAGGCCGGCGTGGTGGATTACATCTCCATCAGCTATTACATGACCTACATCATGCGCTACAAGGGCAAGATCTCCCCCGAGCCGAGCGGCAAGCTAGTTACCGAGATCAAGAACCAATACCTCGAGATGACCGAGTGGGGCTGGCCGATCGACCCCGTGGGATTCCGCATCACGCTCAACCACATCTACGATCGCTACCACCTGCCGATCTTTATCGCCGAGAACGGCAACGGCATGACCGAGAACCGCGATGAGAACGGCTACTGCGACGACGACGCGCACATCGAGTATATGAAGGAGCACGTCGAGCAGATGCACCAGGCGATTCTCGACGGTGTCGACGTCTTTGGTTACGCCTGGTGGGGTCCTATCGACCTGATCAGCTCCGGCACCTCTGAGATGACCAAGCGCTACGGCCAGATCTCGGTCGACCAGGACGACCACGGCAACGGCACCGGCAAACGCGGTAAGAAGAAGAGCTTCTTCTACTATAAGAAACTTATCGCTAGCAATGGTGCCGATACCGCAACCGACAACATCGTGGTGGAGTAAGGAGCAGAGATGGTTTCCAAGACGACGGTCGTCAAGAATCCGAGCGGTATCCACGCGCGTCCTGCGTCGCTGTTTGTGCAGGAGGCAAGCAAGTACGAGAGCTCGATCACCGTTGGCAAGGTGGGCGGAGACGCCAAGGACGCCAAGTCTATCTTGATGGTCATGAGCCTGGGGATGACCTGCAGTTGCGAGATTGTGATTGCGGCCGACGGCGCCGACGAGGCGGCCGCCGTCGATGCCCTCGTGGCGCTTGTCGAGAGTGGCTGCGGGGAGTAGGCGGGCAAAAGCCGCGCCGATGCGCTTTGGGCCACCCAAGGTGGGCTGGCTCCAGAAAGATTGGCCCGCCGGTGCGCGCCGGCGGGTCCTTTGCTTTAGGGAGGTTAACGATGAAGGCAAGAAACGTTGGCGCTAGGGGCGCGGGGCGCGTTGGGGCGCGTTCGGCGCTTACGACCCTGGGGGTCATGTCACTGATTTATGCGGTCGGCGTTCTACTTATGGATGCGACTGTGGGCGAGCTTACGGGCTCTGCGGCGTCCTCTGCATCGATCGCGTCGATGCTCGTTACCTTGCTGCTCATCGTGGCGTTGATCTTCCTTGAGGTGCGAGCGTATCGGGCGGTGGTGGCCTCGGTGCCCTTTGAGCCTGATATGGGCGACAAGGTGCTGCTAGGTCTCTCGCTCTGGTTTGGCGGCGGCATGCCACTCGGCGTCGCCAATCTGGTTCGCGCCGCGGCGTTAGGAGGTGCCGGCGACGTGCGCCAGATTCTCATGCAGCTGGGCGTGAGCGTCGCGCTCATGCTGCTGACGTATCCAAAGTTCAGATCGTAGACAACAGCAAAGCTTGAAAATGCAAAGCCCCGCGACCGATTTCAGCCCGGTCGCGGGGCTATTTGATATTTGGGGGAAATGCATTCGTCGATTTACATGCTCTCTGCCGCACGTGTGCTCCACTCATTTCCAGGGTGAACATTTGGCTCGCTCAATCTTGGGGTGGCAGCGGATCGGGCAGGGCGGGACGACGGCCTGGCGGCGGAGCGAAGCCGCGCCAGCCAACGCTCTCCCGCTAGCAAATCCTCGGCAGCTGCTCTCCTACGAGCATGTCGAGGATACGGGTCGAGCCCCAGCCGGTGCGTACGCGCACGGCGGGACGGGTGCCCTCGGCAAGCGGCAGCACACGGCCGATGATGGCGGCGTTCTCGCCGTAGCGGGCAGCACGCATGGCGGCCAGCGCGGCATCGGCTTGCTCGGCCGGCACAACGGCAACCATCTTGCCCTCGTTTGCCACTTGCAGCACATCGTAGCCGAGCATCTCGCAGGCTGCCTGCACGTCGGGGCGCACGGGCACGGCATCCTCGTCGACCTCCATGGCAACGCCGCTGGCCTGGGCAAACTCGTTGAGCGTGGATGCCAGGCCGCCGCGCGTGGGGTCGCGGAAGCAGCGCGCGTCGGGTGCTGCGGCCAGTACGTCGGCGATCAGGCGATTGAGCGGCGCGGCGTCGCTTTCGATGGTGCTCGAAAACGCCAGACCCTCGCGCTGGCTCATGATGGCGATGCCGTGGTCGCCGAGTGTACCCGACACCAGGATGACGTCGCCGGGCTGACAGTTTGCGCCAGAGAGCGCCACGCCCGCGGGCACCTCGCCCACGCCGGCGGTATTGATGTAGACGCCGTCGGCCCCGCCGCGCTCGACCACTTTGGTGTCGCCCGTGATGATCGCCACGTCCGCCTCGCGCGCCGTCTCCGCCATGGTCTGCACGATCTGACGTAGCTTGTCCATGGGATAGCCCTCTTCGAGGATAAAACCGCACGATAGGTAGCGCACGTTGGCACCCGAGGTCGCGACGTCGTTAACGGTTCCGCACACGGCGAGTCGGCCGATATTGCCGCCGGGGAAGAACTGCGGCGTTACCACAAAGCTGTCGGTCGACATGGCGATTCGCCCGCTCACAGGCAGTGCGGCGACGCCGGCATCGTTGCCCTCGAGCAGCTCGGGCGACCCAAAGGCATCCAGAAAGACCTCATCGATGATGCGCTTCATCATCTGACCGCCAGAGCCGTGGCCCAACAGGACGGTGCTATCGGTAACGCTATGGGACATATCGAAAACTCCAATCGTGGGAGGTGTCAGTGCGCGGGGGGCGTTCGGGCTAGACTCGGTAACGGTAGTACGCCGCGCAACTGCCCTCAGAGCTCACCATGCAGGGGCCGACGGGATGCTCGGGTGTACAAGCGTGGCCGAACAGAGGGCAGTCGCTCGGCGTAATGGCTCCGCGCAACACGTCGCCGCAGCGGCACCCACGTGGCTCGACCGTCGCCTCAACGGGCACTTCAAAGCGGGCGCCGGCATCAAAGCGCGAGAGCTCAGGGCGGATGGAAAGACCCGAGTTGGCAATCGGTCCCAGCCCGCGCCACGTGGTGTCGCACGGTTCAAATACCTGCTCGACCAGCTGGCGCGCTACGGGATTGCCGTCTGCATTGACGCCACGGCGGTAGGCGTTGTCGATCGCCGGCCTGCTCTCGACAATCATCTGGACCAGCATGCAGATGCCCTGCAGGATATCGACCGGCTCAAATCCGGTAACCACGCCCGGGGTCTCGAACTCATCGACCAAAAACCCAAAGGGAGCCAGGCCCGTGATGGTGGCGACGTGTCCCGGCAGGATAAAGCCGTCGATAGTGGTCTCGGGATCGTTGGCGATGGCGCGCAGTGCCGGCGGCGTGGTCTTATGGGCGCAGTAGACCGAGAAGTTCTGCAGCCCGCGCGCGTCTGCCTCCAAAATGGCGGCGGCGATGGTGGGCGTCGTGGTCTCAAAGCCGACACCCATAAAGATGACCGGGCGTTCGGGATTTTGCTCGGCAATGTCGAGTGCGTCGAGCGGGGAGTACACAATGCGAATATCGCGCCCCGACGCCTTTTGCGCGGCGAGCGAGGTAGACGACCCGGGCACGCGCATCATGTCGCCAAAGGAGGTGATGATGGCGCCGTCCATCTTGGCGAGCGCGATTGCATGGTCGATATTGCGGTTGGCGGTAACGCAGACGGGGCAACCCGGACCGCTCAGAAGTTTGAGCCCGGCAGGCATAATGGAGCGAAAGCCATAGCGCCCGATGCTCACGGTATGCGTGCCGCAGACTTCCATAAGGTTGATGGCGCGGTCGCCGACAAGCTCATGAATGCGCTCGATGAGCTCGCGAGCCAGCTGGGGGTCGCGAAATGCCGAAAAGTCGATACCGGAGCGAACCGGCTGCGCCGCCGTCACTAGTATGCCTCGGCCGGGTTGGTGGCGAGCTGGTCCTCTTCGGCCAGCTCGGTCATGGTATTGACGAGCTCGAGTGTCTCTTGGGCTTCCTGCTCATCGACAATCTGAATGCCAAAGCCGGCGTGTACGAGAATATAGTCGCCCACCCGTGCCGTCGGCACGAGGCGCAGCGAAACGGGGCGCTCGATGCCCATCATGTCGACGGTGGCCTTGAGGTCGTCGTCGCGTTTGACTACTTTACCGGGAACGGCAAGGCACATAATGTTCCCCTTTTATACGTTTTGCGCTGGATAGGCGCTTAATTACCCATCAGATGATGGTAGCGCTCGCGGGAGTCACGAGCAAACGCGTTACACCTGTGAGACGGCGGCGCGCAGGCTGGCAAAACAGCCTACCGCAACGCCGTCTGCGCGAGGCGAGCGCGAGCGATGGCGGCCTGACCGTAGGCGATGCAGCCGTCGTTGACGGGTACAGCGTGGGGGACCAAAACGGCAAGACCGACGTCTTTGAGTTCGTGGGTAAGGAGCTGAAGCAAAAGTCGGTTCATGAACACGCCGCCCGAGAGCGCGACGGTATCGATGCCCTCGCGCGCGCAGATTTCGCGTGCGATTCGTGCCGAAGAGCGCGCGATGGCGATATGGAACCCGAGCGCGAGCCGGTCGGCGGATTCTCCGGTCTCGATTCTGCTCAAAAGTGCCTCAATAAGTGGCTTGGGGTCCAGAACGAAAGGGCTGTCCGAGACAGCCTGGACAGTTAGTTCAGATACGTATTTTTTAGAGCGGCTCTGGGTGGCAAAAGTCGTCTGTGAGGACTCAAAATGGGTCGATTTGGGGCCTGTGCCGGGTGCGCTTGTCGCAAATAGGGTGTCCGGAGAGCCTTTTTTGGCAAAATCTGAGGCAAAAATGCCAGATAGGGGGTTATTAGTTAATACGTATCTGAACAAACTGTCCAGCGACGTTGAGACGGATGCCGATACGCCCGCCTGATTGCCAGCGAAACGGCTGATTTCGCCGTCAAGCGCGCGCCAGGCGGCGGATTCGAGTTCTATGGCGGGTTCGCCCTCGTAGGTTGCCTTGTCGCAGATGCCCAGAATCGCTGCCGCGGCATCAAAGAGACGCCCCATGCTGCTGGTACGCGGGCTGTTGATACCGCGCTCGATCATGGTGGCTGTCACGCTGCGCGTTTGCTCGTCGAGGCTGTCCAAAAGCCGAGCGGTGCCTGGGTGCTCGAGTAGGCAAAGTTCGCTGAGCAGGGCAAAGGCGTTGCGTCGAGCGTCGCGTACGGACGCTACGCCACCGGGTAGGGCCCAAGTGCGCAGATGCGCTGCGCGCTCAAAGTCAGCAAGGCCGGCGACAAGAAACTCGCCGCCCCAAATGGTCCCATCGGTGCCGGCGCCGGTGCCGTCAAAGGCGATGCCAAGGACATGCGCGTCGGTTGTAAGCTGGGCCGCGGCGATAGCCTCGGCCATTACGCTTGCGATATGCGCATGATGGTGCTGCACCTCGACGAGCGACAGATTGCATTTTCGTGCCTGCTCGCGCGCCCACTGGCTCGATAGATAGCTGGGGTGTAAATCGCAGGCCAAGGCGGCGGGCGCCAAGTCAAAGAGATCTTCCAAGCGCGTGCGCGCGGCGTTCCAGGCATCGAAGGTCTTGCCGTTTTCAACATCGCCGATATGCTGCGATACAAAACAGGTAGCCTCGCCGTTCGTCCCTTCACGTGTAAGCGCAATCGTAGCCTTTTGTTGTGGCCCGCAGGCGAGCACGCAGGACGGAGCGCCGTCGAGCGCCGGCAACGGCAGCGGCTGGGGTGCATATCCGCGAGCGCGGCGAATGGGCATAATGGCGCCGTCGACCACGCGCACCACGGAGTCGTCGTAGCGCGAGAGGATCGCGCGGTCGTTGCCGAGCAACGCGTCGGCGATGCCGGCGGCAACGAGGTGTTCCCAGGCAAGATCGTCGTCGGTCTCGATGGGCTCTTCGCTCAGGTTTCCGCTGGTCATGACAAGTGCGCGCATGCCGCGCGACGCGGTTGCGGCGAGCAGCAAATGCTGAAGCGGGGTGTAGGGGAGCATAACGCCAAGCTCGGGCAAGTCGTGCGCGACAGATGACGCGAGCTCGATGGCGTCGGGCGAGCCATGGGAGTCGTTGCCGGCTGCACGGCGGTGCAACAGCACAATGGGACGAACACTGCCAGCCAGCAGGTCGCGCTCAACACTATCGATATGACACAGACACTCGGCGTCGGCAAGACCGCGCACCATGACGGCAAGCGGCTTGTTGCTGCGACGCTTGCGACGGCGCAGTTCGCGCACCGCTTGTTCGTTGGCGGCGTCGCATGCCAAGTGGAATCCGCCCAGGCCCTTGATGGCGACGATGCCGCCGCCGGCCAGCAGCTCGGTGCAGCGGTCGATGATCGCATCGCTGGCCTCGCGCGTGGAGCCGATAGCCGGCGTTGCGTCGACGGCCGCTGGCACCACGCCGCGATCCGCCTCACGCCACGTAATGTGCGGTCCGCACTCAAAGCAGGCATCGGGCTGCGCATGAAAGCGCCGGTCGAGCGGGTCAGCATACTCTGCGGCGCAGGTGGGGCACATAGGAAAGTGATCCATCGACGTGGCCGCTCGGTCATAGGGCAGCGAGCGGATGATGGTAAAGCGCGGCCCGCAGTTGGTGCAGTTGATAAAAGGATAGTGAAAGCGCCGGTCGGCGGGGTCAAACAGCTCGCTCAGGCAGTCGTCGCAGGTGGCGATGTCGGGCGAGATGAGCGTCGTGTGGGCGGTCTGATTCTGCGACGCCACAATGCGAAAGCCCTGCTCATCGGCAGCGCTCCAGTCGCCAGGCTCCAAATCCGCAATATAGACACGCTCCACGCGAGCCGCCGCAGGCGCATGCTCAGAAAGCGCGGCAACAAAAGCATCGAGCGCATCGACCGGAGCGTGCGCCTCGATATGCACGCCGTCGCCCGCATTGAGCACCCATCCGCAAATGCCATGCGCCATGGCCTCGCGATACACAAACGGCCGCATGCCAACGCCCTGCACAATGCCCGTCACATGAATATGCACATGCCGCATGCGACCTTCCCTCATCAAAACCTACCAAAAAGGGACAGGTTTATTTTGGTAGGTAAAACTTCTAAATCTGCCAAAACAAACCTGTCACTTTTTGGTAGGTGCGCTACAGCCCCAGGCTCTGCCTGGTTGCGGCACACGTGAGCTCGCCGTGCTTAACGCCGCGCAGGCCCAGCAGACGGTCGGCCAGCTCGTAGACGCGCTCGCCGCGACCCTTAAGCGCCAGAATCTCCAAGCAGTTGTGGTGATCCAGATGCACGTGCATGGTCGATACGATCTCGTCGGTGTAGTCGTGCTGCACCTCGTCCAGACGGCGCGTCAGATCGCCGGTGTGATGGTCGTAGATCATGGTGAGCGACCCGATAACATGCTCGTTGGGCGTGCGCATCTGCTCCTTGGCGATCGATGCGCGAATCAGGTCGCGCACCGCCTCGGAGCGGTTGGCCACGTCGCCGCGGCGTGCGATTTGCTCGTCAAAACGGCGCAGCAGGCCGTCGGGTGCGGTAACCGAAAAGCGGACCAGCTCGGAGCCGGAGCCACTACAGTGGCAGCCCGCGTCACCGTCCGCCCCGTGCGGATGCTCGTGCTCGTACCCGCAGCCGTGCTCGTGTTCGGCCACCTTACACCAGCTTCACGGAGCCGACGGAGTTGTGGTCGGCCTCGATTGCCTCTTCGTAGCCCTCGAGTGCGTCGTGCGCCTCGTGCAGCGCGGCCATGGCGGCCTCGAGCTTGGCGCCGATGCGCTCCATGTTAAAATTCTCGGTCGCATGCAGCAGCTGATGGCTCCACTCGTGAGCGAGCTCGATGGTGTCGTCGACCTGCTTGACGCTCATGGCAAGCTGGCTCATGTTCATTCCAACATCATGCATGGGAAATCTCCTTTTGTATGGGGCAGTTCAGTGGTTCAGATTTTACTACGCCCGCTCTGCGCGCAGCTGCATAAGAAAACGGGTGCGAGTCTGTGCGGCCCGCACCCGTTCACTGGGGGCTGTTTGTGACTACCATACTATCCGTGGTCGCGGGCGCAGCACCCGGATCTCCGGCGAGCGGTGCAAAAGCGCTCATGGACGGCAGACAGACGGCAACATGTAACAAGCGTATTACAGGTGCTTCTCCAGCAGCGCCTGCAGCCTCGCCTTGGGCAGCGCGCCGACCGAGCGGTCAATCTCCTCGCCGTTCTTAAACACAATCAGCGTGGGGATGCTCATGACGCCATACTTCATGGCCAGGTCCTGGTTGTCGTCGACGTTGCATTTGGCAACGGCAAGCTTACCCGCCAGCTCGTCGGCAACCTCGTCAACGATGGGCGAGAGTGAGCGGCAGGGACCGCACCACGGTGCCCAAAAATCGACCAGCACGGGCAGGCTGTCGTTAACGACGGAATCGAAATTCTCGGGGGTAATCTGCTTAATGTCAGCCATGGTGACCTCCATAATGTGATGCGGCTCAGCCGCGTAAAACTCAGTACGACCGTGCTTATACCCAGCCGCCCGCAAAGCAACCACTCGCAGGTGGCTCTTTTATATAATGGTTGGCACGCAAACGATTGGAGAGCGCATGTCCACGTCACAAAGCCAGAAAAAAGAAGCCATCGCCCAGGCGGCTGAGCAGGAGCTCACATCGCTTGCGATCCGTGGCGTGCGTATCGCGGGCAACGCGTGCTCGCCGATCGTACTGGTCAAAGGCGATTTGGACGATGCCGAACGTTTGGGTGGCGAGCTTGCCGCCGGCCCGGATGGCGCGGCGTTGCGCAAGGCGCTTGGGGCCATCGGCTACGCGCCCGAGGATTTTTGCGTGCTGGCAAGCGTCGCCGGCGTGGGTGACGGAGCGGTCGCGGTGGGCGAGACTCTGCCGTGCGAGCTGTTCCGCGAGGCGATTGAGGCCTTGGACCCCGAGGCGGTGCTACTGCTCGACAACAACGCGGCTGATGCCATGCGCGAGACCTACGCCGATATGCTCGTGGCGATCGATGACTTCGATACCGCCATGCTCAAGCCCGGCCTGGTCGCCCATGTGCAGGGCCGCCGCGTGCTCGCGCTCGACGGCTTTGAGGCGGCACTCACCGACAAGGCCGCTAAGCAGCGCATGTGGGCCTACATCAAGCAGCTGACTCCGGCGGCCGCGCCGCTGTAACGGTCTAGTTGGCCCATAGTCCCGATTACGGGCGACACGGGTACGTCCATCATTGAATTATTATTTCAACTTTACACCTAGGTTTACAGCTGTCTTGTCAGCTGTAAACCTAGGTGTCATACTAAAGCCCCAAGATTCGCCAAAAGAGAGGGGCCTTGATGGCACAGAGCGCGAACATGGATGCATCGGAGCTTGCACGCGATATCGCGGCAGGCCTAGCATCGGCAACGACGGCAACGGAGCGTGCGGCACTGGTGCCCGCAGAGCTCGTCGAGGCCATTCGGCAACTAAAAACCCAGCGTGATGCGGTGATTCTGGCGCACTACTATGTGGCGCCCGAGGTGCAGGCCGTAGCCGATTACGTCGGCGACAGCTTCTACCTGGCAAAGCTCGCCAAGAGCCTGCCGCAGCAGACCATCGTGCTGTGCGGCGTGGAGTTTATGGGCGAGAGCGCCAAGCTGCTCAATCCCACTAAGACCGTGCTGCTGCCCGAGCCAGGCGCAGACTGCCCCATGGCTCACATGGTCAAGCGCGAGACGGTTGACGCCGCCCGCGCCGAGTATGGCGACGACCTGGCCGTGGTCTGCTACGTCAACTCGACGGTCGAGATCAAGAGCTGGAGCGACGTGTGCGTCACTAGCTCCAACGCCGTCAAGATCGTGTCCGAGCTGCCGCAGCAGCACGTCCTGTTTGTCCCCGATCAAAACCTGGGCCGCTTTGTAGCCGAGCAGGTGCCGCAAAAGCACGTCATCCTCAACAATGGCTACTGCCCGCGCCACCATATCATCACCGTCGAGCAGATCGTCGATGCGCAAGAGGCGCATCCCGACGCGCTCGTGCTGGCGCACCCTGAGTGCAAGGCCGATGTCCTTGCCGAGGCCGACTACATTGGCTCCACCGCCGGCATCATCAAGTATGCCGAGGAGTCGGACGCGAGCGAATTCATTATCGTGACGGTCCGTGGCGTGCTCTACGAGCTCGAGCGCCGCTGCCAGGGCACCGGCAAGAAGTTCTACTTCCCCGCGGTGCAGCCCACCTGCGTCAACATGGATCTCATCACGCTCGAAAAGCTCGTGCGCTGCCTGGAGACGGGCGAGGGCGAGGTGCAGATCGGCGTGTCGGACGAGGCCGCCGAACAGGCCAAGCTCACGCTCGACCGCATGCTCGAGTACGCAGCGCGCTAGAACAATGCGGCATGAGGGACGGTCCCTTATGTCACATTCAAGGGAGAGGATTCCTGTGGAAACCAAGCAATACCCCGATATGGAGTGTGACGTCGTCATTGCCGGCTGTGGCGTAGCGGGCCTGTATGCGGCTCTCAACCTGCCGACGAGTGCGCGCGTGATCATGCTCTCCAAGGGCGCGGTCGACGAGTGCGATTCGATGCTCGCTCAGGGCGGCATCTGTGTGCTGCCCGAGGGCTCGGACTACGATGCCTTCTTTGAGGACACCATGCACGCCGGTCATTACGAGAACCGCCGCGAGAGCGTCGACATCATGATTCGCTCGAGCCGTTCGGTCATCAACGACCTGTTGGCCGTGGGCGTGGACTTTGAGCGCAAGGCCGACGGCAGCCTCGACTTTACCCGCGAGGGCGCGCACAGCCGTCCGCGCATCGCCTTCCATGCCGATATTACGGGCAAGGAGATCACGACCAAGCTGCTCCAGGCCGTCCGCAAGCTGGACAACGTGCAGATTTTGGAGCACGTGGCCATGACCGACATCCTGACGGCCGAGCATGACGGCGTCACGGTGTGCGCAGGCGTCGTCGCCGTTTCCGTGGACGAGGACAATTCGGTTCGTCCCGCCGACGAGTTGACAAATGCCGCCGAGGGCGCGCATGCCGGCGAGCCGTTTAAGATCCATGCCAGCCATACGCTGTGGGCAACGGGCGGCATCGGCGGCGTATACGATCACTCGACCAACTATCCACAGCTCACGGGCGATGCCTGCTATATCGCTCAGGAGCATGGTATTAAGATGGAGCACCTGGACTACGTGCAGATCCACCCCACGGGGCTGTTCTCGCCGCAGCCGGGTCGCACCTTCCTAATCAGCGAGAGCTGCCGTGGCGAGGGCGCGATTTTGCTCAACGCCGCCGGCGAGCGCTTTACCGACGAGTTGCAGCCGCGCGATGTGGTCGCCGCCGCTATTCGCGAGCAGATGAAGCTCGACGGTACCGAGCACGAGTGGCTGAGCTTTGCCCCCGTCGAGCGCGACGTGGTGACCGGGCACTTTGCCAACATCCGCGCGCGTTGTCTGGAGGACGGCCGCGACATCTTGGACGAGCCCATTCCCGTTACGCCCACGCAGCACTACTTTATGGGCGGCGTGTGGGTCGATAAGGACGGCCGCACCTCGATGCCCGAGCTCTATGCCGCGGGCGAGACAGCCTGCAACGGCGTTCACGGCAAGAATCGCCTGGCTTCAAACAGCCTGCTCGAGGCACTGGTCTGGGGCCGCCGTGCCGCCTGGTACATGCGTACCGGCGAGTCGCTGGCCGTGGAGCAGGCGGGTGACCCCGCGCTCGATGGCCGCCATCGCGCTCTGAGCGCCGACACCCTGGCAATCGATGATTTGGCCCGTGCCGCCGGCACGCAGGCCGTGGAGGAGTAGACCATGAATCCCATTACCATGAAGCTCGTCGTCGATGATCTGATTCTGCAGGCTCTGCGCGAGGACATTACGTTTGAGGACGTGAGCACGGCGAGCGTGTGCCCCACGGCGCGTCCCGCTACCGTTGAGCTTATCGCCAAGGCCGACGGCATCATCGCCGGCTTGGATGTGTTTGCTCGTACCTTTGAACTGCTGGATTCGCAGAGCTCGGTGCTGTTTGATGTTGCCGACGGTGACGAGGTGCATGCCGGCGACCACGTGGGCCAAGTGCGCGGTGACGCGCGCGTGCTGCTTTCGGGCGAGCGCGTGGCGCTTAACTACCTGCAGCGCATGAGCGGCATCGCTACCTATACGCACCAGATGGCCGCGGTGCTCGAGGGCACCAAGACCGTTCTCGTCGACACGCGCAAGACCACGCCGGGCATGCGCGTGTTTGAGAAGGCCGCGGTCGAGATCGGCGGCGGCAGCAACCACCGCTACAACCTGTCGACGGCCGTCATGCTCAAGGACAACCATATCGACGCCGCCGGTGGCGTGGCACGCGCGATCGAGATGGCTCGTGCCCACGCGTCGTTTACCACGACGGTCGAGATTGAGTGCGAGAACCTGGACATGGTGCGCGAGGCCGTGGAGGTCGGTGCCGATATCATCATGCTCGACAACATGACCCACGATGACATGGCTGCCGCCATCGAGCTTATCGCCGGCCGCGCCAAGACCGAGTGCTCGGGCAACGTGGACGCGAGCAATATTCGCGCGCTTGCCGACCTGGGCGTCGACTTTATTAGCTCGGGAGCGCTGACGCACTCTGCGCCGATCCTCGACCTCTCGCTTAAGCACCTGCGTCTGCTGGACGGTAAATAATGGATGCCCGCGAGCGTCGCCGTGCCATTATGGGCGTGCTCGAGGGAGCCAAAGGTCCCGTTTCGGGCGGTGCGCTTGCTCGCGAGGTGGGTGTGAGCCGCCAGGTTGTCGTGCAGGACATCGCCCTGCTGCGTGCCGATGGGCACGACATCGTTGCCACCAATCGCGGCTACGTGCTGCAGGAGGCTCCGAGCAGCCCAGCGGTGCCCACGCGCCTGGTCAAGGTGCACCATGGCGTGGAGCAGGCAGGTGACGAGCTCACGAGTATCGTCGACGCGGGCGGCGCCGTGCTCAACGTGATCGTCAACCACCGCGTGTACGGCAAGATCACAGCCGACCTCGACATTCGTAACCGCCGCGATATCGAGCGCTATCTGGAGGGTATTGCCAGCGGTAAGAGTTTCCCGCTGCTGACGGTGACGAGCGGCTACCACTTCCATCGCATCGCGGCGGAAGACGAGCAGACCCTCGACGAGATCGAGACTATGCTCAAGGAGAAAGGCTACCTCGCAGACCTTATGCCCTACGAGGGCGACCTATCGTAGCCGACGCTGCAAACGCCCCTAAGCGGCAATCTGACGTTCAATCGTCGGTCGCGTACCAAAGTACGCTTTCCTCCTCTTTCACGTCACCTTGCTCGCTTAGGGGCGTTTTCGCTGACTTATGCTCAACCTGCGGCGGTGCCAAATTAGTTATCCGCACAAACAAAATAAGGAGGCCTCCGCGGCGATGCGGAGGCCTCCTTTTTGTGCACGGTGTACTTTTGAGTGTGCAAGTGGGGGAGTTGTTACTCCTCGACGATCTCGGTGATCGCGCCAGCGGGGCAAGCGTCCTGGCAAGCGCCACAGGCGACGCAGGAGTCCTCGTCAGCGACGGTGGCGACGTCCTGGAGCTCCAGAACGCCAGCGGGGCAGGAGTCGACGCAAACGCCACAAGCGATGCACTCGTCGGCATCAATTACGGGATGAGCCATGGTAGTTTCCTCTCTGTTGACCGACGCTACAGGCGATGCGCGTCGGTTTGATTCGGGCAAAAACATACCACGGGAGCGACCGTTTGCAATACCCTCTGACCGGCATCTTCATACCGTTCGCCGAGTATGCCTCGGCTTACTAAAAAACGCGCAGGTGGGGCTGCTGAGCTGCGCAAATGTTAGCTAAAGGTGACTCGAAATATTGAGCGATTGGGCAAGTTATCCTGCCATTTGTGGACGGGCTAGAAATGACATGCAGGGCTCCGGGTCGCAAACCTCAGTTATCTCTACATAGATCTCAATAGATTTGCCGAGAACTCAAATAGCGCTTCTACCTGCGATTTTGCGAACCTAAACTCTGAGCAATAAGAAATCTTATATGAATTGACTTAGATTTTGTATATTCCGGCCCATAAGGGGATACACTACATCCTGAAAGACAAGCCGAAGCACCGCGCGACAGACCGCCGAGGCGGCGCAAACGCACAAGAGAGAGGGAATTTCTAATGGGCAAGATTCTTGGTATCGACCTTGGTACTACTAACTCCGCTATGGCCGTCCTCGAGGGCGGTTCTCCGACCATCATCGTGAACGCCGAGGGCGACCGCACCACCCCGTCCGTCGTGGGCTTCCGTGCCGACGGCGACCGCGTCGTGGGTAAGGCCGCTAAGAACCAGGCTGTCACCAACCCCAAGAACACCGTGTTCTCCATCAAGCGCTTCATGGGCCGTAAGTACTCCGAGTGCACCTCCGAGCTCAAGACCGTGCCGTATGAGGTTAAGGAGGGCCAGGGCGGCCGTGCCGTCGTCGACATCGAGGGCAAGGATTACACCGCCGAGCAGGTGAGCGCCATGGTGCTCGCAAAGATGAAGGCCGACGCCGAGAAGTATCTGGGCGAGACCGTCACCGACGCCGTCATCACCGTCCCGGCCTACTTCAACGACGCCCAGCGTCAGGCCACCAAGGACGCCGGTAAGATCGCCGGCCTCAACGTCAAGCGTATCGTTAACGAGCCGACTGCTGCCGCTCTGGCCTATGGCCTGGACAAGCAGGGCTCCGACCAGCGCATCCTGGTCTTCGACCTGGGCGGCGGCACCTTCGACGTCTCCATCCTCGACCTCGCCGACGGCGTGTTTGAGGTTCTGTCCACCTCGGGTGACAACCACCTGGGCGGCGACGACTGGGATCAGCGCGTCATCGACTGGATGGCCGACAAGTTCCAGCAGGAGAACGGTGTTGACCTGCGTCAGGACCCCATGGCCCTGCAGCGTCTGAAGGAGGCCGCCGAGAACGCCAAGAAGGAGCTCTCCGCCGCCCAGCAGTCTACCATCAACCTGCCGTTCATCACCATGAACCAGTCCGGTCCGCTGCACCTCAACTACACGCTGACCCGCGCCGAGTTCGAGAAGATCACCCGCGACCTGCTCGAGCGCTGCAAGCAGCCTGTCACCAACGCCCTGCGCGACGCTAAGCTCAAGCTCTCCGATCTGACCGAGGTCATCCTCGTCGGCGGCTCCACCCGTATGCCCGCCGTCCAGGAGCTCGTCAAGACCATGACCGGCAAGCAGCCCAACATGTCCGTGAACCCCGACGAGGTCGTTGCCGACGGCGCTGCCGTCCAGGGTGGCGTGCTCACCGGCGACGTCGAGGGCATCCTGCTGCTCGACGTTACCCCGCTGTCGCTGGGTGTCGAGACCATGGGCGGCATCATGACCAAGATGATCGACCGCAACACCACGATCCCGACATCCAAGACCGAGGTCTACTCCACCGCTGCCGACAACCAGACCAGCGTCGAGATCAACGTGCTCCAGGGCGAGCGCGAGCTTGCCCGCGACAACAAGTCGCTTGGTAAGTTCCAGCTGACCGGTATCCCGGCTGCCCGTCGCGGCGTGCCGCAGATCGAGGTCACCTTCGACATCGATGCCAACGGCATCGTCAAGGTCTCCGCTAAGGACAAGGGCACCGGCAAGGAGCAGCAGATCACCATCTCCGGCTCTACCGCGCTTTCCGACGACGAAGTCGATCGTATGGTCAAGGACGCCGAGGCTCATGCCGAGGAGGACAAGAAGCAGAAGGAAGAGGTCGAGGTCCGCAACCAGACCGACAGCCTGTGCTACTCCACCGAGCAGACCCTCAACGAGCTGGGCGACAAGGTTTCCGCCGATGTGAAGTCCAAGGCCGAGGCCGCTATCGCCGACGCCAAGAAGGCGCTCGAGGGCTCTGACGTCGAGGCCATCAAGGCCGCTGGCGAGTCCCTGCAGTCCGTGGCCTACGAGCTGGCTCAGGTTGTCTACGCCGACGCTCAGCAGCAGACCGACGGTGCCGCCGGCGCCCAGACCGACGACGATGTGGTCGACGCCGACTACGAGGTTGTAGACGACGAGGACAAGTAATCATGTCCGCCCGTAAAGCTCGCACGGAGGCGGCTGCCGCCAGCGCCGCCCCCGTTGACTCTGAGGAGAAGGACGTGAAGATTCCCGTAGAGGCCGTAGACGATACCGAGGCCAACGAGGCCCCGGCCGCCGAGGCTGCCGAGAACCAGGTAGAGGATTCCAACAAGGAGGCGACGATGACCGAGGACGAGATGGTGGAAGCCGCTATCCGCGCCGGTGAGGAAGCCGCCGACAACGACTTTAAGCTCAAGTTCGAGCAGGCCCAGAAGGAGCTTGCCGACGTTCGTCATGAGCTCGATGCTGCGGCAGAGGCTCAGAAGGCCGCCGAGAACAAGGCAAAGGATGCCACCGAGCGCACCGCCCGTCTGCAGGCCGACTGGGAGAACTTCCGTCGTCGCACCGCCAACGAGCGCATCGCCGAGCGCGAGCGTGCGACCGAGAAGCTCGTCACCGCGCTGCTGCCGGTGGTCGACGATATCGAGCGTGCGATCGACCATGCCCGCAGCCAGGAGCTTGCCGACGACTTTAAGCAGTTCGTCGACGGCGTCGATGCGGTGCATGCCAAGCTGCTCGATGTGTTTGCGCACGAGGGCGTTGAGCCCATCGACCCCAAGGGCGAGGCGTTCGATCCGCTCGAGCACCAGGCCGTGGGTCGCGTCGAGGACGCGTCGCAGTACGACGAGACCGTCAACGACGTGTACCAGAAGGGCTACCGCATGGCGGACCGCATCCTGCGTTCCGCGATGGTGACGGTGACCTACGGTGGCGAGAAGCGCCCCGCACCGGAGCCCGAAGCGGCGCCTGAGGATGCTGCGGCCGACACGGCCGAGAGCACCGAGGAGTAATTGAGAAGGGCCCCGGGGCAACACCCGGGGCCCTTTCTGGCCTAGTGCCATATGACAGTATGAGCCGCCGCCCGTTGGACGGTGGATGAAACAGGAGAGGAGCTACGATGGCTGCAGGCAAAACCTTCTATGACATCCTGGGCGTATCCAAGAGCGCCTCCGACAAAGAGATCAAGAGCGCGTTTCGCAAGCTCGCGCAAAAATATCACCCCGATGCCGGCGGTGACGAGGCCAAGTTCAAGGAGATCAGCGAGGCCTACGAGACGCTTTCTGACGAGAAAAAGCGCAAAGAGTACGACCAGATGCTCATGTTCGGCGGCATGCCGGGCGCGGGCGGCGCGTACGGCGGCGGCTACGGTGCCGGCGCCGGTGCGAGCGGCTGGGGCGATATCTTCGACAGCATCTTTAGCGGCAACGGCGCCTGGGGCAGCGATTGGGGCTCTGGCTTTGCTGGGGCTGCGGGTAATGCCGGTGCCGGCGCGGGCCGCAGTCGCGCGCGCAAGGGCGGCGACCTGTCGCTGACCGTCGACGTGACGGCCGAGGACGCGTTTCGCGGCGTGACGCACAAGGTCACCTACCGCATTCCCTCGACGGGCGAGCAGCAGACCATCACGGTCTCGGTGCCTGCGGGCGCCGTGGATGGCGGCAAGCTGCGCTACAAGCGTCGCGGCGAGTACGGCGTCGCCGGCGGCGAGCGCGGCGACCTGGTCGTGACCACGCACGTGGAGGAGCACCCGCTGTTTAAGCGCAAGGGCGCCGATGTGACCATGGAGGTGCCGATTTCGGTCTACGAGGCGGCACTCGGCTGCACGGTGGACGTGCCCACGCCCGGTGGCGCGACGGTTCGTCTGAAGGTGCCCGCGGGTACCCAGACGGGCAAGAAGTTTCGCTTTAAGGAAATGGGCGCGCCCGACGTTAAGCACCGCGGCCGCACGGGTGCGCTGCTCGTCGAGATCAGGGTGCAGGTTCCCACGAACCTATCCGATGACGAGCGCGACGCGATGACCAAACTGCGCGAGGCCGACACGCGCGACTATCGCGAGAAGGTCAACCGTTACAAGGCGACGTACTAGGGCGCCTGTGTGCCCGCCCGCGTCCGCGGGCTTATGATGTAGACGTGCGAAACGGAAAGGGGTCAGGTAGCATGGCCGAGGACAATAGGAACAAACCGCTGTACATGATCAGCGTGGCGGCTGAGCTGACCGGCATGCACCCGCAGACTCTGCGCGTCTACGAGTCCAAGGGCCTGGTGAACCCCCAGCGCTCGGGCGGCAACACGCGTCTGTATTCGCGTGCCGATATCGAGCGCCTGGAGCTCATCAACCAGCTGACTGACGAGGGCATCAACCTTGCCGGCGTGGTGCGCATCCTCGATATGAAGGAGCGTGCCGAGGAGCGCGAGCGCGAGAACGAAAAACTCCGCGCACGCGTGCGCCAGCTCGAGGACGAGCTGCACGAGTACAAGATGCAGAAGAAGATCACCGCCCTGGCCCCGCGCGACGGCTCGGTCAACCCCGAGCAAGTCATGCGCAAGCTGCTAGGTACGGGTAGCGACCTATAGCTCCGCCGACGCTGCCGGGCACTCATTGGGGACAGACTTAAATGAGTGCCCGCAGAATGAGAGTGGATAATCTCCCGTTTTTGGCCTGTTTGCAGGCTCAAAGTGGGAGATTATCCACTCTCGTCATTTCGGCGTCTAAGTCTGCCCCCGGCACCCAACTCGTTCTTTGCTTTACTGAGATAAAGTGAACGTGCAGATTTGTAACCCACTCGCAACCGTTCTATGGCACGATATTGAACGAATGTATGCTATGCGCCCAAATCTTTTGGGCAGAGTGGGAGACAGTATGGTCAAGCTGTACGAGGACGGCATCTACCTGCGCCGTGGCAGCGAGGTTGTGCCTGCGGCCGAGGCTGCTGAGCGCGGTATTACGCAGACGTCCGAGGATGCCAAGCGCGGCACCATCGCGTATTCGATCCTTCAGGCACACAATACGTCTGGCGACCCCGAGGCGCTCAAGATTCGCTTCGACGCCATGGCGAGCCACGACATCACCTTTGTCGGCATCATCCAGACGGCGCGCGCCTCGGGCATGGAGCAGTTCCCGCTGCCTTACGTGCTTACCAACTGCCATAACTCGCTGTGTGCCGTGGGCGGCACCATCAACGAGGACGACCACGTCTTTGGCCTTTCTGCGGCCAAGAAGTACGGCGGCATCTTCGTTCCGCCCCATATCGCGGTCATCCATTCCTTTATGCGTGAGAACTTCGCGGGCTGCGGCAAGATGATCCTGGGTTCCGACTCGCACACCCGCTATGGTGCCCTGGGTACCATGGCCGTGGGCGAGGGCGGCGGCGAGCTGGCCAAGCAGCTGCTGCGCGACACCTACGATGTCGCCTATCCCGGCGTTGTCGCCATCTATCTCACGGGCGCCCCGCGTCCCGGCGTTGGCCCGCACGACGTGGCGCTCGCCATCATCCGCGCCGTCTTTGCCAAGGGCTACGTCAAGAACAAGGTCATGGAGTTCGTGGGTCCCGGCATCGCGAGCATGACGACTGACTATCGCAACGGCGTCGACGTCATGACCACCGAGACCACCTGCCTGTCGAGCATCTGGGCAACCGACGAGGACACGCACGCGTTTTTAACCATGCACGGCCGCGGCGACGACTACCGCGAGCTCAAGCCCGCCGATGTCGCCTACTACGACGGTTGCGTCGAGGTCGACCTGTCGAGCATCAAGCCCATGATCGCCCTGCCGTTCCATCCTTCCAACGGCTTTGAGATTGACGAGCTCAACGAGAACCTCGAGGACATCCTGCACGAGGTGGAACTCGAGGCCGCCAAGATCGGCGAGGGCAAGACGCACTTTAGCCTGCTCGACAAGATCGTCGACGGCAAGCTGCACGTGCAGCAGGGCGTTATCGCCGGCTGCTCGGGCGGCAACTACGACTCCGTGGTCCAGGCCGCCCGCGTGCTCAAGGGCGCCAACACCGGCTGCGGCGAGTTCTCGCTGTCGGTCTATCCCACAAGCCAGCCCGTGGCGCTCGAGCTTACGCGCCGCGGCTACATCTACGACCTTATGGAGGCCGGCGCGATCGTGCGCACGGCGTTCTGTGGTCCGTGCTTTGGTGCCGGCGACACGCCTGCCAACAACGGCCTTTCGATCCGCCACACCACGCGCAACTTCCCCAACCGCGAGGGCTCCAAGCCGGGCAATGGCCAACTGAGCGCCGTGGCCCTGATGGATGCTCGCTCCATTGCGGCAACTGCTGCCAACGGCGGCGTCCTGACGCCGGCGACCGACCTGCCCGAGGAGACGTGGGACGAGGCCTGCGAGTACACATTCGACGACGCTCCCTACAAGAAGCGCGTGTACTGGGGCTTTGGCAAGGCGGAGCCTGCCGATGAGCTGGTCGAGGGACCCAATATCAAGCCGTGGCCTGCGATGGAGCCGCTCGGCGACGACATCCTGCTCAAGGTGTGCTCCAAGATTATGGACCCCGTCACCACGACCGACGAGCTCATTCCCTCGGGCGAGACAAGCTCCTTCCGCTCCAACCCGCTGGGCCTGGCCGAGTTTACGCTGAGCCGTCGCGATCCGGCCTACGTGGGTCGCAGCAAAGAGGTCGACGCTGTGGAGAAGCGCCGCGTGGCGGGCGAGTCCGCGGGTGACCTGGCGGTGCTCGATGCCGAGCTTGCCGGTGTGTTCGAGGCGCTGGTCGACGCGGGTGTCGCGGCCGATGCCAAGGCGACCGAGTTCGGTTCCATGATTTACGCCAAGAAGCCCGGTGACGGCAGCGCCCGCGAGCAGGCGGCGAGCTGCCAGCGCGTCATCGGCGGCCTGGCCAACATCGTCCACGAGTACGCCACCAAGCGCTATCGCTCCAACGTCATGAACTGGGGTATGGTTCCCTTTCAGATGGAGGCAGAGCCCAACTTTGAGGTGGGCGATTACGTCTTTGTGCCGGGTATCCGTGCCGCGCTCGATGGCGACCTAAAGCACATCGCTGCCTACGTGGTGCGTGCCGATGGTGCGGTCGAGCAGATTGAGCTCTACATTGCCGATATGACGGCAGAGGAGCGTGCCATCGTCAAGGCCGGCTGCCTGATCAACTACAACAAGTTCAAGGCCGCTGCCGAGTAGCGCACTTAATTGTCCGCCCGGGGCTTACCCTTTCCCGCCCGCTCACGCGCTTCGCGAGGGCCGCGTTCGGGAAAGGGTAAGCCCCGGGCTACATTTCTGCGTTCTCGTTGGGTCTTGAGGGACGCTAATAAATAGACTTGCTTGATGCCGCCTCTGTTATCGGGGCGGCTTCTTTTTTGTCGAAAACCACCACAAAGGGGGCAGGCACCTTTGTGGTGGTGGGGACGAGTTCGATGTTGTTGTGATCGTTGAGCGGCATGTTAATGGGCGGCTCTACAGAATTTCATCCGGGTTGACGGGTTTGGTTGTTTTGGGGATGCCGAGTTTGGAGGACGCGAAATCGTCAACATTGTCCTTAATTCCGTCTTTGGTGTAGACAGTGACCATATAGGTGCTGTGTCCGAATTCGCCCTTGTCGCGTGTTGCCCAGGCATCCCAGTAGGCGGCCCCGTTTCGCCCTTTGATTTTTCCGACACGGCGGAGTTCTGTTCGCTTTAATTTCTGGTTGCTATAGATGGTTCGACCGGCCTCCTCGGTGAGCCCGCACTGTCCAAGCATCTTGTCGAGGACTTGGTTCATGTGGCGCTCATCGGTGTTTGGTGCGTAGTCGTAGGCGAGGGTGATGGAGTCGAGTGGCTGGTCGTCGATTAGATAGTTTAGCGCCTGAGGTCCAAGGCAGAAATAGGGGGAGCATCCGTCGATCTGACCGAGCAGTGGCAACTTTGACTGCCAACTTCCGGTGGGAATTCCATCTTCGTAAAACACGCCGCGACAGATAAAGGAGAGCGAGGTGGCACGCGAGCCGGCGTCGACCATTCCGCATAAATCGAAGGGCGAGGCGATACCAAGGGAAAAGGGCGTGATGACGATAAGGAAGAGCATCACGATGGGTATGGCGAGAATGGCGATGACGTTGCGACCGGTGGAATGAGGCGGCTTCATATGCGCTCCTCGAGACAAAGATCTGTTGAGGATAGGAGAAATGGATATGTTCAGAGAACAATTCAAGTTTAATCTCATGGCGCGAGATGGTCGACCGTTAGCGTCGAAAACCACCACAAAGGTGCCTGTCCCCTTTGTGGTGGTGAGGAGCGCGCGGCTTCTTTTGGTAATAGTGCTGGCTGGCGATATCATTAGTGCAGGTAGCGAAGGTTTGCGTTGCGAGGTGCTTTGCTGTGAGAAGTCCTGCCCGTATTGGATTGATTGTTTTGGCGCTTGCGATTGCCGTGGTTGGCATGGGCACTGTCGGCATGGCGTTTCTACCTGCTGCGGTGACGGAGCCGGTGGTCAAGCCTGTGACTCAATCTGTCGAACTTCTGACCGGCGACGACAAGCCCGAGACCATTACCGTTGATTTTGATGAGCAACCGGCTGCGCTGGGCATTAGTAATTATCCGCGTATTCAGCTTGGGGCCATGCGCTATACCACGGATACAAGCCTGATCGATAGGGCGTCCGAGCTGCTCAAGGGCAAAACCTTTAAGCGTTGGTACGGATATGCGTCCTATCGGGCAAAAGCGAGCGACATGGTTGGCGGATGCCACTCTTCCATCGAGCTGGACACTGCAAACGGCGCAAAGTTATGTGATGTCTCGTACGATCCGGGCTACGAGGGCAATGAGGGGCCGGGCATCTACATCATGGACGGCGATGTCGCCTATGTCATGGAGGGCGACCAGACCGAGCTCAACGATTTTATGGGTCAGTGTATCCAAGATGCCTATAAACAGACCTGCTTGCCTGACCCGCAGACTGCACGCGATAGTGGGTCTGCCCGTACATGGCTGTTCGAGGATGAGATGCCCTGGACCGTCGAATCGGGAAGCACGGGCTCGACAAGTAAATAGAGGCTGCAACCACCACAAAGGCGCCTGTCCTCTTTGTGGTGGTTTTCGGTCTGTCTCGATCTGTAACATCTAGGATCAAAAATGGCTGCTAGATGTTACAGATCGAGACGGTAGCGCGCCTGGGCAGCGGCGGGCTGACATCTCAGTACCCTATCCGTAATTCACTCAGAAAATCTTATATATAGAGACTTAGATTTGTGTATAAGATCGCGTAAAGCTGGCAACAATACTTCTCGAACAACGTGAAGCCGCCCCGTAGGGCGGCCGCCCCAAGAGAGGTGATTCCATGAGAATCGATAAGCTAGCAATGACGTCGCGCGAGGCGCTGCAGACCGCCATGAGCACGGCTGCCGATGCACAGGCCGGCGCGGTGGAGCCGATCCACCTGCTGTCTGCCCTGCTCGGTGCCGGCGAGCGCAATATCTCCGTGATCATCGAGCGCATCGGTGCCGACCCGGCTCAGCTCGCACGCTCCACACAAGATGCCATCGACCATGCGCCCAAGGTGTCGGGCGAGGGTCAGCAGATGGGCCTGTCCAACGAGCTCGTTCGCGTGATCGAGAAGGCCGAGAAAAAGGCCACCAAGATGGGCGACAGCTTTGTGGTGACCGAGCATCTGCTGATGGCACTTGCCGAGGACAAGGGTGAGGCGGGTCGCGTGCTGCGTGACGCCGGCGTGACCAAGGAGCGCATCGAGCAAGTCTACGAGGAACTGCGCGGCGATGACCGCGTGACGTCTGCCGAGGACAAGACGCAGTTTGAGGCGTTGGAGCAGTACGGTCGCAACATCTGCGATCTGGCTCGCGCCGGCAAGCTCGACCCGGTCATCGGCCGTACCGACGAGATCCGTCGTACTATTCAGGTTCTGTCCCGCCGCACCAAGAACAACCCCGTGCTTATCGGCGAGCCGGGCGTCGGCAAGACGGCCATCGTCGAGGGCATTGCTCAGCGAATCGTGGCCGGCGACGTACCGAGCACCCTGCGCGACCGCGACCTCATCGAGCTCGACATGAGCGCGCTGGTCGCCGGCGCCAAGTACCGCGGCGAGTTCGAGGACCGCTTGAAGGCCGTGCTCAAGGAAGTGCAAAAATCCGAAGGCAAGGTCATCCTGTTCATCGATGAGCTCCATACCATCGTGGGCGCGGGTGCCACCGAGGGCTCCATGGACGCCGGCAACATCCTCAAACCGGCGCTCGCTCGTGGCGACCTGCACGCGATCGGCGCGACCACGCTCGACGAGTACCGCAAGTACATCGAGAAGGACGCGGCGCTCGCCCGTCGTTTCCAGACCGTGATGGTCAGCGAGCCTACCGTCGAGGACACCATTTCGATCCTGCGTGGCCTGAAGGAGAAGTACGAGATCTTCCACGGCGTACACATCACCGATAGCGCGCTCGTGGCTGCCGCCGACCTCTCCGACCGCTACATCGCCGACCGCTTCCTGCCCGACAAGGCTATCGACCTGGTCGATGAGGCCGCGAGCCGCCTGCGCATGGAACTCGACAGCATGCCGGTCGAGATCGACGCCACCACGCGTCAGCTCACCCAGCTGCAGATCGAGGAACAGGCGCTCATGAAAGAGACCGACGACGCCTCTAAGGAGCGTTTGGAGGCTCTGCGCCAAGAGATTGCCGAAGTCCAGGAAAAGCTCAACGTGCAAAAGGCCGGCTGGCTCAACCAAAAGAACGCCATCGACCACGTGCAGGAGCTTAAGGGCCAGCTTGACGCGGCCAAGAGCGAAGAGGAGCGCGCGACGCGCAACGGCGATCTGGGCCGTGCGTCCGAGCTTCGCTATTCTGTGATCCCGGGTCTGCAGCAGCAGATTCAGGATTCCGAGGCTGCGCTCGAGGCGCAAAAGCAGCAGGACGGCGAGGGCCTCAACGAACAGGTGACCTCCGACGAGATCGCCGAGGTCGTGAGCGCCTGGACCGGTGTGCCCGTGTCCAAGATGATGCAGGGCGAGCTCGACAAGTTGAAGGGCTTGGAGGGCGAGCTGCATAAGCGCGTTATCGGTCAGGACGAGGCCGTCTCCGCTGTAGCCGCGGCCGTGCGTCGCAGCCGTGCGGGTCTCTCCGACCCAGACAAGCCCATCGGCAGCTTCTTCTTCCTGGGCCCCACCGGCGTAGGCAAGACCGAGCTCGCCAAGGCGCTGGCCGAGTGCCTGTTCGATGACGAGCGCGCGCTCGTGCGTATCGACATGTCCGAGTATATGGAGAAGTTCAGCGTCCAGCGTCTGATCGGTGCGCCCCCGGGATACGTGGGCTATGACGAGGGCGGCCAGCTCACCGAGGCCGTGCGCCGTCGTCCCTACTCCGTGATCTTGCTCGACGAGATGGAGAAGGCTCATCCGGATGTCTTTAACGTGCTGCTGCAGGTGCTCGACGACGGCCGTTTGACCGACGGTCAGGGTCGCCAAGTGTCCTTCAAGAACACGATTATCATCATGACGTCCAACGTGGGCTCCAAGGCTATCGCCGATCTGTCCGGCAAGGACGAGGAGGAGATGCGCCATCAGGTTGACGGGGCCATGGCTCAAACCTTCCGCCCCGAGTTCCTCAACCGTATCGACGATATCGTGGTGTTCCATCCGCTCGGCATGGCGCAGATCGAGAAGATCGTCGACATCCAGCTCGCCGACGTCCGCGCGCGTCTGGCCAAGGAGCGCATGACGCTGGCCATCACCCCGGCGGCCAAGCAGATGCTCGCCGTGGGCGGCCTGGACCCGGTCTTTGGTGCCCGTCCGCTCAAGCGTCTCGTGCAGCGCGAGGTCGTGGATGCCATTGCCGCCGCTATCATCGACGGTACGGTGCGCGAGGGCGATCAGGTGACGGTCGATGTCGACAAGGACGGCGGCTTTACCGTCGTGTGCGACAACACGCCGGCGGCCACCTACGAAGTCCCCGACGCCGAGTAGATTTTGGGCCGGCTTTAAAACCGCCCCTCATCGCAAAACGCCAAGGGCGGCGGATCCAATCGGGTCCGCCGCCCTTTTTCGTGCGACAATCGATGGTGTTGAACGTGAGTACATGGCAAGGAGCTATGCAGATGACAGACAAGAACAAGACGAACACGCCGGCGACCGATGCCGCACCCGCCGCACCTAAGCCTGCGCCTAAACCGGCGCCCAAGCCGCGCGACCCCTATATCCGTGCCGAGAACGAGGATGACGACGGCTACGATCCTTATAGCGATCGTCGCCCCGAGCGCGAGCCCCTCTTCGAAGCCGACCCCTGGCGTTAAGTAGCTCATTTGGGACGGGGCTTTTTTAGCTACTTTGTTTTCGGCTAGAGGCGTTCATGCCTGCCCCCTCGGCCGCTCGATATCCTCCGGGAGGGGCCACTAATAGAAAACTTGCTTATCCATTAATCAAGATACGCATAATCTTGCTCTCCTGCTAATCAAGAATCGTTATAATCTTGATTAACAGGAGAGCAAGATTGGAGAATTATGGCATTCAACGACTTGGTGGCTCAAAAAATAAAGGACTTTGAGCAACAGGGGATTCCGCAGGTCTTTGAGCGCGACCTTGATCTGGGCAACCCGCAGGAGCCAAAGCGCGACAACATCGTATATGTGATTGTGGGCGCCCGTCGTTGTGGAAAGACGTATCGCCTGTATCAGGAGATACGGCGGCTTCAGGGCCAAGGCGTCGAGCTTGACCGGATGCTATATTTCAATTTTGAGGATGAGCGCTTGCGTCCGTATGAGCCATCGCTACTAGCGGACGTGCTCGATACATTCTATGCACTATATCCTGCTGCTCGAGGCGAGGGCGCCTACCTTTTCTTTGACGAGATCCAGGAAATACCCGAATGGGGTGCGTTTCTGCGACGCGTGGTCGATACGGAGAAGGCGACCGTTTACGTGACGGGATCTTCTTCTAAGATGCTGTCCTCAGAACTTAAGAGCGAGTTCAGGGGCCGTTCTCTTGTGCGAGAGCTTTTTCCGTTGAGTTTTTCGGAATACGTCCGATATAAGACGGGGGGCGTTCCTGAGTCGAACGCGCCCTTCTCCTCAAGCGCTGCAGCGTTGCTCCGACACCATCTGGTCGGATATCTCGAGCGAGGGGGATTCATCGCGACACTTGAGCAGACGCCCGCAGACGCGATTCAGCTGCTACAGGAATATGCGTCGCGAACGGTCGCCATGGACGTCGTTGAACGTTACGACGTCAAGAACCCCCGTTTGGCCTCGCTGTTTCTGGCGCGGTGCATGGCATCTTCGGGACGAGAGCTGTCAGTGAACAAAGTGTACAACGAGTTCAAGAGCAGACAGATATCCGTCAGTCGAAATACGCTCAGCGACTTACTTGAGTATTACGAGGACGCCTACCTGCTGTTTTCGGTGCCGGAGTTCACGCGTTCGCTTGCAAATAATACGCGGTCTGCGTCTAAGGTCTACGCCGTCGATCCTGCGATGTTCGGAGCGTTCTCCCCCGCATCGGCATTGGATCATGGTCAGAGGCTCGAGACCGCGGTGTTCAATGCGCTCAGAAGAAGGACCCCCGCCGTGCGGCCCGGTTCGGTTTGCCGCCTGCTGATTAAAGATAAGAATAAAAGCCATGAGGTGGACTTTGTGGCTGGGGATGCACTGCTCATGCAGGCTTACGGCCTGATTCAGGTAAGTGTGGATATGACAAGCGAGAAAACGCGCGAGCGCGAAATTGCCGCGCTCGATGCCGCGATGGCCCAGTTTGATCTTGGCGAGTCGGTAATCGTTACCATGGATGAGCAGGCCGATATTCCATGCAAACACGGCGTGGTACATGCTGTGCCCGCATGGAAGTGGCTCCTTTCCTAATCGTCTATGGATTTGCGAGGCCAGGACTCAGGTGTCATGGTCCGCTAGTCCTGGGCCTTGATGCTCGGCAGGAGAATCTGGGCGAGGTAGTCGGTCTCGAGTTTGGTCGCGGCGTCTGCCTTGCCGTCTTTGCCGACCAGTACGTTCTTGATCTGGCTATAGGTGTAGCGGTTACCGGTCGTGAACTCGACAAGCTCAATGGCCGTGTCCATGGGGTAGGTTGACACGGGATTCTGCGTCCGTCCGTTGATGGTCTGGGGCACCACGTACGGATAGACGGGGCCGCTGGCGTAGACGGTATAACCGTTGCCTAGATTGGCCGCACCCAAAACCGTATCGCCCTCATCGGGCGTAAAGCTCTCGCCCTCGCGCACCGCGACGAGCGTCACAATCGGCGTATCGCTGTCGCCGGCAAGATAGATGCATAGCGTGCTGCCATTTTGCCAAGTCTCGACCTTGCCGTACCACTCGACGGGGATATCGAGCTGGTAGAGGTCGGTTGCCTTGTGGCGAGCGTCAGCATCGCGGGCTGCTTGTGCCTTTTGCGCGCTCACGGCATTGACGGCGGCGTCGCGCCGCGCGGTTGCCGCCTGCTGGAGCACCTTGGCGGTGGCGGCGGAGCTCGCGCCTCCCTCCTCGGCATATTTGGCGGCGGCATCGATCTGGTCGTCGGTTACCGTGTCGGCCGAAGGCACCTTGAGCTTAAAGGCGGCCTGGCTGCTTAGGTCCTGTCCGTCGCTCTTGATCGTGACCTGCGCCTTGGTGGTCGGCACGGTATAGACGGTGCCGTCGGACGCGATGGGGGAGGCAGCGATGGAGAGCGTGTAGTCACCGGGTAGCAGTTTGATGCCACGGCCGTGCTCGTCAACATAGAGTGTTTCGCTCACGGAGGATCCGTCAGAATCCTGGCCACTCACTTGTACGGGAATCTTGGAGCCGGCGGAACAGTCGAGGCCCGCGGCATGCACGCCAATCTGCACCGACATCATCGTGTGGGCATTGGCGGCGACAGCGGCAGCCTGCTCTTGCTGATATCCGTTCCAGGCAGCATAGCCTGCACCGCCGGCGACGAGCGCGACGGCCACGACACCGGCGACCATCAGATTGCGGCGCTTGGGCGACATCTTGCGATGGCGGACCTCGGCTTCGTGTGCCGAGGGAACGGACGGCAGGGGAATATCGCCCATGGCGATGGTCTCATCCACGGCTGGTGCGGAACCCAGGCCAGGAAGCTCGCGAGTCAGCGAATCTTCGGCCGGTAAGCTGTCGAGCAAGACGGTTTCCTCGCCCGTGTCGGATTCGGGCTGGTCGTCGGCCTCGCTTTCGGTGTCTTCGTGATCTGCCTCATCTTCGGCAGGCTCAACATCGTCTGCATCCTGATCATCGGGCTGCGCCTCGATTTCCGGCTCATCCTGCACATCAACGCTCGAATCGTCAAACGCAATCTCATCGAGTGAAATTCGGTCTAAGCTCTCCAAGGCCTCAGCGCAAGCTTCTGCATCTTGGGCCGCATCCTCTTGACCCATCGTCTCATCTTTCATATATCCCCCAAGCTCAATATCGGGACAACACTGTACCCAAAAACGGGACCCCATAGAGCCGCCGTATGATTTGAAATCCGATTTTATATATGCGCATGTTTTTGAATAGATGAATAAGACGCAACGACAAAAGCCCCCGGAAAGCGAGTGAAACGCTTTCCGGGGGCTCTGCGAGACATTGGATTGAAAATCCTGGCGGGCGGGCCTATGCCCAAGCGCCAACAGCGACCAACATGTTACTCGGCGTGCGCGTAATCAACCTTGGCGCGGCGAGCGGTAGCCTTCTCCCAATCGCTGGTGCCCTCAAAGACGTCCTGCTTGTAGGGATTGCGGCCGAGCTTCTTGGCACGGTAGACGATGTAGATGATCGCGGCGATGTTGGCGACCAGTGCGGCGATCGAGACCGCGGTAGCGGCGCCGGGGTCGAGCGTGGAGTGGGTCACAAAGATGGACTCCTCCTGGAAGTACGGGAATACCTGGGCAAACATGCACCAAATAGCCAGCGTAAAGGCACGGTTCTGGATCCAGCCGCCCTTGTTCCAGATAAAGGCGGCGACGGTGGGCGCCAGCAGCAGTGCAAAGCCGCAGAACCAGGAGTGGGTGGGCAAGCAGTTGTAGGTGTAGCAGAAGTTCCAGATATCGTAGGCGATGATGTAGACCCAGGTCATGTCGGGCCACAGCATGTCGGTCTTGTCCTCAGAGGCGTAGACACTCCACCAACCGGTCATGCAGAAGATGTTGATGATACCGGCGATGCCGTTGAACACGTTGTTCCAGCCGGCGAGCTGCGTGGCGCCCTCGGAGGTGACCCAGGTGGACTCGCCCAGGACAAAGAAGTGATAGGCGCTCTCAAAGTCGGACACGACGGCGATCATGATGTTGATGGCGACGATCACAAACGGCCACGCGCGGAACCAATGCGCCTTGCCGATCTTGCCCCACTGGTACTTAATGGCAATGAAGCCCCAGCAACCGGCCAGCGCCGCGTATACCTTGGCGTAGTGGAACCAGCTGTTCTGGTACACATGGGTGGGGTTGGTGAGCGCCCACTCGGCACCCTGTGAGACGCCGATGGCGATAGCGACGCAGTAGATGGTCATGGCCAGCGGAGCCACGCCAAAGATGATGGCCGCGCCCAGCTTGGTGCGGCGGCCGACCTCGTTGAGCACGATCAGGCCAATAAAGACCATGGCCCAGCCGGCCCAGTGGATAAGGGTATTGCTACCCCAAACATCGAACAGCATGCTGCTCTCCTTTCACAAGCCCGCGGCCCCTCTTCTGATCGCGGGCAGTTTGGCCAAATGTCGTCAGTTCTGGGGCTTGCGCTCCTGATACTTGGCGGTATAGCCCTCGATATGGAGCGTCGAGGCGATGATTTCCTTGACTGTCTCGTCGGGCACATCGGGGTGCGTGCGGATATACATCAGCAGCCCCATGATGAGGGTGTAGAACGTCTCGTAGACATGGTCGATGCGTAGCTCGTGATGGGCGACAAAATCCACCACGGTGGTATCGCAGATATACTGCGCCACGCGCTGGACCACGTTGTGCAAAAAGCCGCCGTAGAGCGCGCCGCTGCTCGAGGTGAGCGTGCTCGGCAACTCGTGGCCGCTCACGACCAGGCGCTTAAAGAGCGGAGCAACGGTGTCGAGTGCGCCTTCGATGTCGCCAACCGTGCGGCTGGCGTTCCACTGCTCGAGCTCGGCGATAAAGCCGTCGATTGCCTCGTCCATAACGGCGGTGACGGCGGCATCCATATCGGCAAAGTAGTGGTAGAACAGCGAACGCGTGCAGCCAGCCCGCTTGGTCACGGCCGATACCGAAAGATGGGACACACCAAGCTCGGCGCTCACGGCGCGCACAGCGGCGAGGATCTCGCGACGGCGCTCGTCGCCCGTCAGGCGTTTTGCCGCGCTATCGGATGCGGGGACGGCATCGACCACAGAGATATCTGCTGCGTTGTTGCCCATGTTTTGCCGCCTTTCATCCTCTTTTGCCTGACCGTTCGCCTAACAGTCTTGAATATTGTTGACGGTTCGTCAATACTGTTTTTGACACAATGTCAACAATAGCGGGTGAACGGCATGGGGGCATGTCGAACCCGTACAAAGAGGGGCGCCGCGGTCTCGCCGGGCTGTGGCAAGAGAAGGGACGACTATGATTCTCAACGGACCGGGGATTAGCTATACCGAGCCCGATATCGGCGCGGAGTTCGTGCCGCCGATACCGGAGCATCCGCGCGAGGCCATCGTCAAACTGTGTGAGCACTGCACCAACCGCCTGCTGCACCGCGACGAGCTGCTGGGCTACGAGTACTGGTCGTTTGCCGAGGCCGCAACCGACGAGCAGGCCGAAGTGCTCTGCAAGATGAAGATGCGCCGTCCCTATACGCTGCCCGAGATGGTCAAGCTCACCGGCATGCCCGAGGCCGATATCGAAAAAATGCTCGACGACATGAGCTACACGGGTCTGCTCGAGTACAACTGGGAAAACCCCGAGCGCGCCAAGCAGTGGGTGCTGCCCATGCTGGTGCCGGGTTCCGCCGAGTTCCTCAACATGCGCGTGAGCCAGCTCGAGGAGCATCCGGTCTATGCCAAGTTCTTTGAGCAGGCGTCCAAGGGACCGCTGTCCAAGGCCACGCCGATGGTGCCGCCCGGCGGTGCCGGCATCGGCATGCATGTCATTCCGGTCGAGAAGGCCATCGATGCCGCGAGCACCTCGGTGCCGATCGAGCATATCGAGCATTGGCTCGACAAATACGAAGGTAAGTATGCCGCTAGCACCTGCAGCTGCCGCGCGAGCCGTCGCGTGATGGGAGAGGGCTGCGCCGACGACCCGGCCGATTGGTGCATCGCCGTGGGCGATATGGCCGACTACGTGGTCGAGACCGACCGCGGCCATTATGTGACGCGCGAGGAGGTCTACGACATCCTGCGCCAGGCCGAGGACAACGGCTTTGTGCACCAGATCACCAACATCGACGGTGAGAACA
The DNA here is from genome assembly GCA_905194545.1 of Coriobacteriaceae bacterium. Taxonomy (GTDB): domain Bacteria; phylum Actinomycetota; class Coriobacteriia; order Coriobacteriales; family Coriobacteriaceae; genus Collinsella. The sequence goes on along the minus strand of CAJJSS010000011.1, from coordinate 14,641 downwards.
AAATCTTCGCCATCTGCAACTGCAACGTCAACGTGTGCTACGCCCTGCGCACTTCGCAGCTGTTCAACACGCCCAACCTGTCGCGCTCGGCCTACGTCGCCAAGGTCGAGAAGGACAAGTGCGTGGCCTGCGGTCGCTGCGTTGAGGTGTGTCCGGCCGGCGCCGCCAAACTGGGCCAGAAGCTCTGTAGCAAAAAGGCTGGCGGACAGGTGCCCGAGTATCCGCGCCAGGAGCTGCCCGATGCCACCAAGTGGGACCACACCAAGTGGTCGCCCAACTACCGCAACGACAACCGTATCGAGACGCATGAGTCCGGCACCGCTCCCTGCAAGACGGCCTGCCCCGCGCACGTTGCCGTTCAGGGCTATTTGAAGCTCGCGGCGCAGGGCCGCTATGACGAGGCGTTGGCGCTCATCAAGCGCGAGAACCCGTTGCCCGCTATCTGCGGCCGTGTGTGCAACCGCCGCTGTGAGGATGCCTGCACCCGCGGTCGCGTGGACGAGGCCGTGGCCATCGACGAGGTCAAGAAGTTTATCGCCCAGCGCGATCTGGATGCCGCGACTCGCTATGTCCCACCTGTGGTGACGCCGACGCGCGCTGGCGGCTTCGACCAGAAGATTGCCATCATCGGTGCCGGCCCGGCCGGTCTGTCCTGCGCTTTCTATCTTGCCGAGAAGGGCTACAAGCCCGTCGTGTTCGAGAAAAACGAGCGCCCGGGTGGCATGCTCACCTACGGCATTCCCAGCTTTAAGCTGCAGAAGGATGTTATCGAGGCGGAGGTCGAGGTCATTCGCCTGATGGGTGCCGAGTTCCGCTATGGCGTGGAAGTCGGCCGTGACGTGACGCTCGATGAGCTGCGCACGCAGGGTTTTAAGGCCTTCTACGTGGCTATTGGCTGCCAGGGCGGCCGCCTTGCCGACATTCCGGGCGAGGACGCCGAGGGTGTGACCGTGGCCGTCGACTTTTTGCGCGAGGTCAACAGCGGCAAGATTGACGCGCTGCCCGGCCGCACCATCGTGGTGGGCGGCGGCAACGTGGCCATCGACGTTGCCCGCAACGCCTGCCGTCTGGGTTCCGAGCACGTTGAGATGTTCTGCCTGGAGAGCGAGGCACAGATGCCCGCCAGCGAGGAAGAGCGTCGCGAGGCCATCGAGGACGGCGCGCACATCAGCTGCGGTTGGGGTCCCAAGGAGGTCCACCTGGACGAGGCCGGTCGTGTGTGCGGTATCACCTTCAAGCGCTGCACGCGTGTCTTTGACGACGAAGGCCGTTTTGCGCCCGAGTACGACGAGAACGATCTACGCCGTGTCGATGCTGACCGTGTCGTCATGTCCATCGGCCAGTCCATCGTGTGGGGCGACCTGCTGGCTGGCTCCAAGGTGGAGCTTGGCCGTGGTCAGGGTGCCCTTGCCGATCCCCAGACCTACCAGACCGCCGAACCCGACATCTTTGTGGGTGGTGACGTCTACACCGGTCCCAGCTTCGCCATCGACGCTATCGCCGCCGGTCACGAGGCTGCGGTGTCCATCCACCGCTTTGTGCAGCCGGGCTCCACGCTCACCATCGGCCGCAACCAGCGCCGCTACGCCGCGCTCGACCGCGACGATGTCGTGATCGAGAGCTATGACAACGCGAGCCGTGAGGTTGCCCACGTGGACCACGAGCGCGAGAAGGCCGCGCCCTTCAGCGAGTACGTCGAGACCTTTACCGAAGAGCAGGTGCGCGCCGAGACCGCCCGTTGCCTTGGCTGCGGTGCCTCAATCGTCGACCCCAACAAGTGCATCGGCTGCGGCCTGTGCACCACCAAGTGCGCGTTCGATGCCATCCATCTGGATCGCGATCGCCCCGAGTGCTCCACGATGGTCAAATACGAGCAAAAGCTCCCGAGCCTTGGCAAGTATGCTTTAAAGCGTGCAATCAAAATCAAGTTCGGTCGTAAATAGGTAACCATGGCGGGTAAGGGGACGGCGCAGACTAGATTTCGCCGTCCCCTTGCTTTGAGTTTGCATCGCATCAACCGTTGTTGAAAGGTTTCTACCTTGCATGAATTGGGAATCGTTTATCACATCATTCGCGATGTCGAGAATGTGGCGCGCGCCAATGGCGTGAGTCGCGTTTCGAGCGTGACGCTGCTCCTGGGCGAGGTCTCGGGCGTCGTTCCCGACTTGCTGCTCGACGCTTGGCGCTGGGCGGCAGATAAAAAGCCTATCACGCAGGGCGCGGAGCTTATTGTGGAGCCTGTCGAGGCCGTGACGCATTGCGAGGCGTGCGGCTGCGACTACGCGACGGTCGAGCACGGCAAGACCTGCCCCCATTGCGGTAGCGGCGAGACCTATCTGCTGCAGGGCCAGGAGGTCATGATCAAGCAGATCGAGACCCCCGACGAGGACCCGACAGACGCTGCCCCCGACGGCCTCTCCGATGCCCCCGACGCCGTCGACGCCGCCAACCCCCTCCATATCGCCTAACTTAGTCGTTGGGGACGTTCTTAAACGACTAGTCATTAAAGAACGTCCCCAACGATTACTTTGCTAGAGCATATTTCTTACCATTAGTCAAGCATCATCTGTTTAAACGAAATAGCCTCAACCCGAGCACATTTGTGTCTGTTTAAAACCGGCAATAATGAACAGCGTGCTCAATTCGGTCATGTAAATAGATCAGCTATCAATCCTCAGCAGCAAATCAGCCAAAATACTGGAATGTAATCAGCTTGTAACAAAACAAGACGGTTAAACAAATAATGCTACCTTTTGCAGTTTTTCAAACAATTCTGCTGTATTTGCAGCTATACTCCATAACTGTCGTGTAGGAATTACGTAGACAAAAAGGAGGTTATGTGATGGTAAGTATTGTTCTTGCCAGCCATGGTGACTTGGCGGCTGGAATCAAGCAGACGGGCTCGATGGTCTTTGGCGATCAGCCGTCTGTAGCCGTGGTCTCGCTCGAGCCGAGCATGGGCCCCGACGACTTCCGGGCCAAGGTCGAGGAAGCAGTCGCTTCCTTCGAGGACCAGGAGCAGGTGCTCTTCCTCGTTGATCTGTGGGGCGGCACGCCCTTCAACCAGATCAGCGGTCTCATCGAGGGCCATGATTCCTGGGCTATCGTCACCGGTGTCAACCTGCCTATGCTCATCGAGGCATATTCGCAGCGCTTTGACGCAAAGAACACTGCACATGCGATCGCAAAACATCTCGTGACTGAGGCTAAGGCCGGCGTGCGCGTCAAGCCCGAGTCTCTGGAGCCCGAGGAGAAGAAGCCGGCTGCGGCCGCCGCTGCTCCTGCGGGTGCCATTCCTCCGGGAACGGTCATCGGCGATGGGCACATCAAGATCGCCCACGTCCGTATCGACACGCGTCTGCTGCATGGTCAGGTGGCCACCACGTGGACCAAGCAGATCAACCCCAACCGCATCATCGTGGTCTCCGACGGCGTTGCTCACGACGAGCTCCGCAAGACCATGATCGAGCAGGCTGCCCCTCCGGGAGTCCACGCCAACGTCGTGCCTATCAAGAAGATGGCCGAGGTCGTCAAGGACACGCGCTTTGGCGACACCAAGGCGATGCTGCTGTTCGAGAACCCGCAGGATCTGCTCAGGGCCATCGAGGCCGGCGTCGACATCAAGGAAGCCAACATCGGTTCCATGGCCCACTCCAAGGGCAAGGTCGTCGTCACCAACGCTGTCGCTATGGGCGATGACGATGTCAAGACCATCGAGGCTCTCAAGGCCAAGGGCGTCAAGTTCGAGGTCCGCAAGGTTCCTTCGGATTCCTCCGAGGATCTCGACGCCATGTTGAAGAAAGCTAAGGCCGAACTGGCCGCTCAAGCATAGTAAAGGAGGGTCCGATACATGTCTGCAATCACTATTCTGCTTGTTGCGATTGTCGCGTTGCTTGCCGGTATGGAAGGCATTCTGGATGAGTTCCAGTTCCATCAGCCGCTCGTGGCATGCACGCTTATCGGTCTCGTAACCGGTCACCTTCAGGAGGGCATCCTCCTGGGCGGTTCGCTCCAGATGATGGCCCTTGGCTGGGCTAACGTCGGCGCCGCCGTCGCGCCTGACGCCGCTCTGGCCTCGGTCGCTTCTTCGATCATCATGGTGCTCGCCCTCAACGGTGGCGCCACCGATTCGGCCAAGGCCGTTACCGCCGCCATCGCCGTCGCCGTCCCGCTGTCGGTCGCTGGTCTGTTCCTGACCATGATCTGCCGTACCCTGGCTACCGCTATGGTTCACGGCATGGACGCCTGCGCCGAGAAGGGCGACTTCGCCGGCATCGAGCGTTGGCAGTACGCCGGCATCCTCATGCAGGGTGTTCGTATCGCCATCCCGGCAGTACTTCTGTGCATCATCCCGGCCGAGGCCGTTACCAACGCGCTTAACGCTATGCCCGATTGGCTGTCCGGCGGCATGGCTGTCGGCGGCGGCATGGTCGCTTCCGTCGGTTACGCCATGGTCATCAACATGATGGCCACCAAGGAGACCTGGCCGTTCTTCATCCTCGGCTTTGTCCTTGCTGCCATCCCTCAGCTCACGCTGATCGCCCTTGGCCTCATCGGCATCTCCCTTGCCCTCATCTACCTTGGCCTTAAGGATCTGGCCAAGCAGGGTGGCGGCATGGGCGGTGGCTCCGGTGACCCGCTCGGCGACATTCTGAACGATTACGAGTAGGAGGGGAGTGATACATATGGCAGAGAACAAGATTCAGCTCACCAAGGCTGACCGTAAGAAGGTTTGCTTCCGTCATCAGTTCCTTCAGGGCTCGTGGAACTACGAGCGTATGCAGAACGGCGGCTGGTGCTTCGCAATGATCCCTGCGATCAAGAAGCTCTACACCAGCAAGGATGACCAGATTGCCGCTCTTAAGCGCCACCTGGAGTTCTATAACACCCACCCCTATGTTTCCGCCCCCGTCATTGGCGTTACCCTCGCCCTCGAGGAGGAGCGCGCCAACGGTGCTCCGATTGACGACGTCGCCATTCAGGGCGTCAAGGTCGGTATGATGGGCCCGCTCGCCGGCGTCGGCGACCCCGCCTTCTGGTTCACCCTTCGCCCGATTCTGGGCGCACTGGGCGCTTCCCTGGCCCTGTCCGGCAGCATCGCCGGTCCGCTGCTGTTCTTCTTCGCGTGGAACATCATCCGTTACGCCTTCCTGTGGTACACGCAGGAGTTTGGCTACAAGGTCGGCTCCTCCATCGCCAAGGACCTCTCCGGCGGTCTGATGGGCAAGGTCACCGAGGGTGCTTCCATCCTGGGTATGTTCATCATCGGCGCCCTGGTCGAGCGCTGGGTGTCCATCTCCTTCACCCCGGTCGTCTCCAAGGTCACGCAGTCCGCTGGCGCCTATATCGACTGGGCCAACCTGCCCGCCGGTTCTGAGGGCATCAAGCAGGCATTGACGATGTACAGCTCTGTCGGTGCCAACGCACTCGACCCGGTGAAGGTCACCACGCTTCAGGCCAACCTCGATCAGCTCATCCCCGGCCTTGCCGCCGTGTGCCTGACCCTTCTGGTCTGCAAGCTCCTCAAGAAGAAGGTCAGCCCGATCGTCATCATCCTGGCTCTCTTCGCCGTCGGCATCATCGGTCGCGTCTGCGGCTTCATGTAAGCACGCTTCGGCTTAAGACCGAGAGTTGCTAGGCAAGGGCTTTTGAGCCATTGAAACGGACCGCACCCGGTGGGTACACTGGATGCGGTCCGATTGTTTTTATTGGAGGGCGAGGCGCGTATGGCGCAATCTCAGAACAGCACGGTCGATTTGGCAACGCCGGCAACCTGCCTGATGGGGCTTACCAGTCACGGTAACGTGATGGTGGGCAATAAGGCGTTTGAGTACTATAACGAGCGTAATCCCGAGGATTATATCCAAATCCCGTGGGACGAGGTCGACTATATTGCCGCCGAGGTTTTGCGCGGCACCAAGAAGATTACGCGTTTTGCCATCTTTACCAAAGAGAATGGCCACTTTACGTTTTCGACGCGCAATGACAAGGAAACGCTTCGCGCGGTGCGTAAGTACATTGACGAGGACAAGCTCGTTCGTTCGCCCGACTTTATCGATGTGACGGCCAAGGGCGCCAAGAGCATCCCCTCCGTCATCAAGAACCTTTTCCACAAAGGCAACTAGCCATTAAAGAGCGCTCCCCTAAAGTGGGACGCGGTTTCCCATGAGGCTCGATCGGGAAAGTGCATCCCGGTTCGAGTGCCGATTGCGGGATGTAGTTTCCGGAACGGGCCCGTTTGGGAAACCGTGTCCCGTTTCGAGTCGAAATTCTGGGACACAGTTTCCCAGCGAGGTCCCATGGGGAAAGTCTGACCCAGAATTTGCCTGGATAGTGGGACGCACTTTCCGGAGGGCTGTTCCACCGCAACTTCGAAGAGTGGCTACACGCTGCATCACAACGTGTAAATCTGCTACACTAGTACAACATGCCTCCGTAGCTCAGGGGATAGAGCACCGCTCTCCTAAAGCGGGTGTCGACGGTTCGAATCCGCCCGGGGGCACCAGAAGATTATAACGGCGTCGCGAGAGCGGCGCCGTTTCTGGTTTGTGGGAGCTGCCGACGGATTAGGACCGTCGACACCCGCGTCACCAATTTCCCCGCGGGGGGGAGTTTTCGAATCCGCCCGGGGGCACCAGAGATTTGCCGAGCCCGGTACCGCTACGGTGCCGGGCTCTTCTGGTCTAAGGGCAGGGTTCGAGCCGTCGACACCCGCGTCACCATTTTCCCCGCGGGGGGAGTTTTCGAATCCGCCCGGGGACACCAGAGATTGATCGAGCCCGGTACACCGTCACGGTACCGGGCTCTTCTGGTTCATGTCATGTCAAAAACGAAGCGCCCGCTTGCTGGGGAAGCAAGCGGGCGCCTGTGAGCGAATATGTTTGCGGCGAGAGCCGTGATGAGCGGTGGGGTGGCGACTAGTTGGTCGTACCGGAATCGTCGCCCGTGCCCGAGCCAGAGCCCGAACCCGAACCAGAAAGTGCAACCGTCAGCGTAATCGTGCTGTCGGTAGACTGCTTGCCGGTGGGGGAGACGCCCGTAACGGTGGCGTTTTCGTTGCCGCTCACGGGGTTACCGTTCTGATCGCAGAATGCGATGTTGTAGAACCCGGCGTTGTTGAGCACGGTAACGGCGGCGGAGATGCTCTTGCCGTACAGGTTGCCCGGAACGCTGGCTTTGCCGGACTTCTTGGCAATGACGACGGTAATCGTGGCGCCAGGCTTCTGCTTGCCGCTGGGGTTCCAGCTAATCACGGTGCCCTCGGTAACCGAGTCGTTCTCCTGGTAGCTCACGTCGACGCCAAAGCCTGCCATATCGAGGGCGTTGCGCGCCTGGGCCTCGGTCATGTCGGTCAGGTCGGGGACGGACGTGGTATCCGGGCCGCTCGAGACCTTGTACGAGATGGTCGTGCCCTTCTCGACTTCCTTACCGGCTTCGGTGCCCTGCTCAAAGACCTGGCCCTCATCGGCCTCGTTGGCCTCCTCGGAGGCGTTGCCCTTCAGGCCAACGCTTGCCAGCGCGGCTTCTGCCTGGTCCTTGGTCAGGCCGACCAGCCGGGGAACCTCGACCTTCTCGGAGGGCTTGGGGCCCTTGGAGATTACCAGGTTCACCTTGGTGCCCTTGGCCTTCTTGGTGTTGCCGTTGGGCGTCTGCTCGGCGACCTTGCCCTCGTCGACATCGTCGTTGTAGCTTTGGTCGATGGTGCCGACCTCGAGGCCGGCTTCCTTGATCTGCTCGACGGCAGTCTGCTGGTCCTTGCCTAGCACATCGGGCACGGTGACCTGCTCGCCGCCAAAGAGTCCTGTGGCAAAGGCCACCACGATACCGATGACGGCAACGGCTGCCACCACGGCGGCGATGATCTTGTTCTTGTTGGATTTGGGCTTTTCGACCTCGTAGGAGCCGGTGGAGCCCGAAACCGAGCTACGGGCGGTATTCTGGCCGCTCACGCCCGAGACGGGACGCACCATGGCGCGCGTCTGATCGGAAAGCTCGCGAGTCTTGGTGGCGCCCAGCTCACCGGGGGCACCGATGATGCGCGTGGGCTCCGAGATGTTGACGGCACGGCCCGACAGGTAGCTGTTGAGCACCTGACGCAGCTCGTCGGCGGTCTGGAAGCGGTTTGCCGGGTCCTTCTCCATGCACTTGAGGATGATGCGCTCAAGGTCGGCGTCGACACCGGAGTTGATCTGGCTCGGCGGAATAGGCAGCTCGTTGACCTGCTTGAGTGCGACCGAGATAGCGTCGTCACCGTCAAAGGGAACGCGGCCGGTGGCGCACTCGTACATCACGACGCCCAGCGAGTAGATATCCGAGGTGGGGCCGAGGTCCTGACCACGGGTCTGCTCGGGGCTGACGTAGTGGGCGGTTCCCAGCACGTTGTTGTCTTGCGTGAGGTGGCTGTTCTTGGCGCGCGCGATGCCAAAGTCCATCACCTTGATGTTGCCGTCTGGCAGCACCATGATGTTCTGCGGCTTAATGTCGCGGTGGATGATCTCGTGCTTGTGGGCGACCGAAAGCGCGGAGCTGATCTGCGAGCCGATCTGGGCGACCTTCTTGGGGTCGAGGGCGCCGTGGCTCTTGATGCCGCTCTTAAGGTCGGTGCCGCGCAGGTACTCCATGACGATGTAATAGGTGTCGCCGTCCTTGCCCCAATCGTAGACGCCCACGATATAGGGGGAGGAGAGACCGGCTGCTGCCTGGGCCTCCTGCTTAAAGCGTGCGGCGAAGGTTGCGTCGCCAGCATACTGCGGCAGCATGATCTTGACGGCTACCGTGCGGTCGAGGACCTGGTCCTGCGCACGGTAGACGGTCGCCATACCGCCTGTCCCCACCTTATCCTTGAGGAGGTATCTTCCCCCGAGGACCCTCTGTTCCATTCCTGCTCCTAACATAACTATTCGCTCAACGATGTGTGTAGTACCTACGATGTGGCCGCTGGGGCCGTGTGGCGCGTTGCCGCTAACTCTTCGGCCGCGGCGCGCCTCGGGTGTCCGATTCGATCATGGGCATCACGCTCCCTGTGCGGCGAGCGCCGCGGTCAGGACGATGCCGGCAATCTTGGCCGCCTTGACGTCGTGTTTGTCGTAATCCTCCAAGGCCACCGAGATGGCGACCGTGGGTGAATCGTAAGGTGCAAAGCCAACGAACGTCGAGTTGACGTTGGTGCCGCCGGTCTCGGGCGAGCCGGTCTTGCCGGCGACCTTGACGCCGGGGACCTGGGCATCGGTGCCGGTACCGGACTGGACGACGGCGAGCATGGCCTGCTTGACCTGGTCGGCCGTGGCGGAGCTGACGGCCTGACCCAGCGAGCGGGACTGCGTGGTCTTGACCACAGTTCCGTCCGGGGCGAGTACCTGGGCTACAAAGTACGGGTCCATGACCACGCCACTGTTAGCGATGGCGGCGGCAATCACGGCGCTTTGCATGACGGTGGTCTGCGGGCCGGGCGTGTGGTCCATGCCGACAGGCTGGCCGGCGCCGGCCCAAGCGGTCTCCCACTCGGTCATGAGCGACGGGTCTGCCATGATGGAGGCCGCGGAGGTCAGGTCCTGGCCGAGCTTTTGGCCGTAGCCAAAGGCGTTGGCAAACTGCACGAGCGTGTTTGCGCCAACTTCGTTTGCCACCTGGCCAAAGACGACGTTGGAGGACACGGCAAAGGCCTGCTGCAGGCTGATGGTGCCGTAGCTCTCGTTGGCATAGTTGGTGACCGGTGCGTTGCCGATGTCCATGGAGCCGGGCGCCTGGTAGGTGCTGGTAAGGCTGGCGGTGCCGGTCTCGAGTGCCGCGGAAAGCGTAACGACCTTAAACGTGGAGCCCGGCGTGTACAGCGCGTCCATGGCGCGATTGTACATAGAGCCGTCCTCGCCGCCGCCAGCCTGCAGTAGGGCGTCGATGTTGGTGTTGTCGTAGGTGGGCGAGCTGGCACATGCGAGCACCGCGCCGGTACGCGGGTCGATGACCACTACAGCGCCCTTAAAGCCCTTGAGTGCCTGCTCGGCCGCCGTCTGGATGCGCGAGTCGATGGTGAGCTTGGCGGTGTTGCCCGGCTGGGTCTGGCCCGCGAGCGACGCGATGGCGTTGTTCCAGCTGGAGTAGTCCTTAGAACCGGTGAGCGTGTCGTTCATGACGCTCTCGATGGCGGTGGTGCCATACTGCTGGCTCACGTAGCCAACCACGTGCGCTGCCAGGTTACCGTTGGGGTAGGAGCGTACGTAGGTGCCGTCCTCCTGCTGCAGCGACTCGGCCAGCGTCACGCCGTCGGACGTGATGATGGAACCGCGCTGGATGTACTTGGAGCGGGCGATGGTGTGGTTGTTGGTCGGCATGTCCTGATAGTCCTTGGCCTTGATGACCTGGACATAGGTGAGGTTGCCGATAAGGATGGCGAATAGCGCCGTAAAGGCGAGCACCGCACGGGTTAGACGGTTGGCGAGCGCAACGCGGCCGAGCACACCGGACTCAGGCGTGTCGAGCAGGCGACGGCGCATGCGCGAGCCGACGGAATGGCTGCCGCTGCCGTAGGAAGACGAGGTGGCAAAGCGCGTGCCCGTCGGGGCGGCGGCAGATGCGACCTGATCATCGGTGATGGCGGCCATAGTGCCGGTGCCGGTAAGCTCGGCCTCGCGTCCGGTCGCTTCGTCACCGGCGCGCAGCAGGAGCGCGACGATGATAAAGCTCGCCAGCAGCGAGGAGCCGCCCTGGCTCATAAAGGGCAGGGTGACGCCGGTCAGCGGGATCAGGCGGGTTACGCCGCCAACGATCAAGAAGGCCTGGAAGCTGATGGCGGCCGTAAGGCCCGTGGCACTAAAGGCTGCGAGGTCGGATTTAGCGCGGGCGGCCGTGGTGAGGCCACGCACGGCAAAGAGCATAAACAGGATGAGCACGGCGCCGCCGCCCAAAAGGCCCATCTCCTCGCCGATAGCCGAGAAGATAAAGTCGGACTCGACGACGGGGATGTTGTTGGCCATGCCGTTGCCGATGCCAACACCGACCAGGCCGCCATCGGCAAGCGAGAAGAGCGACTGGACGATCTGGTAGCCCTGGCCCTGGGCGTCCTTAAACGGATCGACCCAAACCTGGAAACGCACCTGAACGTGAGACAGGAACTTGTAGGCGCCCACAGCTCCAACGGCTAAGAGCGCAAGGCCGATAACGACATACGAAAAGCGCCCCGTGGCAACGTAGAGCATCAGCAAGAAGATGGTGTAGAACAGCACGGCCGAACCCAGGTCGCGTTCGAAGACGACGACGAGCAGGCACACACCCCACACGGCAAACAGCGGCAGCAGCAGTCGCAGGCGAGGGATCTTAAAGCCCAGGATCTTGCGGTTGGAGATGGAGAGCAGCTCGCGGTTCTCGGCCAGGTACCCTGCCAGGAACAGCACGATAAAGACTTTGGCGAACTCGCCGGGCTGGATGGTAAAGCCTGCGATGCGAATCCACAGCTTGGAGCCCGAGATCGTGGTGCCGATAAAGATAGGCAGCATCAGCAGGATGATGCCGATGATGCCAAAGGTGTACTTGTAGCGCATGACCACGTCGAGGTTCTTAACCAACGCGAGCGTTCCCACCATCAGGGCCACCGAGACAAACAGGATGATGAGCTGTGAGATGGCGAGAGCGGGGGCGAGACGCGTCACAAACGTGATGCCGATGCCCGAAAGTATAAATACGATGGGTAGGATAGCGGGGTCGGCACCGGGCGCCAAGATGCGCACGGCGATATGGGCCGCGGCAAAGGCGGCAAAGAGGCCGATCGGTACGGCGAGCGTCTCAAAGGAGATGGCAGCGCCCGCGGTGAGGACGTACATCGCATACAGCAGGATGACGGGGAACGCCGAGGCGATGAGCAAGAGCAGCTCGGTGTTGCGGCGACTCATAAGCGGCACTCCCTTTCTAATTCTTATCGGAGGCTTCGGCCTCGGCGGACTGTTCGGCGGTTTTCTCGGAATCCGATTCGGAGGTGGATCCCTGATTGGTGTTGTCGCGAATCGTTTGCGCGTCGATCACCTGGCGGGTCTGCTCCTCGTCGATCTGGTGGCGGTACTTGGATATCGTGTCCTGCGCATCGTCGACACTTGTTTGCGGAATACCCGCCTTGAGGCGGTTTTGCGTGTCTTCGGGCAGGTCGGACAGCTTGATACTGGTTTCGCTTTCGAGCCAGTGAAGCTTGAGTCCGAGCGGCTTGCCGGGAAGGCCGCGCCAGACGGCGACATTGCCCTGGTAGGTACCCAGGTAGTACGAGCCGGTGACACCCGTGTAGGCCCAGATGGCAGCCGCCAGCACCAAGACGAGACCTAAGACGACGCCGATGGTGACGTTGCGGCGACGCACGCGTTGCGCCTCGCGCATAACGCCATCGTCAACCAGGTCAACGACTACTACGGTCACGTTGTCGTGGCCGCCGGCGGCAAGCGCCGCGTCCACTAGGTTGTCGACGCAGATTTGCGCGGTTGAGGACTGCGTGGCGATGTTCTCTATATCGCTATCGGGAATCATGCTCGAAAGGCCGTCGGAGCACAGGATCAGGCGGTCGCCTTCCTCGATATGCAGAGTGAAGTGGTCGGCATACATGGCGGGGTCCGAGCCCAGCGCACGGGTGATGACCGAACGGTTGGGGTGGACGCGAGCCTCGTCTGCCGTAATCTCGCCGGCGTCCACGAGTTCTTCCACATAGGAGTGGTCGCGGGTCACGCGGATGAGCGTGCCCTCGTGGAGCAGGTAGGCGCGCGAGTCGCCCACGTGGGCGATGGCGAGCGTATCGTTTTCGATATAGGCGCAAGTGGCTGTGCAGCCCATGCCGGGCTTGCCCAGGCCATTCAAGGCGGCCTCGATTACGGCGGCGTTAGCGGCCTCGACGGCTGCCGCCAGGCGTGCGGCGTCGGCGGACTGCGGGGCCGTCTTGGCAATAGTCTCAACGGCGATGGAAGAGGCTACCTCGCCGGCAGCGTGACCACCCATGCCGTCGCATACGCAAAAGAGCGGCGACTGCACCAGGTAGGAATCCTCATTGTGCGGGCGTACGCAGCCAACGTCGGAGCGGGCGCCCCACATGAGTTGCGTGGTGGTGCCGGCATCATAGGTCGAGTCGGTCTCGATGCGCTCCTCGGTCAGGGGCTCAAAGCTCATGGTCGACCCGGGGTCTTTGAGCTTGGCCTCAACGGCGGCAACGTCGATCTCGGCTGTGTCACCGGGAGAGACGGTGTCGGTCTCGGCGTTTGATTCGGAATCGCCGGTGTCCGGGGAGCCGGGCTCCTCGGACACGCGGGCGGTCGACTCGTCGTCTTGTGGGCTGACGTCTATAGGATCGGGCGCCGGCGTAGACGCGGGCGCAACCTCGGATGCCGGGGCTATGGGAAACGCCGGCGCGGCGGGCTCGGGTGCCGCAAACACCGCAGCGCTCTCGTTGATTGCCGCGGCGACGGGCTCTGCAAAGTGAGCCGGCGCCGGGGTTGCTTCGGGCGCTGTGGGCTGTTCTGCAGCATGTGCGCCGATGGGCGCCGCTACGGCATCCTCTTCGTCCTCGTTATCGGCGAGATCCGAAATATCATGCGTTACATGCGAAAGAGGCAGGGAGAACACGGTGTCCTCGGGCTCCACGGGTGCGGAGCCCGCCGGAGCGGCGTGGGCCGGCGCAGCTGTGGCGGCGGCCGGTGCCTCGGTCATAGTTGCGGACTTGTTCTCCTCGTCGATCATCGACGGTTCACCTTCATGACCACGTCGCCAATCTGGACTTCGTCGCCCTCACGCAGCGTCGCGGGCTCCACGAGCTGGCGGCCGTTGACGAGCGTGCCGTTAAGCGAGTTGAGGTCCTCGATGATGAGCGCCGGGCCCTGCAGCGAAAAGCGCGCATGCGAGGCCGAGACGAACGGTTCGTTGATGCAGATGTCCGAAGATGGCGAGCGACCGACGATGACGGGGCCGAGCATGTCTACGTGGATGCCGCGGATACCGCGCGGACCCTTGTCCACATCAATCGTCCAGATAGCCGAGTCGCGGCGCTGCCCGCGCACGAGTCCCACGCCGGTCTTCATGACGGCGAACAGGAAGATATAGAGCAGGGCGACCAGGACGATGCGGCCTGCAAAAAGGACGATATCGATGTTCATAAGCGACTATCCCCTAAATTCAAAGGTGCTCAGGCCAAACGTCAGCAAATCGCCGTTGCGCAGCGGGCAGCGCGTAATGCGGCGGTTGTTGACGAGCGTGCCGTTGGTGGAATTGAGGTCCTCGATCGACCAATCCGAGCCCGTAAAGGTGAGCTGGGCGTGGCGGCGTGACACGTTGGGGTCGCGCAGGGCAATATCGGAAACTGAGCGCTCGCGACCGATAGTCACCTGTGCGGAGGTGATGCTATGGCTCTCGCCGCTCACGACGTCGACGAGCTGGGCGAGCGGGCGCTGTGGGGCGCGAGTGCTCGCCATGTTGGAGGCGATGCCGGCTGCGGCGCCTAGGCCCACGGCGGCACCGGTCGCGGCGGCTCCGCCCATGCCGGCAAGCGCGTCGCGCGAGACGGTCTGCGGCACCGGGATAGGAGCGGCGGGGTCGGGGACGCTAGGCGCGAAGGGATCTGCTACGGCAAGCGGGTCAGGAGCGGCGGCGCGAGGCGTCGGCTGCTGCTGGGGCATGGCGGCGGGGC
>CAJJSS010000010.1:0-68807 GCA_905194545.1 Coriobacteriaceae bacterium | reverse complement strand
CACAGCGAGAACGGGGGTGTCCCCGAAGGCCGCCCGGCTCGCCGGGACGGGGGCTATGTCCATTCCGCGCCCTCCCGGCACATCGCGCCGAGGGCCCAGAGCCACCTCACGAGCTCGGCCGCGGTGGCCGCGTTGGCCTTCGCCTGGGGCATGCCGCGGGCGAGCATCTCCTCGCGCCGCCGCAGGAGCCGCTCGGATCCCTTCCTCCCGTGCATCCTTATCTCGAGGGGCACGCCCGTGTCCCTCGGCATGAGCTTCGGCTGGTGCCGCGCCGCGGCGTAGCACCATGAACCCTCAACGGCCAGCTTCCTCACGAGCGCGTTGCCCGCGCCGCTGATGCCTCCGAGCCGCACGGAGTCGCCGCTCGACCTCTGGCTCGGCGCGAGGCCGAAATAGGCCGTGACCTGCCTTCCGGAACGGAACCTCGTGAAGTCGCCGACCTCGGCCGAGAAGGCTGCGGCCAGCGCGAAGGCGCAGCCCTTGATCGACTGGAGGGCGGCCGCCTCCGCGGCGATCGGGCTGGCATCCACGGCCGCCCTGTACTCGGAGAGCAGGTCCGCCCGGGCCTCCGCCGCGGCCTCGACCTCGCTCCTCAGGGCGGCGAGCGTCCGAACCCCGCCGTCGTCCTCCGGCCTGACCTTGTCGAGCCACCTCAGGAAGTCGTAGGTCCAGTACTTCCTCGGGTTGCCGGCGGGCGTGGTGCCGCCGTAGGCGAACCCTCGCTTTGCGAGGAAGGCGAGCAGCCGCTGCTTGGCGGTCGCCAGGCGCGCGGTCGCCCCGTCGTAGGCGCCGGCGAGGTCCCTGATGCCCTCGACCTCGGGGGAGGGGACCCATACGGGGGAGATGTCGTGGGCGAGTATCGCCTTGGCCATCCTGGCGGCGTCGTTCCTGTCGTTCTTGGAGGCCGAGTCGGCGGCCGACCTGGGGATCTTCGAGACCGCGGCGACGACACACTCGACGCCGAGCCCGGCGAGCTCCCTCTGCGGGGCGAAGCCGGGGTAGCCGCTCTCGTAGGCCGCGAGCGACGGCCCGGGGAACCCACCCATCCACCCGGCGATCTCGCCCCAGGGGTTGCCGGGGAACCTCCTCGTCACGGCCTCGCCGGTGTCCGCGTCGAGGGCGCAGACGGTGGTCGACCTCAGGTGGACGTCCATCCCGAACGCGGTAGAATACTTTGGCATGGGAGCCTCCCAACCTCGTTGCGGCGCGGCTGCGCCTATGGCACTTCAACATCATTGTCGCAGCCCCGACCCGCGGTCACGAGCGGGGGCTCCTATCTTTTTAGTGCCCTCGGATTGGGTCATAGTGTCTGTCGTTGCCAAGACATCGGCGCTTCCGTTGTTGTAGGTGGCAGTTAGGTGCACTCATTGGGGACAGACTTAAATGAGTGCCCACAGAATGAGAGTGGATAATCTTCCGTTTTTGGCCTGCTTTGGGGTTCAAAGTGGGAGATTATCCACTCTCATCATTTTGCGGCACTTGGGGACGTTCCTTTTGTGCCGGCACTTTGGGACACTCCTTGTCATTGGTACAAAGCAGCCTGTCCCCATTGCGCCAAGCGGCGTGTGCCGTTAAGCGGAAGGGGTGTTAGCGGGACTTTCTTTTGGGCATACAATGGCTATTGGTTTGCTGCGGTGAAGGTCTGTCCGCCCCGCAGCTTTTTTCTACGGTTAAAGGAGTATGTATGTCCGTTGAGGTCATGAGGTCTGTGATCGACGCTGCCGAGGGTCGCGTGCCCGTCGACACGCTGTTTACCAATGCGCAGATTGTCGACGTATATGGCCAGCGCGTGGCGCCCGGTAGCGTTGCCGTCAAGGATGGCGTAATCGTCGGCGTGCTCTACGACGGTCGCGATGACGCTGCTGGCACCTACGAGGCGGCTGAAGTCATCGACTGCCAGGGCCGCTATCTTGCCCCCGGTTTTATCGACGGGCACTTGCATATCGAATCTTCGAACATCCGCCCTGCTGAGTATGCGCGCATGGCGGCGACGCGCGGCACCACCACTGCCATTGCCGACAGCCACGAGATTGCCAACGTTTCCGGCCTGGACGGCCTGCGCTTTATGATCGAGGACGGCCGTCGCGCGCCCATTTCCATCAAGTACATGATGCCCTCGTGCGTGCCCGCGCTGCCCGATGAGCAGGCCGGTGCCGTCATTACCGCCGCCGATATGCAGGCGTTTTTTGCCGAGTATCCGGGCGATGTCTTCGGTCTGGGTGAGATGATGAACCTGCCGGGCGTCTTTATGGGCGACCCCGAGACCTGTGCTCGCATCGATGCTGCCAACCAGACGCCGTCCAAGCAGGTTGACGGCCACGCGCCGCTCGTTGCCGGAAAGGACCTCAACGCCTATGCCGCGGCGGGCATTATCGCCGACCACGAGTCGACGATTCCCGAGGAGGCACTCGACAAGCTGTCCCGCGGCATGTATGTGATGCTGCGCGAGGGTACGTGCAGCCATGACCTGGCCAACTTGTCGCCGATGCTGCTGGAAAACCCCGCCCGTGCCCGCCGCTGCTGCTTTGCGACCGACGACCGTGCTCCCTCCGACGCGCTTTCGACCGGTATGATCGACAACGCCTGCCGTGTGGCTATCGAGGCCGGCATTGACCCCGTGGTTGCCATCTCTATGGCGTCCCTCTCCACGGCCGAGGCGTTTGGCCTGGATCACGGCTGCCGCGACCCGTACGAGCTACGCGGTGCGATTGCCCCGGGCAAGCGTGCCGACCTGCTGGTGCTCAATGATCTGACGTTTGCCACGGCTCCGCATCGCGTATATGCCGCCGGTGCCCTGGTGGCGCAGGACGGCACCTTTGTGGGCGAGATTGCACCCGAGATGGCCGAGGTTGCGGCCCTTGCCGATGAGCTGCGTGCCTCCGTTAAGCTGCCGAAGCTTTCGCTCGATGTGTTCGACTATGCCTTTAAGCCGGGCGAGGCCGTTATCGATGTGATCCCGGGCATGGCTATCACGGGCATGATTCGCCCCGAGACTGACGAGGACTTGCGCCGCATTATGCTGATTGAGCGCCATGGCCGTGGCGTGTCGTTGCAGGTCGAGGGTGTCGACGGCGACGGCCCCGCCGGTCTGGGCTTGGTCGGCAAGCATATCGGTCGCGGTTGGGTGCGCGGTTTCACCATCACCGGTGGTGCCATTGCCTCCACGATCGGCCACGATTCGCATAACGTGTGCGTGGTGGGCGACAATGCGGCGGATATGATGGCTGCCGTTGAGGCCGTGGGCCAGGGCGGCCACGTGCTGGTGCGCAACGGCGAGGTCGTGGCGCGCATTCCGCTGGCGCTCGGTGGCCTTATGAGCGAGGGTACGGCCGAGGACGTTGCCGCGCAGCACGACGACTTTATGGTCAAGGCGCGCGCCATGGGTATTGAGCCGCCGCTCGACCCCATCATGGGCATCATTTTCCTGCCCCTGCCGGTGATCCCGACGCTCCGCATCCGCCCCGAGGGCATGTTCGACGTTACAACCTTCACCTACGCCGACTAGTCATCGGGGACGTTCTTAAACGACTAGTCGTTGGGGACACTCTTTGGCGTGTCGCCTGACGCCGCGACCGTGAGACCTCTGGCATGTGTGAGCTATTTGCCAGGTCCTTGTAACGTTTACGCCCGCGGAGTCTTATTTGAGCTCCCTTTGGGTACGTTGGAATCGGATACACGTTCGATTCCAACAAGCCCGAAGGGAGCTTTTCTATGTTTAAACTGATTGCATCCGATATGGACGGCACGTTGCTTGACGAAAACGGCCAGGTGCCTCCCGAGACCTACGAACTGATTCTGGCGCTACGCGAGCATGGCGTGCATTTCGCCGCATCGTCAGGTCGTCGCTACGATCGCCTGTGCGAGTTCTTTGCGCCCGTTCGCGACAAGATGGACTTTGTCGCCGCTAACGGTGCCCAGGTCTTCGCCGACGGCAAGATGGTAGACCGTGAGGTGTATTCGCACCTGGCGATTCGAAGGCTCGCCCAAGCCGTCGCGACGTTTCCCAATCTGCATCTTGCGCTTTTTGACCGAACCAAGTCCTTCTTGCTCGATGACGAGTGCAAGTTCGTGCGTGAGGTCGATAAGGACCTTCCCAATGCCGAGCGTATTTGGGAGCTGCCCGATCCCAGCGTAAATATCATCAAGGCGAGTATCTTTTGCGATGACGGTGCCGTTATGGACAGCGCTTACGTACTGCAGCGTGAACTCGGTCAGCTCTTTACTTTTGCGCCTTCGGGCAACGCGTGGATCGATGCCATGCAGCCCGGTGTGTCGAAGGCCTCGGGCATCGCACAGCTCATGGAGCACTATGGCGTCGAACGCGACGAGGTCATGGCGTTTGGCGACTCGATGAACGACTACGAGATCATTCGCTTTGTCGGTACGGGCTGTGCGATGGGAAACGCGCGCCCCGCGCTCAAGGCGGTGGCCGATCGCGTGGTGGGTTGTAATCGCGACCACGCCGTCCAGCAGGAGCTCCGTCGCGTGCTGGAGAGTCTCGCTTAATCCGGCAGATGGGGACGTTCCTTTTCTGCCGGCAGTGGGGGACAGTCCTTGCAGCTTTTTCGCGAAGACTGTCCCCAACGACTAGTCATTCAAGAACGTCCCCAGTGACTGGCCAATGACTAGGCGAGGGCGGCCATGATGGTGCGGGCGACGCCGTCGTGGTCGTTGTCGAACTCGGTGATGGCGTCGGCGGCGTCGCGGTCTTCGGGCTCGCCGTTGACCATGGCCATGCCGTGGCCTGCTGCCTGCAGCATGGGAATGTCGTTGATGTTGTCGCCGAACGTCCAGGCGTCGGCGAGACGCTCGCCCAAGTGCTCGCATAGCCACGTGAGGGCCGTTCCCTTGGTGGCGCCCTCGCCCATGACCTCGATATTCATGGCGTACGAACGTGTGACCTCAATGCCTCCGAGCGTGTCGAGCTCCGCCGCGATGGCGTCGCGATCGGCCGGGTCGTGCCAGTACATGGCGATGCGTTCGAGCGTCTCGACCTCGTCGATCTTGCTGTCGATATTCATGTCGATCGGTGTTCGTGTGCGCTTGAGCGAAGCCGCGATGTGGGGGTCGCCGCCGCAGAATTCGTCCAGGCGCGTGTAGAGCGAGCGGGGGAGGAAGCACTGCCCGTCCGCGAAGATATCGAAGGTCACATCGTGGCCGGCGGCAATGCGATGGATGCGGTGGGCAATGCCACGGTCGAGCGGACGGCTCAAGATGCACGTGGCGCGCGAGGCGTCGGTGGGCGTATCCTCGTCGAGCTGCCAGACGCTGGCGCCGTTGGCACAGACCGCGTAGTGCACGGCGGGATGGGCGAGAATGGGCTCAAAGATGCCCGACAGTGGACGTCCCGTGCAGGGAACAAACTCGATGCCACGATGTGCGAGCTCGTCGAGCATCGCCCAGGTGGCATCGCTCATTTGCTTATCGCTCGTCAGCAGCGTCCCATCCATATCGGAAAACACAATCATTTGATGCGGTCCTTTCTACTGGCATAAAAAGCGTGGCCGAGGGCTTGGGTCCCTGGCCACGCTCGAGTTCTATAACGGTCCGCGTCCTAGCGGTCGGCGAGCGGCTTGTACTCCAGCGGCTCGATCACCGGACGATAGGCGGGGCGGATGATACGGTGCGCGCAGAAGAGCTCTTCCATGCGGTGTGCCGACCAGCCGGCCATGCGGGCGACGGCGAATAGCGGCGTAAAGAGCGTTTCGGGCACGCCGAGCATCTTGTAGATAAAGCCTGTGTACAGGTCGATGTTGGCGCAGATGGGCTTGGTCATGCCGTGGTCGCGCATCACCTGCGGTGCCAGGCGCTCGATGCGCTCGATGAGTGCGAACTCTTCGCCCAAGTCCTTCTTGGCTGCCAGTGAGCGCGCGTAACGGCGGCACACCTCGGCACGCGGGTCGCTCAGCGTGTAGACGGCGTGGCCCATACCGTAGATGAGACCCGTGCCGTCGAAGGCCTGCTTGTCGAGAATCTTGCCCAGGTAGGCTGCAACCTCGTCCTCGTCCTCCCAGTTGGAGACATGCGCGCGGATGTCCTCGTGCATAGACACGACCTTGGCATTGGCACCGCCGTGGCGCGGGCCCTTGAGCGAGCCGATAGCCGCGGCGTAAGCGGAATACGGGTCGGTTGCCGAAGAGGACAGCACGCGGCAGGCGAAGGTGGAGTTGTTGCCGCCGCCGTGCTCGGCATGCAGCATGAGCATAACGTCGAGCAGCATCGCCTCATCGCGGGTGAATGCCATGCCGCCGCGCAGGACCTGTAGGATGGTCTCGGCGGTGGAGAGACCGGGCGTGGGGTGCGGCACGTGAACCTCGGAGCCGCGAAGCTTGGCGATCGAGGCCATGTGTGCGAAGGCGGCGATGCGCGGGAGACGTGCGAGCATGGAAATGGCGACGTCGATTTCGTGCTCGGGCGTGATCACGTCTGGTTCGGCATCGAAGGCGTAGAGCAGCAGCACGGCGCGCTGGAGCACGTTCATGATGCTCGACGACACCGTGGTCATAGGGAACTCTTTGACGTACTCGTCGCTCAGATGTCTAAAGGCGCCCAGGCGCTCGCAAAAGCCGTCGAGCTCTTCCTTGTTGGGTAGCGAACCCGTGATAAGCAGATAGGCGACTTCCTCGTAGCCGTAGCGATTCTCGGCCTGGGCATTGTTGACCAGATCCTCGATGCTGTAGCCGCGAAGCGTGAGCTTGCCCTGATCGGGCACGACCTTTCCGTCGACCTTGTTGTAGCCGTGCACATCCGAGATGCGAGTGAGGCCCGCGACCACGCCCGAGCCGTCGGCATTGCGCAGGCCGCGCTTGACATTGTGCTCAACAAACAGGCCCTCGTCATAAGGGTCGGTCGGCAGGCCGTGGTAGAGGTTTTCGCTCTCAGACGAAATCTGGCGGCTTGCTTCGTAATCCAAGACCAGACGGCTCAGGTGGTCGTCGAAGCGGTAGTAGATTTTCTTGGCGTCGTAGGCCATGTGCGCTCCTCTCCGGGCCATGTGGTGACGTTGCGCCTGGGCGCACGTTGGGCCGTCTCCACGCAGCCTGTTCGCTACAGGCGGTACATAAAGTTAAAGACGTCCTCGCGCTGGATGGACACGTTGACGCCCGAAAGCTCGCCGGCCTCGGCCAGGGCCTTCTGCAGCTCGGCAAAGTCGAGCTTGGACTCGGCGGTGTCGGCCAGCATGGTCATGGTGAAGATGTCCTCGATAATGGACTGCGTGATGTCGCGGATGTCGACGTTGGCCTCGCCCAGAACGCGGGTGACGCCGGCGACGATGCCGGGGCGGTTCTTGCCAAGGACGGTGATGACGATACGGGAGGACGAGATCTCGGCCATGGGAAACCCTTTCGCGTGATTGCGGCGCGCGCGGGGCGCTCCGCTACGGTACAGTGTTCATCATTGTACCTGTCTGGCGCAAAAAAGGCGCGCTCGCTGCGGCGTTACATGCCTGCAACATGAGCGTAAGGGGGAAGGCCGCACGGGGAAGAGCCGTCTGGCGCGTGTCCGGCTCGTGTTGGGTTGATTTCCGATCTCAGCCGAACACATTGAGCGGACAGGCCGTTCCCGCAGTCAGCCGAACGCCTCCGACGGCTGATTCCGAACTGGAAGCGGAGGGCATCCCCGCCCTTCGGTAGGGGATACCGCTCCGCGGCGCATGCCGCGGGCGGCGCCCCTATCGGACCACCGTGACCTCAGTTGGGATGGGCCCAGCACTGCCGCGTACTCGGTGAGCTAGAGCCAACTGTTCGTCTTCACGTCGCGTATGGCGATATTTCGGTCGTCCGGCTCGGTGATGCCGTAGCCGAACGCCTGGAGCGTCTCGATGGACTCCTGGATCCTCTGTTGGAACATTGGACCCGGATCGACCCTCGGCCCGAGGTGCCCGCGCCAAAGGCACGGCGTGGCGCGCAGCATGTTATGGATTTTGGAGATGGGCTCGATGTCGGCGTAGACGTTGAGCGTCGCCATGGCGTCCTTGTGGCCGAGGATCGATTGGAGCGCCTTGATATCGCCGCCTTGGCGGATCCACTGCGTTGCGAACGTGTGGCGAAGGCCGTGGAACGTGATCAGCTCATCGTTGGTGCCCATGAGGCCGTTGGTCTCCGAGAACGTCTTGAACGCCCTGCGGATATAGCTTGTCGTCGCGAAGGTCGCGCCCGGCTCCGACAGGATGTAGCAGTCCCCGATCTCGACCGCCCCGGTAAGGCCGCGCAAGCGCAGCTTTCCGCAGTCGATCTCGTGGGTCTCCTTCAGGAAGGGGAGTAGGCCGACCGGGTCGATGGGGATACCCCTGGCGTCATGGGTCTTGGTGTCCTTGATGAACGAACCCATTCCCTTCGCGTACGCCACCGAGTGTCTGATCGAGATCAGGCCCGTCTCGAAATCCACATCGCACCACCGAAGGCCGCAGACCTCGCCGATTCGCATCCCCGTGTGCAGGGCGAGTACGACCGCCCTCTAATCCTCGGCGGACCAATCGAGTCCGAACTCCTTTCGGGCATCCTCTTCGCTCATGACTTCGAGAAGGTCTCCGGGTTGGCAACGAAGGGCGAGGCATAGCTGCTCGAGTGTGTTGAAGCGAATGCCGCGAATATGCCCTTTTTTAATACGGGACAGGTTCACGGGCGTGGTTCCAATCCTTTCGGCAAGTTCGTTCGAGGAAATCTTTCGCTCGGCCATGATCTTGTCGAGGCGAACAATTACGGGCATGGCGTTTCCTTACGCAATCTCGTCGGAGTCGAGGTACAGCTCTCGGGCGTACAAGAAGAGCTGGGAAAGCATGAACAGGACGATGCCGAGAACCAGAGAGGTCCAATCGAATGATGAAGCGATCTCTTGGGCGCCGACGGCCCCCTCGCCGCCAAACATCGAAACGGAGGTTTTGAGTGAGCCGGCGTAGAGGCTGGTGGCAGCTTGAACAACGAAGAGAATGCCGAGCACCTTCAAGCATGTCGCAGACCCTTTCTTGAAGGGGTCTCCGCTCTTGATCGTCCACACGAGAACGGCGCTGAGGATGGTCGTAGCGATACCGATGACGGCAGGGACCAATGTCGAGATCGCAAGGGCTGGATACGCGGGGGAGTCTGCAATTACAGGGTTGTCGAGCACTTCGATTGCTGGCTTTAAGGAGAACGCCACTTGTGCGATGGCGGTGGCGCAAAGGGTCGCAGAGGCTATCGCACATGCGATGCGGAAGGAATGAAGCCGGGGAGTGCGATTGTCGGAACTCATAATAACCTCCGAAGAATTTAAAAAACTCAGGTTACTTTTTAACAGTTTATGTTAAATTGACTTTGCCGGCAAGTAATCACAGCATACTGCAACCGAAACCCCTCTAGATTGGAGAGGATTATGTTCAGTACTGTTAAGTCGTGTAAGCTCTTGGTTTTCCTCGGCCTCGCTCTTTGTTTGTTGCTGCCGGGAGCCCCCGCTTTTGCGGATACCCCGATGCCTCCTTCCCATGAGAGCAGCCAGTGTGCCCTCGTTGAGCCCCTCGGGTATACGGACGACGTCGTCGATACCTACTGGAGCTACAGCTGTCCTCGCGGCGTAAGCGGGCACAGCATCTCGATGTTCAACATCTCTTACAAGACGATTTCCTACCGAAATGGCTATCGCCGATCCGCGCATCATAGGGAATCCCGCCTCGCTGCAATGTGCTCCTGTGGTGTTCTTGGCACAACTGATAAATGGCAATTTGTCTATAGCACCTACTAGATGCGAGGAAGGGCCGAGCATTTTGTTCGGCCCTTCTGTTCCGACTGGATGAGGTTAAGGTTGGCGATGAATATGCTCAAAATCTCGAAGGCGATCTTTAGGTCGCTTCTCTCCTCCAGGTCGCTCTGTGTTGTCGTTGTTGCGTTGATGGTTCTTTGTGCTCTGCCCGTCTTCAGGAGCGCGGCTGGCATCGACGGACGGGTCGAATACCTCGAGTCGGGAATAACCCGTGTTGAGCAGGAATTGTCAGCATCCTATGCGGATGCGCTTGTGAATGCGGGGGAGGACGGTGTCTGTACCTCTTCATCAAGCATGCCCGCGCTTCTGTACCCTCTTGCCGCGGGACGTCTTATCTTGGCACCGCTCTCTCCCCTACTTCCGTTTCTGCAGATATCGGATGGAGAGTACACCTATTATGACGGATCGAAGGAGTACTTGCTATGGGTCGCAACGGCCGTTGCCGTCTCGTTCCTTGCCGCGCGTCTTAACAAACGTGAAAAGCTCATCATCCAGGCACCGATGGGCGAGCTGGGTAGACTTGTTGCATCGAGCGTATGGGCGAGTGTTTTTGCAATGCTTGCCGTCCTCGCCATCAATCTTCCAGGGATAATCGCCGCGCTTGTGAAGAATGGCCCGGGCTCGCCGTTCTATCCGATAGGCTACATTCAATATGCGACTCCGGTTATCAAACCGGCTTGGCTGGTGTTCGCGCAGACGGCCATCTTGCAATTCTTGGTGGCAGCGTTCATCTCGCTTGTCGTTCACCTTGCCGTGAAGATTGCCAATAACCCTACGCTTGGAATCGTGTTCGTATGTGCCCTGATGGGGGTGACGATGGTTCCCGGGTATTACGGAAGATCCATCGCTTTACGTGAGTTCGCCCTGTTGAATCCCCTTACGTATGCGAACACTGAGTTGACCGTCGGCGCCTATAGCCCGTACCCGACAACGCAGATAGTGAATCTGCCTGGACTTTGCTTCGAGCGTGGCGCGATTGCCCTCGTATGCGCAATCGGGATCGAGGTGCTGGCAATTAGCCTGCTTTGCGTTGCTGGAAAGAGCGGCTGCGCGTGCCCGATATCCCCGATTTGTCTTGAGAGAGGTTCCTTCACTGCATCGAGAACGGCAACTCGTTCGAGCGCTTGTGCCTTCGCCGTTGCATACGTAAGAACGATGGGGAAACTGCTCCTGCGTTCTCCTACCCTCGCCGTATGCGCGATTGCAATGTCGACGACGATGCTGGCCCCGGCTCTGGTCGAGATGTTTCCTGACGCTGATAACGTTTCCGCTGTTCGGTATAGGGATGGAGAGCTCCGTTCAATAGATCGGTATCTAGAGCAGAACGCTGCGAATATGGACGTCGAGGGCAAAGCGGCCCTGGAAGACATGCGGGATGCTCTTTCGGGTTTCGTGTACGCGCCTATGCCTGCGGAGGGGTTTCGAAGCCTTGCGACGTACGAGCGCGCTCGAGGTGAGCTGGGCGCGGCAGATGCGACTCTCCTGCAATCGATCGGAATCGAGCCGGAGACTCCTTCTCGTGCGGAGGCGCGCGCCCTTCTGCTTGAGTCGATCGCGAGCTTGCCGGACCCCAAGGTTTACGAGTTAAGTACGAAGATGCCCCCATTAATCCTCCTTTCGTATCTCCAGGCAGCGCTTCCCTCCTTATTTTTGCTGTTGCCCGTGGTTGTCACATCGCTCGCGTGCACCCACCTGCAGTGTCGTTCCCTTCTGGTTCTCCAGATCCCCGCAACAGCGCATGTGCGTTTTCTGACGGCTGTTGCGCTGGCTCTCCTGCTTGGCTTGGTGCTGCTTTTGGTGTCGATGGTTCCCGCTGTCGTTGTGTCCGTGATTAAGAACGGTGCGGGTGGATCGGAGTATCCCGTCGCTCTCATTCGGGCGGGAGCTTCGACAACGTCCACGGTGGGGGAGGCGGTGTTGTGCAGTATTCCGTTGCTGGTCATGGCATACGGCGTGATTTCCGTCGTCGCTGCGTTGACAGCAGCGATTAGCCGCAACTCCGTTGTCACCGGAATGGTTTGCGCGGTTCTCTTGGTGTTGGGTTCGTTGAGCGCTCATGTTGAAAGCGTGGGCATGGGCGTCGCGCTGCTGGCTCCATTCGCCTCGTTTGATCCCGCTTCCCAGGTGGGGACGATTGGGTTCCTTGGGCGAGGGACGAACGCGATGCCTTTTGGAGAGGTCGTCGGCGCATCGGGCGCTCTGCTGGTGGTCTTGGGCGCCGTATCTCCGTTGATGGTGCGCCTGAGTGTTCCAAAGATCGAAAGGGGATGATCTCGATGATTGACCTTCAAACGCTGACGATCTCTTATGGAAAGAAGGTGCTCGTAGATTCGGTGAACGCTGAGTTTGCCCCGGGTACGGTCTACGGTCTCGTCGCTCCGAACGGGCATGGAAAGACGACGTTGCTGCGTGCGATGGCAGGTTTGCCGGGTCCTCGCGTGGACGGGAGCATCGTTCTGGATGAGGTGCAGGGTACGGGTGCGAGAGAGGTCCGTTCTATGATCTTCTATGCACCTGGTGAGGGGACGCTGCTGTATCCCGGATTGCGTGCGGAAGATCACCTCAAGATGGTTTGCGATATGTGGCCGCATGCTCGCGATATCGAAGAGATAGTGGAACAAACGCAGATAGGCGAGTTCGCGAAGATGAGGATCCGCACTCTGAGCCAGGGCATGAAGCAGCAGCTTACCCTGGCGATTGCGTATGCGACGGGCGCGCGGTACCTTCTATTAGATGAGCCCATGAACGCGCTCGACCCCAGCAGGGTGGACTTGCATTCCGAGATTCTCAGGAAGCTGGCCGATTCTGGTACGTGCATCATCATGTCATCCCACATCTTGGATTCGGTCGATAGGCTGTGCGATGAGATTCTGTTTTTGAAGGATGGGAGGCTCATTAGAAGCATTCCGCAAGATGATGCTGCGCCGAAGTCTCCTGGATCCCATTTCGCAAAGCCTGCCGGACGCGCCGAGGGTGCGCTAAGCACGTATCGGCGACTCTACGAAAAGGGCGGGTAGAAATGCAAGTTAAAAATCTATGTGGCCAATGTGATACCGTTGAACCCGCGTATCGATACCGCTCAGCCATTCGCCTCGCCCCCGTCGCACGTATCTTCATCCGGTCTGTTACTTTTAATCTAACGATTCTTTGAGGAACGTAGGTGCTTCTGAATGTACTGTCGACTTCTTCTCAAACTGATCCTAAGAGACAAGGCCGCATGGATTTGTACGCTCGTTCTCGCTGCAGCCTTTTCCGTCCCCATTGCGTTCAATTCACCCATCTACGGGCCCTTCTTTATGAAGCAGGGCATGCAGGGCTTTGTCGACGCATTCAATACGCGCGCGCCCCAGGCCAGCGGCACAGACCTATCGCCAGAGCAGCAAGCTGACGCGGAGCTTGCAAGATACGCGAACGCCGCCCTTGCCGCTCAAACCGACGCCGCCTTTCTCGATTCTGCCGAGAGCTACTACGCGCTCATGGGCGAAGGCTTCCAATCCGGGTCCATCGTGGGAGACCGAGAGACCAATGACGCAGCGCTCGCATATTGCCGTGCCCTGAGCAGCTCCGGCATCACGGATATCCCGGCCTCCGCAAACGACCTGCCATTCCTTTCCTTCCTGCCTTACGCCATTGCCACGGCGCCGTCTTTCCTTCCCTTCATCCCCTTCCTTCTCTCGTCGATACTCGTGCTCGGCGCCACAAGGCCTGCGACCCTGGCGGCAAAGGCGCCCGCGCCCAAATTCCGGCGCCTTATCCAGATCGTGTTTTCGATAATCGTCGCGGGGACCGCGATGCTCCTCGCCGGCCTCGCACCCGGGGGCATTTACGCCTTGGTCCTAAACGGCTTCGGGCAAATTGGGTACCCGATCGCCTTCTTCCATGACGGCGCGCTTACCACCACGACCGCGGGAAACGTCTTCACAGCCCTGCTTCTCGCGCTGCTTGCGGGCGGAACCTTGATATCCGTTTGCTCCGCCGTCCTATCGACCGCAACGAGGCGCGTCCTCGCGGGCCCCCTTACCTCAGCGCTGCTTGTCGCGGCCCCGGCATTCCCGTTGCTGTCCGATTCGGCACTAGGGCATAACGCCGCGCTCAATCTCCTGCCGCTGGCCGTGTTCTCGCCTATCGAGGCAACGGGCTACGTAGGATGCTTCCCGACAGAATTCATTGGCTCCGGTTCAGGCAGCGCATCGATGCTTGCCGTGGCCCTGGCATACGTCGCGGTCCTTTTTGCGGTCGGCGCCGTTGCGACACGTTCCCCCAAACAGCCTGGACCCGCGAAAAAGCACCATGGGCTCGAGCTTCTAGACGCGAGCGTGGGATACGGAAGCACGACGATACTTTCAATCGGGTCGCTTTTCCTGAGCCCGGGAACGGCGGCGGGCCTCGTTGCTCCCAACGGCTCGGGGAAAACCACCCTTCTTGAAGCGCTGTCGGGCCAATTTCCCACCCGCATCCGCTCGGGAAGCCTGGCGGCAGACGGAATCTGCCAACGTCGATCAGCCGAATTTGCAGAACTCGTCTACCTGAGCTCTTCGGGCGGCGCGGATCTCTATCCCACGCTATCGGCCATCGAGCACCTTGCTTTCGTTAGGGAGGCGTGGAAATCGGCCGCCGACATCGACTCGCTCTGCGACTCCCTCGGAATCTCCCCATATCTCGACAAGCCGACCCGTAAACTCTCGACAGGAATGAAGCAGCAGGTAAAGCTTGCCATGGCGATAGCGACCGATTGCCCGTACCTCATCCTCGATGAACCGCTGAACGGCCTCGATCCGGGAAAACGGAAAACCTCCTGCGACGCGATGCGCAGCGAAGTGGCGCGGGGACGCAGCGTGCTCATTTCAAGCCATCTGCTCGACGACCTGGCAGACCTCACCAACTCGTTCTACTTCATCGAGGCCGGCACGCTCGTGGAAAAGATCGAGTCGTCCTCGCAGACGCTCAAGCAGGAATACCTCGATACATACGAGGGAGATGAATGACATGAAACTATTTGAACAGCTGAAGTCCAATGCGTCGCGCATGGCTGTCTACGCCATCCTCGTGGCAACGGCTTTATGCGGAATCGCGGCACCCGTCTATGCGCTCAACGGAGAGAAAGGCGATGTCGAACCCGCGTACATGGCTTCGACGGTTAAAGACCGGTACAAAGCCTTCTCTGGAGACACGTTTTACGTAGCAGAGTACGACACGACCTACCGTCAGCTTCGCTACAACAAGGGCTACGACTATCTAGGCGCAGAGGCAATCAGCTATACGTCGGGTTGGTACCGCTCCAACTATGGACACATAACCCAGTTCAAGTGTAACTACCGTGTGTACAACTAAAGCAACCGGCCGGGACGAGGGGTGACGCAAAAGCGTCGCCCCTCGTTTTTAACCATGTCAACTGAACCTAGTTCAGTTTGGTTGATTTCCGATCTCAGCCGAACACATTGAGCGGAAAGGCCGTTCCCGCAGTCAGTCGAACGTCCCCGGGGCCCTTCTCAGGCCCCGGGGACGGCATTTTCCCAGTTGAAGGAACGGTGGAGATGTGTTTCGATGGGTCAGATTCGTGTCGTTCCGAAAAGACCGTGAACCTTTTGTGGGACGCGCGGCGCCGTGGTACCATAGCCGAGTTTGTTGTCTTGGTCGGAAACCAAGACGCCTTATGCGCTGATCGGTAACCAGCGCCTGACCAATAAGGAGTCCTACCATGAAGCAGGGTATCCATCCCCAGTATGTCGAGTGCACGGTGACGTGCTCCTGCGGCAACACCTTCAAGACGCACGCTACCGTGTCCGAGATGAAGGTCGAGCTTTGCAACGAGTGCCACCCGTTCTACACCGGCCAGCAGAAGTTCGTCGACACCGGTGGACGCGTCCAGCGCTTCGCCGACAAGTTCGGTGGCGCCGCTGCCGCCCAGCTCAAGAAGGCTGAGGAGGCCAAGGCTGCCAAGGCCGCCAAGGCTGCTGAGGCCGAGGCTGCTCGCAAGGCCGCCGCTGAGGCTAAGGCTGCCGAGAAGGCTAAGCGTGCCGCTAAGTTTGCCGAGGAGGCTGCCAAGCAGGCCGCCGAGGCTCCCGCAGAGGCTCCCGTCGAGGAGGCCGCTGCCGAGGCCGAGACCACCGAGGCTGCTGAGTAAATAGCTCGCCGCGGAATCGCTCGCATTCATGGCATAAGGGCCGTGCATCCGTTCGGGTGCGCGGCCCTTTTCTTTTTATTGGTGCAAGCTAGCTCGTCCCCATTGCACCAGATTGGTGCGAAGGGGACAGGTTGGTTTGCACCAAATGGCAGAGTGACGGCGTTTTCCCAGATAAAACCTGCCAAAATAAACCAGTCCCTTTTTGGCAGGTCGGTCGGGTCGTAGTTATTACGTGGCGGTCGAGGTCGACCGTATAGGCCGCGTCCTGTTTGGCTAAAGTACATTTATCTGTGTTTAACTCGCCCGAGGCTGCATGGCGTGGGCGATGGCCAAAAAGGAAAACCACATGGGATTCATGTCAAAGCTGCTGTCCTTTGGATCCGATAAGGACCTTAAGCGCTACTACAAGATCGTCGATCAGATCAACGGTCTTGAGCCCCAGTTTGAGAAGATGACCGAGGAAGAGCTCCGCGCCCAGACCGATAAGTTCCGTGAGCGTTACGCCAACGGCGAGTCGCTCGACGACATGCTCCCCGAGGCTTTTGCCACCGTGCGTGAGGCTTCCAAGCGCATCACGGGCATGCGTCACTTTGACGTGCAGCTCATTGGCGCCATGGCACTGCACGAGGGGCATATCGCCGAGATGAAGACCGGCGAAGGCAAGACCCTGGTCTCCACGCTGGCCGGCTACCTCAACGCTATTGCCGGCAAGGGTGTACACGTCGTTACCGTCAACGATTACCTGGCCAAGCGCGACTCCGAGTGGATGGGCCGCATCTACAAGTACCTGGGAATGACCGTCGGTCTGCTCCAGAACAACATGCCGCTCGAGCTCAAGCGTCCGGCCTACCAGGCAGACGTCACCTACGGCACCAACTCCGAGTTCGGTTTCGATTACCTGCGCGACAACATGGTCACTCGCCCCGAGCAGCGCGTGCAGCGCGGCCACCATTACGCCATCGTCGACGAGGTCGACTCCATCCTGATCGACGAGGCACGTACCCCGCTCATCATCTCGGGTGCCGGCACCAAGTCCGCCAGCACCTACAAGGATTTCGCGCGTGCCGTGCGCGGCCTTGAGCGCGGCGAGGACGTCTCGCACGACATGCTCACCGCCACCGAGGACGTAGAGCCCACGGGCGACTACGTCATGGACGAGGCCAAGCACACTATCGCCGCCACCGAGCGCGGCCTTAAGAAGATTGAGCGCCGCCTGGGTATCGATGACATCTATGCCGATCTCTCCGGTCAGCTGGTCAACCACCTGCAGCAGGCGCTGAAGGCCCAGTACATGTTCCACCGCGACAAGCAGTACGTGGTCACCAACGGCGAGGTCAAGATCGTCGACGAGTTCACCGGCCGCATCATGGAAGGCCGCCGCTACTCCGAGGGCCTGCATCAGGCCATCGAGGCCAAAGAGGGCGTGCTCGTGCGCGAGGAGAACCAGACGCTGGCCACCATCACCTTGCAGAACTACTTCCGTCTGTATGACAAGCTCTCCGGCATGACCGGTACGGCACTCACCGAGGATGCCGAGTTCCGCGAGATCTACAAGCTGCCCGTCGAGGTTATCCCCTCCAACAAGCCCGTTCAGCGTGTCGACCACGAGGACCTGGTGTACCGCACCATCCAGGCCAAGTACAACGCCGTTGCCGACGACGTCGAGCGACGTCACGCCAAGGGCCAGCCGGTCCTGGTGGGCACCGTCTCCATCGAAAGCTCCGAGAAGCTGTCGGCCGCCCTTACCAAGCGCGGTATCGCGCACGAGGTCCTCAACGCTAAGCATCACGAGCGCGAGGCTCATATCGTTGCCCAGGCCGGACGCTACGGCGCCGTGACCATCGCTACTAACATGGCCGGTCGTGGTACCGACATCCTGCTGGGTGGCAATCCCGACGAGCTGGTGCGCGAGCGCCTTGAGTACGAGGGCCTGACCATGGAGGACGTGACGCCCGAGCAGCTCGAGCAGTTTAACGCTGAGGCCAAGGAGACCTGCAAGGCCGAACGCGAGCGCGTGCTTGCCGCCGGCGGCCTGACCGTCATCGGCACCGAGCGCCATGAGTCCCGTCGTATCGACAACCAGCTGCGTGGCCGCTCCGGTCGTCAGGGCGATCCGGGCGAGACTCAGTTCTACCTGTCGCTCGAGGACGACCTCATGCGCCTGTTCGGCGGCGACAAGATGGACCGCGTTTCCAAGATGATGGTTACCGCCGACATGGGCGACGACATGCCCATCCAGCACAAGATCATCTCCAAGGCCGTCGAGAACGCCCAGCACAAGGTCGAGAGCATCAACTTCTCCATGCGCAAGAGCGTTCTTGAGTACGACGACGTCATGAACAAGCAGCGCCAGGTCATCTACGCCGAGCGCAACAAGATTCTGGACGGCAAGGACCTGACCGATCACATCACCGAGGTCATGCACGATACCGTGTACCGCTGTGTTCAGGAGTTCTGCACCAAGGACAGCCACGATGGCGAGCGCGATCTCGAGGGCCTGCGCAAGTGGGTCGTGGAGCTCACCGGGCATATCGACACGCCCAAGTTCCCCGACGAGGACTTCGAGGCCCTGGCTGCCGATGTCCTGGCCTACGTTGAGAAGTGCTACAACATGAAGGCCGAGCGCCTGGGTGAGGACCTCATGCGCGAGCTCAACACCCAGGTCATGCTGCGCGTCATCGATACCCGCTGGATGAACTACCTGCAGGAGATGGACTACCTCAAGACCGGTATCGGACTGCGCGGCTTTGGCCAGCGCGACCCGCTGGTCGAGTACAAGACTGAGGCTTATGGTGCCTTCCAGATGCTCGTTGACACCATGTACGAGGATTACCTGCGCACCGTTCTGCGCATCGAGATCAAGGCCGCCCCGCAGGCCGTGGAGCACAAGGAGGACCCCGCGCTCGAGGGTGCGCGCTTCTCCGGCCCCGCCGACGTCGATGGCGACAACGGCAGCTCGGTGCTGCGCAAGCAGGCACAGGTTCAGGCTCGTACGGCCGTCCAGGGAGGCCCGGCTGCTGTCAACAACGGCGGCAAGGTGACCACCTACCGCAAGTCCGAGAGCGATGACCCTTATGTCAACGTGGGCCGCAACGACCTTTGCCCCTGCGGCAGCGGCAAGAAGTTCAAGTACTGCCACGGCAGGAATCGTTAATGGCCGAGGCTTTAGAGGTAACGCCCGCCGAGCTGGACGCGTTTGCGGACCGGCTCGGCGAGGTCGAGTCGTATCTTCATTTGGACGAGAAGCGCACGCGCGTGACCGAGCTCGAGGCAAAAAGCGTGGCCCCCGGCTTTTGGGATGACGCCGACGCCGCTCGCGCCACCATGGAGGAGATCGCTCGCGCCAAGGAAGATATCGCTGCCGTGGATACCGCGCGCGGCGAGCTATCTGACGCCCGCGCGGCGCTGGAGCTTGCCGAGGAGATGGGCGACGACCCCGATGCCGCCGCATTGCGCGAGGAGGCTGCCGCTACGGCAGAACGCCTGGCCCGCGCTATCGACGAGCTCGAGCTTTCGAGCTGGTTTACCGGTGAGTTCGATCACGGCGACGCGATTGTGACCATCAAGCCCGGACAGGGTGGCCTGGAGGCACAGGACTGGACCTTCATGCTCTTTAAGATGTACATGAAGTACTGCCAGCGTCGCGGCTGGAAGGTCACCATTAACGACTGCCCCGCGGCTGAGGTCATCGGCATCGACCGTGCGACCTTTACCGTCGAGGGCAAGGACGCGTTTGGCATGCTGCGCGCCGAGGCCGGCGTTCACCGCCTGGTACGCATCAGCCCCACCGATGATAAGAAGCGCCGCCAGACCACGTTTGCCGGCGTCGAGGTCATTCCCGTGTTGCCTGACGATATCGACATCGAGATCAGTCCCGACGATATCCGCGTGGACGTGTATCACGCGAGCGGTCCGGGCGGCCAGGGCGTCAACACCACCGACTCTGCCGTACGCGTGACGCATTTTCCCAGCGGCATCGTTGTCACTTGCCAAAACGAGCGCAGCCAGATTCAAAACAAGGCCGCGTGCATGCAGATTCTCAAGGCCCGTCTGTACGAGATCGAGCTCGAGAAGCGCGCCGAGGCCCTGGATGAGATTCGCGGGCCCAAGACCACGATCGGTTTTGGCAACCAGATTCGCAGCTACGTGCTCTACCCGTATCAGATGGTCAAGGACCTGCGCACGGGCGTGGAGACCAGCAACGTCGAGGCCGTTCTCGACGATGGCGATCTGGATCCGTTTGTGATCGGCTACCATCGTTGGGCAACCGGCAACGCCGATGCGGAAGCATCGTCTGCCTAGGCACATGATTGGCTCCGGGTCGATGCAAACACTGCGCAGGGGTGGTATTTGCCCGGTGAATCGGTAGAATCGAATACAGCAAGAAGTTCAAAGCGCACTCGTTTGGGTGCGCTTTTTTGAGGGAGGCAGCATGGCATATCGTCTGGACATCAAGCGCATTCTTTCGATGAACTTCTTTCATGACTTGCCCAAGATTATGTTTGGCTGCGCCCTGGCAGCTATCGCGACAGACTTGTTTTTGATCCCCAACGGCCTTGCCGCCGGCGGCGTCACAGGCCTTGCCACCATTATTCAGGCGGTCGGCGCCTCGCATGGCATATCGCTTCCCGTCGGTATCCAGACCATCGTGATGAATGCCTTGCTGCTGCTGGTTGTTATGCGCGAGGGTGGCATGTTCTACGTGGTGCAGACGGCGACCGGTTTTGTGCTGCTGGGTTTTTTCACCGACCTGTTCGCTCCGTTTGTGGCGCCGCTGGCACATGCCGACCTGATGCTGCCCGCTATGTGGGGCGGCATTATCACGGGCATCGGGTATGGCATGGTGTTGCGCGCCGGTGCCAACACTGGCGGCTCTGACACGATCGGCCAGATCATCTCGCGCAACACATCGCTGCCGGTTGGCTCGACCGTCATGGCGATCGATGTTGCCGTGTGCGCGCTGTCGGCCCCGGTCTTTTCGGTCGAAAACGCGCTGTATGCGGGCCTTTCGATGGTCATTAGCGGCTACGTGATCGATGCCGTGGTCGACGGTGGCAACAGGCGCCGTATGGTGCTCATCATCTCGGACAAGTTTCCCGATATCGCGGCCGACATCATGTATGGCCTGGGCCGCGGCTGCACCAAGTTTAAGGCGACTGGCATGTATTCGGGTGCCGAGAAGCCGGTGATTATGGTCATCGTGAGCCGTCGAGAGCTCAATACCCTCAAGACGATTGTGCGCGAGCGCGATCCTCACGCCATTGTGACGGTCGCTGACGTTACGGAAGCCTTCGGCGAGGGATTCAAGGACATTAGCGCGTAGGGTCGATCGCGTTCCATCCAAAAGACGTTCACATTGATAAACCGTTTCATCAGCGGTTCTGCCTGCTAAATTGTTCAAATAATGATAAAAACTCTGGTAAAGCCATCAGTTTCCAGCATAATGAATGGCGTACGTGCATTGCGGCTGTGTTGGGACTACCTTTCCGTGCCGTGCGCA
The DNA here is from genome assembly GCA_905194545.1 of Coriobacteriaceae bacterium. GTDB lineage: Bacteria > Actinomycetota > Coriobacteriia > Coriobacteriales > Coriobacteriaceae > Collinsella. Next base: position 47,448 of record CAJJSS010000010.1, on the reverse strand, counting down.
TCTTGTCTAAAGAGGATGAAAGGAAGGCACAATGAGCGACGAAGAGCTCAAAAAGGTTGCCAACGAGGTAAGGAAGGGCATCGTCACCGGCGTGCACGCTGCCAAGTCCGGCCATCCGGGCGGTTCGCTCGGCGCTGCCGACATCATGACCTATCTGTACTTTGAGGAAATGAACGTCGACCCGGCCGACCCCCGCAAGGCCGACCGCGATCGCTTCGTGCTTTCCAAGGGTCACTGCGCGCCTGGTCTGTACGCCGTGCTCGCCGAGCGCGGATTCTTCCCCAAGGAGGATCTCGAGACGCTGCGCCACATCGGCAGCCACCTGCAGGGCCATCCCAACATGAACGACACCCCGGGCGTCGACATGTCCACCGGCTCGCTCGGCCAGGGCATCTCCGCCGCCGTGGGCATGGCCGTTGCCGCCAAGCACTGGGGCGACGACTATCGCACCTACGCCCTGCTGGGCGACGGCGAGAGCGAGGAGGGCCAGGTCTGGGAGGCCGCCATGTTTGCCGGCAACCAGCAGCTCGACAACCTTTGCGTGATCGTCGACCACAACGGCCTGCAGATCGACGGTCCTGTCGAGGAGGTCAACGACCCCATGCCGCTCGCCGACAAGTTCCGCGCCTTCAAGTTCCATGTGGTGGAGCTCGCCGACGGCAACGACTTTGACCAGATCCGCGCCGCCTTTGCCGAGGCCCGCGCTACCAAAGGCCAGCCGACCGCCATTATCGCCGAGACCATGAAGGGCAAGGGCGTTTCCTTTATGGAGAACCAGGTAGGTTGGCACGGTAAGGCCCCCAACGATGAACAGTTTGAGCAGGCCATGGCAGAGCTCACGGCCGCCGGAGAGGAGCTCTAGGATGGCAGACGTCAAGAAAATCGCCACGCGCGTAAGCTACGGCGAGGCCCTCGTCGAGCTCGCCAACGAGCACGATGACTTTGTGGTCCTCGATGCCGACCTGGCCGCCGCCACGCAGACCGGCAAGTTCAAGGCCGCCTGCCCCGATCGTTTCTTCGATGTGGGCATTGCCGAGAGCAACCTGATGGGCGTCGCCGCCGGTATCGCAACCACCGGCCGCGTCGCCTTCGCGAGCACCTTTGCCATGTTCGCTGCCGGTCGCGCCTTTGAGCAGGTCCGCAACTCCATCGGCTATCCGCACCTTAACGTTAAGATCGGTGCCACGCACGCTGGTATCTCGGTGGGCGAGGATGGCGCCACGCACCAGTGCTGCGAGGATATCGCCCTGATGCGTGTCATCCCCGGCATGACCGTGATCGTTCCCGCCGACGACATCGAGGCCCGTGCCGTGACGCGCGCCGCCTACGAGTGCGACGGCCCCGTGTACATGCGCTTCGCCCGTCTGGCCTCGCCGGTTATCAACGACCCCGAGACCTACAAGTTCGAGGTGGGCAAGGGCATCGTCATGCGCGAGGGCACCGACGTCACCATCATCGCCTGCGGCCTGATGGTCGGCGAGGCTCTCGAAGCCGCCGAGCAGCTCGCCGCCGAGGGCATCGACGCCGAGGTCATCAACATGCACACCATCAAGCCCATCGACGCCGACCTGATCGTCAAGAGCGCCACCAAGACCGGTCACGTCGTGACCGTCGAGGAGCACTCCGTGATCGGTGGCCTGGGCAGCGCCGTTGCCGACGTTCTGTGTGAGCAGTGCCCGACGCCGCTCAAGAAGATTGGCGTCAACGACACCTTCGGCGAGTCCGGCCCGGGTGCCGAGCTCCTGCACAAGTACGGCCTGGACGCCGCCAACATCGTGGCGACCACCAAGGAGTTCTTGGCATAAGGCAAGACGAGGCAAAGTATCGCGTCGACAACCGCAAACAAGCCAGAACAGGGGCGTCCTCAAAGAGGGCGCCCCTGTTTATGCTGAATTTAAATTAGAGTCCTGCCAAGCAAAGTTCCCATGGGGAAACGAGCCCATCCCAGCAAAGTGCAATTCAGACCCTTCCAATTTTGTATGCGCAGCATCTCAAGTTGGTGCGTCGGCCCCATAGTAGCCGCAGGCCGGGCGCAGGGTTACCTCCCAAATCTTTCCGCAGCGCAGGCCGGCGTTTGTCCGCAGCTCCGCAGGAGCAGGACAAATGCCGGCCATGCGCGAGGACGATTTGGGAGGTAACCCTGCGCCCGGCCGGTGAGACCCAAACCCCGCCATGCTTCTTATGTGCAGCAAAGCTAATGCTGCTAAAATACAAAGCGCTCATGTAGTTTAAACGCACGACGATAAGGAGCACCAGTGGGTAACCACTTCCGTACCTCCGGTGCGGGCGATGATGCCCCCAAGACGCAGACAGGCGTCCAGGGCAGTCGTTTCGCCACTCCGGATTCAGAGGGCCAGCTTGTTGCTCAGGCCCCCGCTCAGCCGGCAGATCAGGCACAGCCGGCATCCGATCCCTTTGCCTACAATCCCACCAGCGATGTCGCGCTTTCCGGCACGGCGGGTTTTGAGCCCGTTCAGGCCGTGACCGCTCGCGTGGAGCAGCCTCAGGCTGGCGCTGCCACGCCGCAGCCTACCATGGCCGGCATTCCCGACCCCATGGCCCCTGCGACACCGGCTCCTCAGCCTGCGCAGTCCGGTCTCTTTGCCGCTATTCCCGACCCCACGCAGCCTGCTGCCCCGGTGGTCGAGAGCGATCAGGCGGCCGAGGTCGCAAGCCTCGATAACGCGCTCAACAACCCCGATTTTACGTCGGTGTTTGCGCCCATCGATCCGCAGGCCAGCCGCAAGAAGATGGCCAAGCAGGCCGGTGTCGAGCCCGTCATCCTTATGGAGCATGTCACCAAGATCTATCCGGCACAGCCCAACAAGCCTGCACTCGACGACATCAACATCGAGATCTATCCGGGCGAGTTCGTCTTCCTGGTCGGTCACTCCGGCTCGGGTAAGACCACGCTGCTGTCGACGCTCAACCGCGACGTCAAGCCGACGAGCGGTCGCATCCTGGTTGCCGGTCAGGACCTCATGAAGATCAAGAACCGCAAGGTTCCGTTCCTGCGCCGCCAGATTGGCGCCGTGTTCCAGGACTTTAAGCTCCTGCCGCAAAAAACCGCCTACGAAAACGTGGCGTTTGCTCTGCAGTGCATCGGCAAGCCCAAGGGCGTCATTCGCAGCCAGGTGCCGGAGGTGCTGCGTCTGGTCGGTCTGGCCGATCAGATGGACTCGCTGCCCGACCAGCTTTCCGGTGGCGAGCAGCAGCGCGTCGCCGTCGCCCGCGCTATGGTCAACCGTCCGCCGCTGCTGATCTGCGACGAGCCCACGGGTAACCTCGACCCGGCGATCTCGCTGGGCATCATGAAGCTGCTCGAGCGTATTAACCGCACCGGCACCACCGTGATCGTCGCCACGCACGACCGCGAGATGGTCGATAGCATGCACCGTCGCGTGATCGCCCTCGAGGGCGGCCACGTTATCCGCGACCAGGAGAGGGGAGGTTACGGCAACTATGGCACCAACTAACGTGGGCTACTCCTTCAAAGAGGCAATCAGTCACTTCTTCCGTAACTGGACTACCTCGCTCGGCGCCGTCATCACGATCTTCCTTTCGCTGTTTATCATCGGCCTGTTCATCATGGGCTCCGCGATGCTGAACTCCGTGATCGGCACCGTCGAGGATCAGGTCGTCATCAACGCCTTTATTAGCGATGACGCCGACCAGGCAGATGTTCAGGCCTTTGAGGCTGAGCTCAAGACGTGGAGCAACGTCAAGTCCGTGACGTACAAGGACAAGGACGACGCGCTGGCCGAGTATACGAGCAAGATGTCGGGCAACGCCGACGCCACCATGAGCGCGCTCGATGGCCAGAACCCGCTGCCGGCTTCGTTTGCAATTGAGATGGACGATCCGTCCAAGGTCGAGAGCACGGCCCAGAAGCTCAAGAAGAACGCCGACTTCCAGAAGATCGCGGATGACGGCGACGTCAACGCGAGCGTGCTGTACGGCCAGGAGGAAGTGAGCCGCCTGTTCCAGGTGACCAACTACATCCGCATCGCCGCCGTGGTGCTCGTTGGCCTTTTGACCTTTATCGCATTCATCTTCATCAACAACACGATTCGCCTGTCCATCACGGCGCGTCGTCGTGAGATTGCGATTATGCGTCTGGTCGGCGCCAGCAACGGCTTCATTCGCGGCCCGTTTATCACCGAGGGCGTACTGCAGGCCATTTTGGGCTCGCTGCTTTCCATCGGCGTTCTGGAGCTGCTGCGCAATCTGATGATTCCGCGTTTGCAGGAGAGCATCGGCTGGATGTCGTTTGCCCTGCCGATGCAGTACTACCTGGTGACCTATGCTGCGCTGATTCTGGTCGGCGTGATTATCGGTCTCTTTGGTTCTGCCATCGCCATGCGCCGCTACCTGCGCGTGTAGGCATGCCTGGAATTCATCCCTTCCAACGGGTCGTCTCTTGCGGGGCGGCCCGTTTTTTGATCCCTAGGGGACGGCAGGAAAACGGATCATTTGGGTAGACTCTTTGGAGTTCGCAATCGATAGTTAGGAGGCGCCATGGGGCGCAATAACAAGCATAAGCGTGGAGCTCGCAATAAGCGCGGGCCGGTGCGCAGCGAACGCCGTCCGAGCCTGACCGGGCGCGTGCAGCTCCATGAGCATAGCGCCTACGTTGTAACCGAAAACGGCGACTACAAGGTCATGGGCCGCGGTAAGCGCGAGATCATGGATGGCGATACCGTAGCCGTGAGCATTAAGAACAGCCCGCACGGTGAGCGGCGCGCCGTGATCGAAGGCGTGGTTGAGCGCGCAGCCATAAGCGTGGTGGGTACGTACCAGACCGCTGGTCCGCTCGGTGTGATCGAGCCGCTCGATTCGCGCCTGAAGGCCGACTTCTTCATTCTGCCCGAGGATACCTCGGCGGATCGTCTGGGCGTCCACCCGGGTGATGCCGTTGTCGCGCGCATTTTGACCTACCCGACGCGCCTGGAATCGGGCACCGTGACGATCGAACGCCGCATTGGCGGAGATGACGCGCCCGATTTGGGCGTTCAATACGTGATGGCGCGTTACGGCTATACCGATAGCTATCCCGAGGCCGCGCTGGACGAGGCCGAGGGGCTTTCGCTCGATGTGTCCGCGGCGCTTAAGGACCCGCTCCGCCGCGATCTGCGCGACCGCTTTGTCATCACGATCGACCCGGTCGACGCGCGCGACTTTGACGATGCCATTTCGCTTGAGCGCACGCCCGAGGGTGGCTACAAGCTGGGTGTGCATATCGCTGACGTTTCTCACTATGTGGCTTGGGACGGGCATATCGATCTTGAGGCTCGCCATCGTACGACATCGGTGTATCTGGCCGATCGCGTGCTTCCCATGCTGCCCGAACGCCTGTCCTGTGACCTATGCTCGCTTCGCCCTGACGAGGACCGTCTTGCGTTTACCGTTGACATTGAGCTCGATGCGCAGGGTCGCGTGCGGCATTACGATCCGTACCCCAGCGTGATTCGCTCGCGTGTGCGTATGGACTATGACGGCGCCGAGGCGCTGCTGGTGCGTGCCGACGCGGTTGAGTATTCGGTGCTGGAAGGCGCCGCTGAGGATGTTGCGGCTGCTGAGGCCTCGCGCGAGGAGGCGCTTGAGCGCGGTCTTGCGTGCGAGGAAACTGCTCGCGGCTATAACGTCGACCTCGGCGATTTCCTTGTCGCCGCCAACGAACTCGCCGAACTTCGCCGTCGTATTCGTCGTGCCCGCGGCTCAGTCGATTTTGACACGGCCGAGATTCGCGCTCTATTGGATGAGGACGGAGTACCCGTGCAGATTGTGGCGCGCGAGCGTTCGTGTGCCACGTCGCTTATCGAGGAAGCCATGCTACTCGCCAACGAGTGCGTTGCAGAGTGGCTGGCAGACCGTGATATCGAGGCCTGCTATCGCGTGCATGAGGATCCGAGCCCCGATAGCCTGCACGGTGCCGCCGTTGCGCTGGCGCAGCTGGGCATCATCGACGATCGCCGTGCTGCCGGTATCGCCCTGGGGAGTCCCGATGAGCTACAGGCTGCAGTTGATGCTGCCGCCGGTACGGCCAACGCACCGCTCGTCAACACGCTGCTTCTGCGCAGCATGCAGCGCGCACTGTACAAGCCGCGCAACGAGGGCCACTTTGCGCTCGCCGCGCCGTGCTACTGTCACTTTACGAGTCCCATCCGTCGCTACCCCGATCTGGTGGTGCACCGCGTGCTCAAACTGCAGTTGGCCTATGAGCAGCTCGGCGGCAAGGACGCCCTGGTCCGTACACCGCGGCTGATCGGCAAGGGGCGCGAGTCGCTGCCGCGCATTCTGCCGCAGATCTGCCGCGCATGCAGCGATGCCGAGCGCGCGGCAGATGCCGCTAGCCATGCGACGCAAAAGATCAAGATTGCCCAGTACTATGAGGATCGCCTGGGCGAGCGCTATGCCGGAACGGTCTCATGGGTCAGCAGCATGGGCCTCTTTGTGCGCTTGGACCTGACGCAGGTCGAAGGCTTGGTTTCGATCAAGAGTCTGGGCAACGAGTGGTTCGAGTTCGACGAGGATGCGCTTACGCTGACGGGCGCCGACACGGGGACTCGCTATGAACTGGGCCAGCGCGTGATTATCGAGGTTTCGCGCGTCAATACCACGCGTGGGCACTTGGACTTTAAGCTTATCCATTAGCCAAATCTCGACTCATGGCGGGAGAGCGGAGGGCGGTCTTTCGGGGCCGCCCTCCGCATTTGGATCATAGCTGCCTTGCCGTCCGCTCGGCCGCCCGCTTACCTGCTATTCGAGAGGTAAAACCTACCAAAATAAACCTGTCCCTTTTTGGCAGGTTTACAAGAAAGCGGGGATGAGATGGCGACGGTGTATGGTTATGCGCGGGTGAGTTCGCGCGATCAGAATCTAAATCGGCAGCTGGATGCGCTGGGCGCCTATGGCGTGGGCTCGGCGAATATTTATGCCGACCATGCGAGCGGCAAGGACTTCGATCGCCCGCGGTATCGCGAGCTGCTGCACATCCTGGGAGACGGGGACGTGCTGGTGGTGCTTTCTATCGACCGGCTTGGCCGTAATTACTCCGAGATTCTTGAGGAATGGCGACGCATTACCAAGGAGCTCGGGGTTGCCATTGTGGTGTTGGACATGCCATTGCTTGACACGCGCGCCAGGGCCAGCGGCGCGCCGGATGTGACCAATACCCTGATTGCCGATATTGTGCTACAACTGCTGAGCTACGTGGCGCAGGTGGAGCGCGAGAATATTCATCGGCGCCAGGCGGAGGGGATTGCAGCGGCGCGGGCGCGAGGGGTCCGTTTCGGTCGACCTCGCAAGCCGTGCCCTCCTCAGTTTGAGCTGGTGCGCGATAGCTATGAGGCGGGCGATATTACCCGCAGCCAGGCGGCAAAGTGCCTGGGCGTGTGCGTGGGGACGTTCGATCGCTGGATGCGCGAGGCGGGGTAGGGGTTTGCGTCGCTTTGTCGCTTCCTGTTGCGATTCAAATTTTGATACGGTGACGATGCCATTTGGGGCTACACTCGCTGATATTCAAAAAAGGAGGTAGGCCCTTGGCGCGCGTAAAACAAATAATCGGATGGACCGCGATCATTCTGTTCGCTGCAACGCTGGCGGGCATCTGGGTGCTGACGGAGCAAAATGCGGTGGAGACGTCGTTGCTGAGCGAGTCCACCGCGCGCGTGGTGGAGGGTCAGGCTACGGGCGTTCAGGCTGCCGATGTCGCGGGTGAAGCTCAGACCGAGAACGGGATGACCGGGGGCACCGATTCGGCTGCTTCGAATGTCCGGTCTGGCCGACTTGCTTCCATTCGCATGTGGGTGGGCACGAACGTCCGTCGCGTTGCCCATACCGTAGAGTTTTTCTTCGTCGGATTGTTCGCCTCGGTGGTCGTGGTTTGCTTTTCCAGGCGTCCTTGGAGCGTATGCTCCCGTTGCGTGCCCGTGTTGCTCTTTTGCGCCGTCTGCTCCGTTGGCGATCAGGTACATAAGATCTTTGTTCCCGGCAGGCATTTCGACGTTATCGATTTAGGATTCGATGCTGCGGGCTATGTCACCGCCATGCTGTTGGTATTGCTGGCAGCGGCGTTGGTGCGCTATGCGACTCGGCCGATCGGCGCCCATGCGAGGCGCTAGCCTTAAGACGAGACATCGCGACTGCCTATGCTTCGACATTGGCTACAATAACGGCTGCAATCGCGAGTGGTCGTCGATGTGCAGTTTTCCGGACACCTGTTTTCTCTAAGAAAGGAAATCCCATGACCGTACTGTTTGTTGAATATCCCAAGTGCTCGACCTGTAAGAAGGCCAAGGCATGGCTGGACGAACACGGGGTAGAGTATATCGACCGCGATATCGTTTTGGACAATCCCGCGGCTGATGAGCTTGCGACCTGGATTGCTCGTTCGGGACTGCCGGTGCGGCGCTTCTTTAATTCGTCGGGCATGAAATATCGAGAGCTGGGCCTGAAGGCACGTCTAGATGCGGGCATGACGGATCGGGAGTGCTACGAGCTGCTGGCGACCGACGGCATGCTGGTCAAGCGCCCACTGCTGGTGGGCGACGACTTTGCGATTCCCGGCTTTAGGGAATCGGCTTGGGTCGAGGCGTTGCTGTAGCGGCTGCGGAAAGTGCGACCCGTTTTGAGTGCTCAGGGTGGGACGTGTTTTCCATCGGCGGGCTCGCTCGGCTCAATCCTCGAGCTGTGCCCATTCGTGCGGATCGTAGACCTTTACGTGCTTGTTGGGCTTGCCGCTCCAGTACTCCTCGTCCATAAAGGGCAGATATGCCTGAACACCGGGGCAGATAAAGGGAATCCGCTGCTGTTGCAGTCGCTCGCGCTGTCGCTGCTCCAGGTGCGCCTCGGATATGACAGTCGGCATACCGGACAGCTCGACGAGGCTTGCCTGGATTCGCTTAAGGTCGGGGAGTCCCGCGTGCCATGACATCCGCATGATCAAAAAGGATGCACGGCGGTATTTTGCCTGCATCACCGTGATGGCGGGGCGCAGAGTGGGATGGATTTTGTCCCGTTCGGGCCAAAGGTCAGCAGTGATCTCGAGGCCCAGGGTCTCCCATAGGTAATCAAGCTCTTCGTCCATGGCGCCTCGATATCTACGTGATCATTGATACTTCGATTGTGTTGCCTGGTGCTATCGTTTTCGCGGTAGAATCTGCCAACGGTTGACGGCTACCGCTCGCGGCGTTTTGCCCTTCGTGTGCAGCGGTCGACTTCACAGGTCCTTCACGTGTTGGCCGTATTTGACTGAATTTCAAAAAAGTCAAAATTGGGGCTTGCGTCACGGCCGGACTTCCCGTATATTTCTTTCTTGCGCAAAGGCACAGCCGAGCGCAGCGATGCAGTCATTGGGATGTCGTCTAATGGCAGGACAGCGGATTCTGGTTCCGTCAATGGGGGTTCGACTCCCTCCATCCCAGCCATTGCATTTGCTACATATGGCCCGTTCGTCTAGCGGTTTAGGACGCCGCCCTCTCAAGGCGGAGATCACCAGTTCGAATCTGGTACGGGCTACCAAAATTGAACGCCCGGGCCTCGTAAGAGACCCGGGTTTTGTGTATTGACCGATATTTAAGGCGCGCGTTGAGTCTGCCGCCCGGACCGAGGAGTTGTCATGGACCTGCCTATCAGCTTGGAAGACATCACGTATGCCGAGAACTATCTGGCGCAGGGCGACCTGGCTACGGCGACGCCGCTGCTTGAGCGTCTGGTGGAGCTCGCCGAGGAGTATATCGACGCTGAGTGCAAGACGGAGGAGAAGCGCCAGTACTTTAGCTTCGACAGCAAGTTTGAGCGCCTGGCCTATCGCCGCGTGGAGAAGGATCCGCGCGAGCTGGTGCAGGTCGAGGTTCCCTTTGACCGCCTGTACTCCGACATGGCGTTTGCCTACATTCGCCAGCAGGATTATGTGAGTGCTCGGAATGCCCTGATGCAGGCCGTGCGTTGGGATCCCATGAACTGCAACTATCGCTTGGACTTGGCCGAGCTGTTCCGCGCGCTCGAGGACAAGCAGGAGTGGGCATCGCTCTCGTTCTCGGTGCTGGAGCGCGCGAGCGACGGTAAGTGCGCCGCACGCGCCTACACCAATTTGGGTCAGTACTTCTTGGAGCCCGAGACCGAGAACATTTCGGCTGCCGTGGGCTGCGCGCGTCTGGCGCTGCGCCTGGCGCCCAATGATGCGCATACGACACGCCTGCTCAACAAGATCCATACTACCTATCCGGATGCCACGGACGAGAGTGACGACCATGTGATGGGTGAGCTCGCCCTGCAGGGCGTGCCGACCTCGCCTTCGGCCGAGATCGCCATCTGCCTGATCATGTGCGCGACCGACGCTGCGAGCGACGGCGACAAGCAGGAGGCTACGCGCCTGACGGTCCGTGCCCGCGACCTGGTGGGCGAAGAGGCGTGCGCGGCGATTATCAAGCTGGTGCGCGAGAGTGACGCCGAGCTTAACGCCGAGCGCAAGGCAAAGCGCGAGGCTGCGGGCTCAAACGCCGATGGCGCCAAGGAGGCCGGCGATGCCCAGTAAGCGCGAGCGCAAGCTCATTTCCAAGAATCGCTCGGCACATCACGAGTACTTTATCGATGAGACGTTTGAGTGCGGTATTGAGCTGAGCGGTACCGAGGTCAAGTCGATTCGCGAGCGCGCGTGCCAGATTACCGATACCTTTGCACTGATTCGTGGCGGGGAGTGCTGGCTCGTCGGCCTACATATCCACCCTTATAGCCATGGTGGCGTGTGGAATCGCGATCCCGACCGTCGGCGCCGTCTGCTGCTGCACCGCAAGGAGATCGACTTTCTTGACGGCAAACTTCGCAACCGTGGTTATGCGCTGGTTCCGTTGGAGCTCTACTTTAATACCGACGGTCGCGTAAAACTGCTGCTGGGCCTGGGTCGCGGCAAGAAGCTCTACGACAAGCGCGAGGACATGGCCAAGCGTGATGTCCAACGCGAGATCGACCGCGCCCTCAAGGAACGCAACCGCTAGGAGCGAGTTCACGGGAAGGTGCCCTACCGCGCCCGCCCCGTCTTCCTTGCTGTTTTGCCATATATTTCCAAAAAACGGCGTCCGTTATGGGCGCCGCTTTTTATGGGTACATACAGCCTTAAGGTTCAATCCCGGGTTAGGGGAGTACTTGTTATGGACAAAACTGCATTCTTTACCATGCCGAGCGGTCTGTATGTGGTGAGCGCCGCGGCAGACGGGCTGCGCGCCGGCTGCGTCATCAACACGGCGGTGCAGGTGACGGCAGCACCACCTCGCATCTCGGTTGCCGTAAACAAGGAAAATGTGACCGCTGGCGTGATCGAGACTGCCAAGGCCTTTGCGCTGACCGTGATCGACCAGACGGCGGATATGCTCTACATTGGCAACTTTGGATTTCGCACCAGCAGCAACTATGACAAGTTTGCCAAATACGAGACCCGCGAGACGGCTCTGGGCATGCCTTATGTGTCCGAGCACGCGGCGGCTCTGTTTAGCTGCCGTTTGATCGACACTGTGGATGTGGGTACGCATCTACTGTTTATCGGCGAGGTCGAGGACGCCGAGCGCCTGAGCGACGAGACGCCGTTGACCTACGACTACTACCATAAGGTCCTGAAGGGCAAGACGCCTCCGAAGGCGTCCTCGTATCAAGGCTAGAAATGTTTTAAAAACACTTGCATTATATTATTGAGAACATATACTAATAAGCGAAGTACATCACCAGTCACGTTCGAGAGGAGAACATCATGGCTGAGGAGAAGAAGACGTATAAGTTCGTGTGCGTCGTTTGCGGTTACGAGGTTGAGGTCGATACGCCCGAGCTGCCCGAGGATTATGTGTGCCCGGTGTGCGGCGTCGGTCCCGATCAGTTTGAGCTCGTCGAGGAGTAGCTCGCAGGCACACGGCGATTAGCCATACAGAGCTCTGTCCAAGGGCCCCGGTCGAATTCTCGGCCGGGGCCCTTTTCCTCCGTCCCCAAGGGATCACGGCTGCTGTTAGCCGATCCTGTCTGACGTGAGTCCGGCCGACCGTTTGTCTCAATCTGTAACAAGTGGCGGCTCAAAACGGGCCTATCTGTTACAGATTGAGATAAAAGGTTGGAGCTGAAGAAATGTCTCGATCTGTAACATCTAGAAGCGGAAATTGGGTCCACTTGTTACAGATCAAGACGTTTGCCTGGGTAGGTGCCCTGCTCCATTACATCCCTGTCAACAACACGACATCGAGAATCGTCACGATGGCACCGATCCCTACGAGCAGCGCGTTGAGCGGGCGCGAGTTGGCGTATTTGCCCATGACGCGGCGTGAGCTGGTGAGCCGTATGAGTACAAAGACCGTAATCGGCAGCTGAAGCGACAGCAGCGCCTGACTCCAGATGAGACCTTCAAAAGGATTTGGGACGACCAGGCACGCCGCCACTGAGCCGACGAAACAGGCCGCCACCCCGATCGAGGAATGTCGGTCGTGGATGTCGTATTCCTCGTCGAACATGCCCGCGGTGATGGTGCCCGCCGCCATGCCCGCCGTCACACTACTCGAGAGGCCCGCAAACAGCAGCGCCACGGCAAAGATGGTCGAGCTTGCCGGGCCCAGAATGGGGGAGAGCGTGGCCGCTGCGACGGCGAGGTCGTCTACGACAATGCCGTGCGCAAAGAAGGTCGTTGCGGCCAGGATGACCATGGCCGAGTTGATCGCCCAGCCCACGCCCATCGAAAAGAGCGTGTCGAAGAGCTCGTAGTGCAGACGCTCTTCGATAACCTGCTCGCCTTGGCCTTCGAAGTGCATGGATTGGATGACCTCGGAGTGCAGGAAGAGATTGTGTGGCATAACGACCGCACCCAGGACACTCACGATGATCGCGGCAGAGCCAGTGGGCATACTGGGCGTGATCCAGCTTGCGGTTGCTTGCGGCCAGTCGACTTTGACCAGCGCGAGCTCTGCTAAAAACGAGAGTCCTACCACACCCACGAAGGCGATGATCCAGCGTTCGGCGCGCTTGTAGGAGCTCGTCATGAGCATCGCCATCGATACTGCCGCCACGATGACGCAACCCGCGCGCACGGGCAGCCCAAAGAGCATTTGAAGGGCAATCGCGCCACCCAGGACTTCGGCCATGGCGGTGGCGACAGTCGCGAGATAGGCACTGGCGAGTACCGTGCGTCCAACGAAGCGGGGGAGGTAACGTGTCGTGGCCTCGGCAAGGCAGGTGCCCGTGGCGATACCCAGGTGCGCCGCGTTGTGCTGCAGCACAATGAGCATAATCGTGGACAGCGTGACGATCCACAGCAGCGCGTAGCCAAACTGCGAGCCCGCGGCCATATTGGAGGCCCAGTTGCCCGGGTCGATAAAGCCGACGGTCACGAGCAGCCCGGGGCCGATATGCCGCGCGATGTCTAGACCTCCGTGACCGCCGGTGCGTCGGGAGCCAAAATGATGTTTGAGATGGTTGAGCATGGTGCGCTCCTGCGTATGGGCGGCGTGACGTCGCATCTGGGCCGTGCGGCGCCACGCGTCGGATTTGGGTTTGGGCTACTTGCGCGCCTTGCCCTGATTGGCCACGGCGTCGATCTTGGCGGCGATGGTCGCCGGGTCGCCGATGTAGCGCTTGTCGAGGATGTTGAAATCGGTGTCGAAGGTGTAGACGAGCGGCACGCCGGTGGGGATGTTGACCTTGAGGATCTCCTCGGACGTGAGGTGCTCGAGCTTCATGACGAGTGAGCGCAGGGAGTTGCCGTGCGCGGCGATGAGTACGCGCTTGCCGGCGAGCATCTGGGGGCGAATCTCGTCTTCGAAATAGGGCCAGGCGCGGGCGATCGTGTCCTTGAGGCACTCGGTATAGGGCAGCTGATCGGGCGCGACATCACGGTATTGCTCCTGGGTGTGGGGATCGCGCGCGTCGTCCGGCTCGAGTGCCGGCGGGCAGACATCGAAGGAGCGGCGCCAGATGAGTACCTGTTCGTCGCCGTGCTCCGCCGCGGCATCGGCCTTGTTGAGACCCTGCAACGCGCCGTAGTGGCGCTCGTTGAGCTTCCAGGATTTGATGACGGGCAGCCACTCGCGATCCATTTGGCCGAGCACGATGTTGAGGGTGTGGATCGCGCGCTTGAGGCGCGAAGTGTAGCAGACGTCAAAGTCGAAACCGGCTTCTTTGAGTGCTCGACCGCCTGCTGCGGCTTCTTCGCGGCCCGTGTCGGTGAGCTCAACATCGGTTCAGCCGGTGAACAGGTTGAGCTTGTTCCACTCGGACTCTCCGTGACGGATAAGGACGAGTTGCATCGTCTGCTGGTCTGCTCGGTGCGCCATAGGGGCCTCCTTGATCTGGCACGGTGTGCGTGCCGTTTGCTTGACGCCGCAAAGGATACCCGTTTTAAGCTTGAAAGTTAACCAAGACTAACAAAATTGTTGTATTTGAATAGGGTGATGAAGGGGGGCTGCGAACTGTCTTGATCTGTAACAACTAGGGATGGAAATTGGGCCTAGGTGTTACGGATCGAGACAGGAAGAAATGGTCCTATGGAAAATCTCGATCTGTAACAGCTGACCGCCAAAGCCGGCCCTTCGTGTTACAGATTGAGACATTCGGAACCGTCTCTCAAAAACATCTCAATCTGTAACAGTTAGTCGTCGTAATTGGGCCTTCCTGTTACAGATTGAGATGTTTGAAGTGGTGAGCTAACAGGCCGAACTTGGGGCCTATGTTGTCGCCCTTGAGGTCGGCGGTGTCCACTCGTAGGGCGTGCGTTACGCGATTGTTTCGAAACGGGCGGGAAACACAGCGGGCCGGCGATGCTCCTAGTATGCCTAGTCAACTGACTGTCTAAATATCTAGGGGAGGATCGCGATGCAGGCAGATTCCGCTCAGCAGCAGGGCCTTTATCGCCCCGAATTCGACCATGATGCATGTGGCATCGGCGCGCTTGCCGATATCAACGGTGAGCGCCATCACCAGATTCTGGACGACGCACTGTCCATTCTGGTCAACTTGGAGCACCGCGGCGGCACGGGACTCGAAAAGAACACCGGCGACGGCGCCGGCATCCTGTTCCAGGTTCCGCATCACTTTTTCCGTAAAGAGGCTCAAAAGTGCGGCCAGATTCTGCCGGCAGAGGGCGACTATGGCGTGGCCATGCTGTTCTTCCCGCAGGACGACAAAGGCGTAGAGGATGCCCGCCGCGTGTTTGAGGAGGGCTGCGCCGAGGCCGGCGTGCCGCTGCTCTTTTGGCGCGAGGTGCCGGTTGACCCGCACGACTTGGGCGAGACGGCGCGTGCCTGCATGCCCACCATCCTGCAGGCCTTCCTGGGCCGCCCCGACGACACGCCCGCCGGCGATGCCTTCGAGCGTCGCCTGTACGTGTGCCGCCGCACCATCGAAAAGAAGGCCGACGCCGAGTTTGCCCTGCGCGACAAGATCTTCTATGTGTGCTCCATGAGCTCGCGCACCATCGTGTACAAGGGCATGCTGGTCGCCACACAGATGCGCCGCTTCTTCATCGACCTCAACGACGCCGCCGTCAAGACGGCGGTGGCGCTCGTCCACTCGCGCTACTCCACCAACACCACGCCCAGCTGGGAGCGCGCGCATCCCAACCGCTTTATCATCCACAACGGCGAGATCAACACCCTTAAGGGCAACGTCAACTGGATTCGCGCCCGCGAACCCAACCTGTACAGCCCCGTGTTACAGCACGATCTTGAGCGCGTGATGCCCATCATCAACCGCGAGGGTTCCGACTCGGCGATTTTGGACAACGTGCTTGAGTTTTTGGTCATGAACGGTCGCCCGCTCACGCGTGCCGCGTCCATGTTGCTGCCCGAGCCGTGGGACCACAACGACAGCCTGAGTGAGGAGCGCCGCGCCTACGACGCCTACCAGTCCATGCTCATGGAGCCGTGGGACGGCCCGGCGGCCATCGCCTTTACCGACGGTCGCACGCTGGGCGCCGCCCTCGATCGCAACGGCCTGCGCCCCGCTCGTTACTACGTGACGCGCGACGGTCGCTTTATGCTGGCAAGCGAGGTGGGCACCATCGAGGTGAGCCCCGAGAACATCCTGACGAGCGGCTGTCTGGGGCCGGGCCAGATGCTCGAGGTCGACTTTGCCCGCGGGCGCGTCATCTACAATGACGAGCTGCGCGCCCGTTACGCCAAGGAAAAGCCCTACCGTGATTGGATTGCCGAGGAGACGCTGACCGTCGACGCGCTCGATGAGCCCGCCGCGCCCGCGTCCGCCGAGGACGCCGAGGTGCCCGCCGCCGTGCGTATGGCCAAGCTCGGCTACCACTGGGATGACGTCGACGAGGTCGTGCGTCCCATGGCCCAGCAGGGCAAGGCCCCGCTCGCCTCGATGGGCATCGACGCACCGCTGGCCTGCCTGTCCAAGAAGACGCGTTCGTTCTTTGACTACTTCTATCAGCTGTTCGCTCAGGTCACGAACCCGCCCATCGACGCCCTTCGCGAGCATATGGTCACTTCGACCACGCTCTACCTGGGCAACCACGGCAACCTGCTCGAGGACTCCCGTACGGCCTGCCAGCTGGTGCGCCTGGAGCGTCCGCTGCTCAACGAGGAGGAGTTCGACCGCATTTGCGCCATCGACCGCGTGGGCTTTAAGACCCGCCGCTTCCGTGCCGTGTACCGCCGCGATGCCGGCGAGGGCGCGCTGCAGGCTGCGCTCAAGCAGCTTGCAGAGGACGTTGAGGCTGCGGTCCGCGATGGCGTGAACATCGTGGTGTTGAGCGATCGTGCCGCTGCGGGCGAGGTGCCCGTGCCGTCGCTGCTCGCTGTGGGCTGCGTGCATAACCACCTGATCCGCGCCGGCGTGCGTACCTTTGCCGACATCGTGGTGGAGAGCGGCGACGCCGTGTCTCCGCACGACTTTGCGGCACTGGTGGGCTACTCCGCGAGCGGCATCTATCCGTACAACGCACATGCGTGCATCCGCGATCTGGCGGCACACGGCGACCTGGACGTGACGGCCGAGCAGGGCATCGCCAACTACAACAAGGCCGCGACGGCGGGCATCGTCTCCATCATGTCCAAGATGGGCATCTCCACGGTGCAGAGCTACCATTCGGCGCAGATCTTCGAAGCCGTGGGCTTTACGCCGGAGTTCGTCAACGCGTACTTTGCCGGCACGGTGAGCCGTGTGGGCGGTATGGGTGTCGAGGACGTTGAGCGCGAGCAAAACGAGCGCTACGACGCCGCGCTCGCTATCCTTAAGAGCCCGGCTCCCGATCAGCTACCCACGCTGGGCCTGACCAAGTGGCGCCCGATCGGCGGCGAGGATCACCTGATTGACCCTCAGACTGTCTACTTGCTGCAGACCGCCTGCCGTGAGGACAGCTTCGACACCTTTAAGGAGTACAGCGCCCGTCTGCACCGTACCGGCCGTGCCGTGCGCCTGCGCGACTTGCTCGACTTTGATGCCAGCGGCCGCACGCCGGTTTCGCTCGACGAGGTCGAGCCCGCGCTCAACATCGTCCGCCGCTTTAACACCGGCGCCATGTCGTACGGCTCTATCAGCAAGGAAGCACACGAGTGCATGGCCATCGCCATGAACCGCCTGCACGGCCGTTCCAACTCCGGCGAGGGCGGTGAGGATCCGCGTCGCGAGACCCCGCTGGCTAACGGTGATTCCAAGAACTCCGCGATCAAGCAGGTGGCAAGTGCGCGCTTTGGCGTGACGAGCCGCTACCTGTGCAGCGCCTTCGAGATTCAGATCAAGATGGCCCAGGGCGCCAAGCCCGGCGAGGGTGGCCACCTGCCCGGCAAGAAGGTCTACCCCTGGATTGCCGAGGTCCGTCAGTCCACGCCCGGCATCGGCCTGATCTCGCCTCCGCCGCATCACGACATCTACTCCATCGAAGACCTGGCCGAGCTCATCTTTGACCTTAAGAACGCCAACCCTGGCGCACGCGTGTCGGTCAAGCTGGTCAGCGAGGCCGGCGTCGGCACCATCGCCACCGGTGTGGCCAAGGGCGCTGCCGACAAGATCTTGATCAGCGGCCACAATGGCGGCTCGGGTGCCGCTGCTCGCGATTCGATCTGGCACGCCGGTCTGCCGCTGGAGCTTGGCCTTGCCGAGGCCCAGCAGACGCTGCTGCAAAACGGCCTGCGCTCGCGCGTGGTGCTCGAGGCCGACGGCAAGCTCATGGACGGCACCGATGTTGCCGTCGCCTGCCTGCTGGGCGCCGAGGAGTTTGGCTTTGCGACCATGCCGCTCATCTCGATGGGCTGCCTCATGCAGCGCGACTGCCAGCAGGATACCTGCCCCGCCGGCATCGCCACGCAAAACTGCCGCCTGCGTCGCGGCTTCCGCGGCAAGCCCGAGCACGTCGAGCACTTTATGCTCTTTGTTGCCGGGCAACTGCGCGAGGTCATGGCGAGCCTGGGCTTCCGCACCGTCGACGAGATGGTCGGCCATCCCGAGTGCTTGCGCCAGATTGAGGTCCCGGGCAACCGTAAGGCCAACCTGCTCGATCTGTCGCCCGTGCTGGCGAGCGCGACCTGCGAGTTCGGTGCCCATATCCCGGGTGCCGACGGTCGTCACTTCCTGCCGCAGATGGCCGCGGACAGCGAGCTCGACAAGACGCTCGACTCCACGCTGTTCGTGCCCTATACGGCCGATGCCCGTGCCCACTTGCGCCCGATTCGCTTCCGCGCCGATATCGCCAACGTCAACCGTTGCGTGGGCACCATCCTGGGTAACGCGGTGACCAAGGCACATCCCGAGGGCCTGCCCGCCGGCTCCATCACCATCGATTGCGATGGATCGGCCGGTCAGAGCTTTGGCGCCTTCCTGCCGCGCGGCATTACGCTCAACGTGTGCGGCGACGCCAACGACTACTTTGGCAAGGGCCTTTCGGGCGGCGAGGTGTCGGTGCGCCCCAACCCGCATGCGACCTATAAGTTCGACGAAAACATCATCGTGGGCAACGTTGCGTTCTTTGGCGCCACGAGCGGCCGTGGCTTCATCAACGGCCTGGCAGGCCAGCGCTTTGGCGTACGCAACTCCGGTGCCACCGTGGTGGTCGAGGGTTGCGGCAACCACGGTTGCGAGTACATGACGGGTGGCCTGGCGCTCATCCTGGGCGAGGTCGGGCAGAACTTCGCTGCCGGCATGACGGGTGGCGTGGCTTATGTCTTTGACCAGTACGGCACGCTCGATGCCCGCGTGAACCACGAGAGCGTTGAGCTCAAGGCCCCGACGGCCGGCGAGCTGGCGCAGATTCGCGAGCTCATCCAGGAGCACGTGGACGCGACGCAGAGCCCGCGCGGCATTAAGCTGCTCTACAGCTTTGAGACGATGAGCAAGCACTTTGTGAAGGTCATTCCGACCGAGTACGAGCGCGTGCTGGCGATTGTCGCCGCGGGCGAGGCCGTGGGCAAGACACATGCGCAGGCCGAGGAGTTGGCGTTTGACATTGTGACCGGTCGCGCCGACGCTGCTGATGTCGCTCGCTTTGATTTCGCGGGCGGTGCTGCGGGCGCTGCGTCCGTGGCTGCCAGCCCTGTTGCTTCGACCAAGAAGGAGGCGTAAGTGCCATGGGTAAGCCCGGTGCTTTTCTTGATATCGATCGCGTGACCCACGAGCTGCGTCCCGTGGAGGAGCGCAGTCATGATTTTGATCCCCTGTATGTGGAGCTCGATGACGACGCACGTCGCGCCCAGGCGAGCCGCTGCATGATGTGCGGCGTGGCGTTTTGCCAGATGGGCGCGAGCTTTGGCAAGGCACGTCCGAGCGGCTGCCCGCTGCACAACTTGATTCCCGAGTGGAACGAGCTGGTGTACCGCGGCCGCTGGGATGAGGCTGCCGAGCGCCTGTCGCTCACCTCGCCCATGCCTGAGTTCACGAGCCGCGTGTGCCCGGCACTGTGCGAGGCCGCGTGCAACCTGGGCTCGGTCGACGGCCAACCCACGACGATTCACGATAACGAGCGTGCGATCAGCGACCATGAGTGGGCCAACGGCGGCCCGCGTCGCTTTGAGCCGGCAGGGGAGGGCGCACCCACGGTTGCCGTGGTTGGTTCCGGCCCGGCTGGTCTGGTGGCTGCATGGGAGCTTGCGCGTCGCGGCGCCCGCGTGACGGTGTTTGAGCGCGACGACCGCCCGGGCGGCCTACTCATGTACGGCATTCCCAACATGAAGCTCGAGAAGTCTGTGGTCGAGCGTCGCGTGGCGCTCATGCGTGAGCTGGGCATTGTGTTTGAGCTGGGTGCTGACGTGAGCGATCCCAAGGTTACCGCCAAGCTCGATGACTTTGACGCCGTCGTGGTGGCTGTCGGCGCTCGTGCTCCGCGTGGGCTTTCGGCTGCGAACATTGATGCCCCGGGCGTGGTGTACGCCGTGGACTACCTGACGGCTTCGACCGTCTCGGTGCTCGATGGCGGCGAGCCTGCCATCGATGCACGCGGCCTGGACGTCGTGGTCATTGGCGGCGGCGATACCGGTAACGACTGCGTGGGCACCGCGGTGCGTCAGGGCGCGCGCAGCGTGCGCCAGTTTGAGTTCTTGCCGGCGGCGCCTGATGTGCGCGCGGCGAGCAACCCCTGGCCGCAGTGGCCCAACGTGAAGAAGACCGACTACGGCCAGCAGGAGGCTATCGCTGCAATGGGTGGCGAGATACGTGCCTGGGGCGTGGATACGCTTGAGGTGCTGCTGGACAAGAAGGGTGCGGCTGTGGGTCTGCGCGTGGTCGATCTGGATTGGTCGGCTGGCAAGCCCGAGCGCATTGCGGGCTCCGAGCACGAGGTGCCGGCGCAGCTGGTGCTCATCGCCTGCGGCTTTACGGGCCCGGAGCACGGTGTGTTCGACGCCGTTGGCGTGTCTGTTGCCACCGCTGGTCGTCCGCTGCCGGTGATGGCTGCCGAGGGCTCGCATCTTGCGGCGCGTGTCGACGGCGTCGCCGCGGATGCCGCGCCGGTGTATGTTGCCGGCGACGCTCGCAACGGCAGCTCGCTCGTGGTGAGTGCCATGGCCGATGCCCTGGCCTGCGCAGCCGAAGTCGCCGAGGCACTGGAACTGTAAAGTAGTCACGGAGATATTCAACAATCGAATCGGCAAGGGCTGTCCCTAACTGCCGGCACAAAAGGAACGTCCCTAAGTGCCGACAGTTAGGGACGTTCCTTTTGTGCCGGCATTCGGGGACACTCCTTGCGGATTTGCGAGCAGTTTGCGCGTTTGTCGACGTAAGGATGTTCATTTGTCGACTTCTTGGGCTGTGGTCACCTGTTGTTTCTGTGGTGGCTGCAGGCATCTGGCTCAAAAGGGCGGGTTGGCCGTCTATGTTTGCCTGCGGTTTTGTTGCGGTGCACATTTTCGGTCAAGCTTTTCGTCAAGTGTTTGGTCAGCATCTGGTTTGCAGTCGGAGGCCTATTTTGCCCGCGCTGGTCGTGGCTGCCCACCCTCCTCGTAAGCTCAAATTGAGGTCCATCAGTTTGAGGAGGATGCCATGACTGACCACGCTTTTGACCGAGCAGAGCTGGCTGAAGCCGTCGGCAACGATATTGCCGACATGGCTCACTTTTGGATGCTGCGGAAGTTTCAATTCCTGGAGCCGGCACGCGAACAGTTCGAGATTATCGTCGACCCGTGGCTCAGCTATTGCGAGGGGCCTTCTCAAAACGAAATCATGGCCTACAACATGGCGTTTACCGATTGGCTGCTCTTTGAGCGCCCCTATCGCCATGGCAAAACGCTGCTCGAGCTATATGTTGACGAGCCGCCGGCATCGCTTTCGCCTGCCTCGCTCAAGCGGCTCGAGCAGGTACGCGACACGCAGTATTTCTCGCGCTTTGGCATTTTGGACAAGAATCCTGCGTCCGGCATGGTCGTGCTGAAGGACACGCGCACCGATCATCGCTTTGATGTCTACGACCCGCATATCGTGCGGAAGGAGCATTGGAACGACGGCGCGATTGCGGTGCGCCTTGCCTGCGTCGACGATGTCTGGCTTACGGCGGGACAGCTCTACCTGTATGACATCGCGCGCCTGAACGACACGGCGGTCGATGGGCCGGGTGCGGTGCATCCCGAGGATCTGCAGGACGGCTTTGACACCTCGTGCATCAGCTTCTTCTTGCGGCTGGTCCGCGACATCATGGGCGCCCAGGGGCGGTACGTAAAGTCGCTCAACATCTACGAGCAGGAGTGGGAGTAGGGGATGGGTGGTTGTCGCCTGCCTTGCCTTTTGCCTTTTTGTCTCGATCTGTAACGTTTGGGGACAAAAACCAGTCTATCTGTTACAGATCGAGACGAACGCTTGGGCACCGCTGGTTTGTCTAAATCTGTAACGCTTAGGGGCCTGGAGAACGTCTTACTGTTACAGATCGAGACGTTTGGCACCTGGCTGGGGGGATGTCTCAATCTGTAACATCTACAGTCCAAAAATCGGTCTTCCTGTTACAGGTCGAAACGTTTGTCGGCGGAGGCAACGGTGACGATGGTCCATTTGTCCGATGTGGTGGTGATGGAAGTGTCTAATACCGTTTTCAAGCACAAGCATACGACTCGCAACACGTTGGCGCGGAATAGGATGCTCGCGCGACTCACGGAGGCGACCGAGCAAGGTGCGCTGCTCGCAACGCATGACAATGCCGAGCTCATGTGGCTGCGGCGTCATGTTGGAACCGACGATATCGCGGAACCCGAGCCGTATTTGTTCTGCTTTCAACATGATTGGGGTGTACTGACGCCGGCGGAGCGAACGCTGCGTACCATCAAAGGGCTTGCAGAGTTTCATCCCGATTGGGCGTTTTGGGGCTATGACGCGGCGCTTTTGTGGGGTCTGGAGGTGCCGAATGATCTGCTTGGGTCGCGTTTTCTTGTTAAGACGGGTTGTTCGGTGACGTTGAGCGGCGGGTGCAGGTTGTTGCGTCCGCAGATGGCGGGCGCACTCGAGCATGTTGATGGCGTGCGGGTGACGTCGTTTTGGCGCACGGTGGAGGATTGCCTACTGCGTGCGCCGTTCTCCTACGGGTTGGCGATTGCCGATTCTGCACTGCGGGCGAAAGGCGTATCACGTGGGGATTTGTGCGAGCGCCTCCGCGCCGATTGCGAGGGCAGGCGAGGGTATCGCAGGGCACAGGTGATTGCGTCGTATGCGGACGGGCTGTCCGAAAACGGCGGCGAGTCTCGCTTTCGGGCGTTCTTTATTGCATACGGTTTTCCGGTGCCAGAGTTACAGGTGGAGTTTCGCGACCCGCTTGATCCGAGCCAGGTCTTTCGCGTTGACTATTTCTGGAGGCTCGAGGACGGGACGTGCGTGATTGGCGAGCTCGACGGAAAGGGGAAGTACACCTTGCAGAGCGGCGAGGGTCGGGAGTCGGTTGACCCATTCGTGGCAGAGCGTCAGCGGGAATCTCATCTGACAATGCTCGGGCATAAGGTGCTTCGGTTTACGTTTAACGAACTCAAAGGCCCGGGGAAGCTAGTCGAGAAAATGAGGCTGGCGGGTATTCCTCGGCAGGTTGAATTGGCTGAGGAGTGGAGATGCCAGTGGTATGGGCGCTGAGAGGTTTTGTCTCGATCTGTAACGTTTAGAGGTTGTTTGAGCTCGTAATTGTTACAGATCGAGACAAGCCGGTGAAACGTCGACCGAATGTCTCGATCTGTAACATCAGGGGGCCCAATAACCCTGTACCTGTTATAGATCGAGAGATTTCCCTAGTGCCGCTGGGATGGGACTGCAACGTATTCCGTCCCCCACATCCTCTCTTCCTTCCGTTAACCGATGCGTCTGCAGCAATCCAGCGGGACTAGGTGATAATGGACAAATGTTCAAGTTAATCGTGAGGGAGGAGCTCGATATGGCATCTGCCGATCGTTCCACGTTGTTTATCAATGCGACCATTCTGGATGGTTCGGAGCATATGGAGCCGCAACCCGATATGGCCGTGACTGTTGAGCGCGGCGTCATCACCTGGATGGGGCCGAGTGCTGTGGCGCAGGCGCCTGCAGGTGCCGAGGTTATCGACCTGGGTGGTGCGTATCTCATGCCCGGTCTCATCAATATGCACGTGCACCTGTGCGGCTCGGGCAAGCCTGTCTCGGCCGGCGATGCGGGAGCGCTGATGAAGAAACTCGATAATCCCGTGGGCCGTGCCATCGTCCGCCGCATCCTCAAGGGCAGTGCCCAGCAGCAGCTGGCAAGCGGCGTGACCACAGTGCGCGGCGCGGGCGACCCGCTGTTTGCCGACATTGCCGTGCGCGACGCTATCGACGCCGGCAAGTATCAGGGTCCGCGCCTGGTAGCGCCGGGAACGGGCGTCACGGTGCCGGGCGGCCATGGCGCGGGCTTGTTCGCCCAGGTGGCCAACAGCCCCGTCGAGGCAGCCGAGCAGGTGCGAGACCTGTATGCGCGCGGCGCCGACGTCATTAAGCTGTTCGTAACGGGCGGTGTGTTCGATGCGACCGAGGTGGGCGAGCCGGGCGTGCTGCGTATGCCGGTGGAGGTTGCCGCGGCGGCGTGCAAGGCGGCGCACGAGGTGGGTCTGCCGGTTATGGCTCATGTCGAGAGCACCGAGGGCGTGAAGGCCGCGCTTGAGGCCGGGGTCGACACGATCGAGCACGGTGCCCCGATGACGCCCGAGATCCTGGAGCTGTACCGTGGCGCCGCGGGCACGCAGCTCGAGGGACGTGCGCCCAGCGTTACCTGCACTATCAGCCCGGCGCTGCCGTTTGTGTTGCTCGACCCGGATAAGACTCATTCGACTGACACGCAAAAGAAGAACGGCGACATCGTGTGCTCGGGCATTATTGAGAGCGCCCGTGCCGCACTGGAAGCTGACGTTAAGGTGGGCCTTGGCACGGACTCGAGCTGCCCGTTCGTGACGCAGTACGACATGTGGCGTGAGGTGGCCTATTTTGCCAAGTATGTCGGCGTGAGCAACGCCTTCGCGCTGCATACGGCTACACAGGTCAATGCCGAGCTGTTGGGTCTGGGCGGCGAGACCGGCACGATCGAGTGCGGCAAGGCTGCCGATATCTTGGTAACGCGCAAGAATCCGCTCGATGACCTGTGCGCTCTGCGTGAGCCGATACATGTGATGTGTCGCGGTGATCTGGTACGCAAGCTCAAGGTGAAGCGTATTCCCGAGGTGGACGCCGAGCTCGACGCGATTATGGCCATGCCTGCCGAAGCGCTGGCTGAGGAGCTGGCCCGCGACGGTGTGGCGTAGATGTGACAAAGGGGCAGCTCCGTTGCCGCATGCAAAAAGCTGAGGTCTCAACACGAGGCCTCGGCTTTTTTATCGAACAAATACTTAAGATTTGGGACAAACAAACCTGATTAATTTGTCCCGCGTGCGGGCGTTAGGAGCGGGTTTCCATCTTGGCGTGGCACTTGGGGCAGGTGACGCGGATCTTGCCTTTGCCCTTGGGGACGGAGAGCATCTGGCCGCAGTTGGGGCACTTGAGGTATGCCGTAGTTTTGCGACCCTTCCACATCTTCTTGGCCGTGCGCTTGGCGCGCTCAAAGTCTTCCTTGCTCGTTCCAGCCGCGCGCGAGGTGCTGGCTGCTGCAGCGCCGCCGCCCAAGCTGGCGACGAACTTGCCCAAGCCGGGGACGTTCGCGGTCGCGGCGACAAAGGCAGCGTTTTCCTTGCGACGCGCATCGATGTTTTTGGACAGGCCGCGCAGCACGCCAATCACGATCACGGCGATGGCGATCCAGCTGAGCCACTGGATGCGGGCTATCGATCCGATCATCGCGATGACGATGCCGGCAAAGCCCATCACGATGGTGAGTTCATCGGCACCATTGCGGCCCTTCATAAAGTCATTCATGCAAATTGCCTTTCGTTCGATATGCTGCACGCCTTTATACCCGATTTAGAGCAAGGGGGACAGTTCATCTGCACCAATGCGGTGCAAACGTGCCTGTCCCCGATACACCAAGATGGTGCAAAGCAGTCTGTCCCCAATGCCCCAATCACTTGGAGAGCTTGTCGACGACGCGTTCGATCTCGGCGAGCTTGGCGGCCTTGAGGTCTTCGTCGCCCGATTCGATTGCCGAAGTCACGCAGCCCTCGATATGCGCCTTGAGCACGTCGGCGTTGATGCGCGCAATGAGCGCCTGCGTTGCCATAAGCTGCGTGGAAATATCGACGCAGTAGCGGTCCTCCTCGACCATCCGCAGGATGCCGTCGATCTGACCGCGTGCCGTCTTGAGCATGCGGGTCACCGATTTATGGTCTGCCATCATGGCGGGTCCTCGTTTCTGGTCGGGGTGCGCGTGGGTCGTTACGCGGCGGTTACGGACAGGGCGTGGAACTTCTCGCCGGCGCCCTCGACGGCGGCGGCGAGCTGCTCGGCGGTCACGGTGTCGGCGCACTCCACCTGGACGGTCTGAGTCTCGTGATCGGCATCGGCGTCGGTCACGCCGGCAACGTTGAGCAACGCCGTCTCGACGGTGGCGTCGCAGTGGCCGCACATGAGGCCGGAAGTCTTGATTGTGTATCGCATCGGTATTCCTCTCTGTTGTGTCGGCTTTCCCAGGCACCCGACCTTGACCTTCAAGCCGTCGCTCGCGTACCAAAGTACGCGTCGCTCCTCTTTCAGGTCAATCTCTGGCGCCTGGAAAACCCGTTCTAAATGGACGTAATAGTGAGCCTATTTTGCCACTTTAGGCTTAAAGGTTCGCAGGCGCAGCGCATTGCTTACGACGCACACGCTCGACAGGCTCATGGCCGCGGCGCCAAACATCGGCGAGAGCTGCCATCCGGTGAGCGGGAAGAACACGCCCGCCGCCAGCGGAATGCCGATGCCGTTGTAGAACAGTGCCCAGAACAGGTCCTGCTTGATGTTGCGGATCGTGGCGCGTGAAAGCTCGATGGCTCGGGCGACGTCCATGAGGTCGCTGCGCATGAGTACCACGTCGGCGCCCTCCTTGGCGATGTCGGCGCCGGTGCCGATAGCAAGGCCCACGTCGGCGCGCGCCAAGGCGGGGGAGTCGTTGATGCCGTCGCCCACCATGGCGACCTTGCCGCCCGCATCCTGCAGTTCGCGCACGTGGCGTTCCTTGTCGGCGGGGAGGACGTCGGCGATGACCTGCTCGCTGCTCAGTCCCACGCGGCGGGCGATGGCCTCGGCCGTCACGCGGTTGTCGCCAGTGAGCATGCGCACATCGACGCCGAGCTTGCGGAGCGCGGCGATGGCCTCGGCGCTCGTCTCCTTGACCTCATCAGCAACGGCGATGGTGCCGACAAGCTCGCCGTTCTTGGCAAAGAACAGCGGCGTCTTGCCCTCGGCGGCAAATTGCTCGGCAAGGCCGGCGGGCACCTTCGCGCCCAGCTCGACCATCAGGCGCACGTTGCCGGCAGCGATGACGTTTTGTCCCTCGCGCGCCGTAACGCCTCGTCCAGGCACGGCGGCAAAGTCCTCGACCGTGCGCGCCACGATTCCGCGCGACTCGCACTCGGCCATGATCGCCTCGGCCAGCGGGTGCTCGCTCGAGCGCTCCAGCGCGGCAGCGAGCTTCAGTAACGCCTTTTCACTCATAGCGGGCGAGCCGTCGGCGCGCGCGACAACCACAATGTCGGTCACGGCAGGCTTGCCGCGGGTGACCGTGCCCGTCTTATCGAGCACCACGGTGCCCACGCTGCGCAGGTTCTCCAGCGCCTCGGCGCTCTTAAAGAGAATGCCCATCTCGGCGCCCTTGCCGGTGCCGACCATAATAGCGACGGGCGTGGCCAGGCCCAGCGCACACGGGCAGCTGATCACCAGCACGGCGACGGCGGAGGTGAGCGCTTCGTTCACGCTGCCAGTCAGTGCCATCCACACCGCAAAGGTCACGGCCGAGATCACAAACACCACGGGCACAAATACGCCAGCGACCTTATCGGCCATGCGGGCGATGGGCGCCTTGGTGGCGTTGGCGTCCTCGACGAGCTTGATGATTTTGGCGAGCGACGTGTCGGCGCCCACACGCGTGGCGCGGAAGGTAAACGAGCCCGTGCGGTTGACCGTGGCCGCGTTGACAGTGTCGCCGGCGGTCTTCTCCACGGGGATGGACTCGCCGGTGAGCGCGCTCTCGTCCACGGCCGAGCTGCCCTCGAGCACCACGCCGTCGACGGGGATGGACTCGCCGGGGCGCACACGCAGCACCTGGCCGGGCAGAATGGCATCGACGTCGACGGTGGCCTCGGTACCGTCCTCGGCCACGACGATCGCGGTCTTGGGCGCCAGGTCAATGAGCGCCTCGATGGCGCCGCCGGTTTTGGATTTGCTGCGTGTCTCGAGGTATTTGCCCACGGTGACGAGCGACAGGATCGTGCCCGCACTCTCAAAATACAGGTTGTCCATGCCCGTCATCATGGCCTCGCGGACCTGTCCTGCGGCTAGTTGGTCGGCCATGATAAACATGGCGTAGAGCGACCAGGCGATGGATGCGGTGGCGCCAACGGCGATAAGGGCGTCCATGGTGGGCGCGCCGTGTGCGAGCGATTTAAACCCGTTGATAAAGTACGCGTCGTTGACGTAGACGATAGGGATGAGCAGGACGAGCTCGGTGAGGGCGAGCGTCATGCTGTGGGTGTGGTCGGTGAAGACGCTGGGCAGCGGCCAGCCGAGCATGTGCCCCATGCCTATATAGAACAACGGGATGAGGAAGACGATCGAGACGATGAAGCGGGTGCGCATGGCGGAGGCGGCGGCCTCCAGCTTTTTGGTAGGGGACTCCATATGGGCGGCGCCGGACCCGGCTTGTGCGCTGCCGCTTGGGCCGGCGCCGCCCGCGTCGACGGGCGAGGCCGAGTAGCCTGCGCGGTCGACGGCAGCGCAGATATCGTTGGGGGAGACCTGCGCGGGGTCGTAGTCGACCAGCATGGAGCCGGCGAGCAGATTGACCGCGACGCTCTCGACGCCGTCGAGCTTGCTCACGGCACGGTCCACGTGCGCCTGGCAGGCGGCGCAGGTCATACCGCCCACGTCGAACGTATCTTGAGCCATGGCTTCTCCTTTCTGTGGTTTCGTGTCGTAAATGTTAACCTGCCGATACTATACACCCATACCCCCTGGGGGTGTCTAGTAGTAGTTGGAATGTATGATTTTTCATTACAGATGAGGGTGGCTGCCCAATCGGTGGCCGTCTCTGCCAAACGTCTCGATCTGTAACAACTAGACCCCGTTTTACCGAGTATTTGTTGCAGATCAAGACAAACAGTTGGCAGAAAACTCAATGTCTCAATCTGTAACATCTAGCAGCAAATATGACCTCTAACTGTTACAGATCGAGACAGACCGCCCGCGGCCAACTCAAATGTCTTGATCTGTAACATCAAGAGAGGTTTTTGACCCCTTACTGTTACAGATTGAGATGTTGTCTCGCGGGGCTGGGGTTTGTCTCGTTCTGTAACATCTAGACCTGTATCTGCCGAGCTAATGTTACAGATCGAGACAATTGCCGGGGAGGGGTTCCGTCACGGCAAGACGCCCGCCGCCTAGATGCAGAATCCGGGAATCACGCAGGTCCGTTTATCGGGCTTGCTTGCAGACGTGGCGTAATTAAAGACATCGCCGTCGTCGCCCACGCGGTTCATATAGAGCGTGCCCTCGTTCTCCGACGTGTCGGGGCTCGCCGTACGCTCCCACCAACAGACATCCTTGCCCTTCCACTGGCGAATCATCATGCTGTTCGTGGTAAAGGGGCTCACCTTAAGCTCGCGGAACAGCTGGTATTCCTTGCCCTCGCCGTTGTAGATGCCGGATAGGTAATGGCAGTCCTCGCTAAAGTCCTTGGGCGCCTGTCCGCCGCAGAGCTCGACCATGGCGGGCAGCCAAAGGGCCGCGGGCAGCTCGCTCAGGCACGAAGTGCTTTTGGTGGCGCCGACGTTGTTCGAGATCTTCTTGACCGGACTGATAACCGATTGCAGTTCCTTGGGAAGCAGCTTAATGCCGTCCTCATCGAGCCATGTGCGCAGCTCGCAGTCTTCCCAGCCACCGTTGAGCGGGTGCTCTGAGGCATCGCGCTCGGCAATACCTGCGTCAAAGATAAATGACAGACCGGCCTTGCCGTTGGTATCCGCCAGGTCGTCGTGAAGAATGCCCACGAGTTGCGCCCCGACCTCCAGCCCGTTGGTGAGCGTAACGCGCTTGGTGCTCGGGTAGGGAATACGGCCGTCGTCGTCGAGCAGATGATAACGCTTGGCGATCTTGCGAGCTTCGGCGTTGCTCTTCGCCGCCTTAATCTTGAGCGAAATCTCTTGCAGTTGATCCCAGGTGTAGTCGTCAAGTGTACCGCGGATGCCGTCCAGGTAGTCGGGGATGCCGAAGCCATGGGTTGCGGCTCCGATAACGCCGAGCCCCGCAACGGCTGCGACAACGCCACCGATAATAAAGCGGCGGCGGGTCATGGCATCGTGCCGGGCCTGCTCCAGAATCTCTCGCGCTCGCTCGCCGGCGACGTCGACCTTAAGGTGCGTGCCGGAATCGATATCAATTGCAGCCTCGTCTCCTGTGCCTTCGCGGCCCTCGGATTCGGCGTCGGTGAGGTATGCCGAGAGCACCTCGAGCATCTGCTGCTCGGTAGGGCGATCGCCCTGTTCGACCGAGATGCCTTTCATGATGATCTGGACGAGCGCTTCATCGCCCTCGCAGCGCGGCTCGAGCGGTGCCGGATTGGTCTTGGTCTTTACGAGATAGAACGAGCCGGTTGCAGCGGCGTCCGTCGACTCAAAGTCAAACGGTTTGCGACCGCTGTAGAGCTGGTACAGAATGCTCGAAAGCGCATAGACGTCGATTGCCGGCGAGCGGCGAAGGGCCGCGATTCCTTCGATATCCTGCGTGAGCATCTCGGGCGCGGCGTATGCGGGCGTGGCAAAGCGCCAGATGTCGGCGCGCCGGGTGATTGTGGCGTCGCCGAGAGCCATGGTCGCGGAGCCCATGTCGATGAGGCAGGGGTCAAAGGAGCAATCGGCAATCTGCTGCTCGAGCGTTCGGCTGGTGGTGCGGAACATGATATTGGCAGGCGACAGGTCGCGATGGATGACCGGATTCACGAGGCCTTGGGTCATCAAGAGCGCACGAAGCACGGCGTTTCCAACGGCGGCCACCATCTGGGTGGTTAGCCCGCCCAAGGCGTCGTGCGGAAGCAGGGGCAGCGCCTGTTTGAGTGAGGTGCCCTCGACCCACTCCATGAGGATGAGCGGGTCGTCCTCGCACGATCCATAGCCATAGACGCGCGGAAATCCGCGCAGGTGCGAGACGGTACACAGATGACGGTACTCCTCGAACAGCGCGGCGGTGCTGGCCAGGTGCGCGGCCGATTGCTCGGCGGAGCGGTCGGGTGTCTGGCCGGAAAGGATGGCGTTGTCCTTGAGCAGCTTGACGGCAAAGACCTCGCCGCTTGTGTTGGCCGCGCGAAGCACGTGTCCGATATTGCCGTCGTCGCGGTATGCCGTCTGAAGAATAAGCGTCATAAATCGGCGCTTGGCATCATCCTCGGCGCTGGGGTCGACTGCCACGGCGGTATCGAACGTGTCGAGACGGATGAGTTTGTCGCCAGGGGCGGTGTTGGTGGTATCCAAGGCGTTCCTTCGTTTGGTGGGGCCGCGTGCTCACACCGAGAACGCGATTATCGATTAAAGCCCATGATAGACGTGTTTGCCGATAAGCTGACTCGTATCGCTATTTATAGTGCAGCGTGCAACGTAAATGATATAAGACGAGTGGCACCTGTTCCCCGTGTCTCTACGCGCTAGTCCACAATAACGAGAAACGTTGTATAGAGACCCAAGTGAAGTCTGTCGCTGTTTTCGATTTCCACGGGGGGATAGACTTTGCCGGGCTCTCGTTGGTCGCGTGGCGGCTCGATTACGATATCGCCGTCGCCTGCGCCCGATTCGAGCACCGTGCCGTTGGTCGATCCAAGGCCCTGGGCGTACCAGTGCTCACCCTCAAGCCAAATGCGAAGATGCTCGCGCGATGCGTCGGCGCCCACATCGGTGATGCTGGGCGAGGTTTTGGGCAAAGAACCAATCACGGTGCCGCGCGGATCGCGTGTGAGGGGATGGATTTGCATGTCGACGCAGTTGTCGGCATGTGTCCTGAGCAGACCGAGGTTGGGGGCGACGGTGCGCGGCTGCTCCAGGCTGCCCATAAAGCCACGTCCGACGGTAGTTTCGGTGGTGCCAAAGTGCCCGCCCGTCTTGCTGTCGCAAAAGCGCTCGACGGTGGCCACGCCTTGGATGGGGTCAGCGAGCGCCCCCGTTGCCACAAAGAGCATAAGGTAAAGCGTACTCTTCTCGCGCACGGCATTGCCGTCAAAGTTGTCGATGTGATTGAGGGCATTTGCATATAGGCGGCTGTCCAGCTTGTAGCTGGCGAGAGCCGACATCATTTCGTTGGCGGCCGGGCCGCGATAGTGCTCGGCGATTGCCTGATAGGCGGACTCGCCGCCGCCGAGCTTGCTGCAGATTGCCGCGGAAAGATTGAGCGTGGTGACGGCAAAGTCGCTGTAGATGGCGGGCGCGCACTGGTCAGGCTCGCGATGGACGATGTAACGGGTGAGATACGAGCGGTTGGAAGAGCATTTCTCGAGCAGGGTACTGCCGAGATAAGAGTTTCCATTGATGAGCATTCGGGCGATCTCGAGATGTTTAAGACCGCCGAACGAGCGAATATCGTTATAGAGGACCGAGCAAGGCGTCTCTGCTGCCACGGATACCTCCTTTGATTGCTTCCTAGCCAATAAGGCGATAGGAATTAATGGCCCCCGGTGGGCGACGTATTAAATGACTGCGCAATATGTAGCGTAACCAAAGCAACATTATAGGCCACATGTTCGAAATTGCAGGAAGACTGAGAGATTTGGTTTGGACCGGACGGAAATCCCCCTCTGTCTTGATCTATAACAATTAGGACCGATTTTACTCGGTAACTGTTACAGATTGAGACGTTTGTGAACCGTGTCGACCGTTTGTCTCGATCTGTAACACGTAGAGGAAGATTTGCCCTGTAGATGTTACAGATTGAGACAATCGGCCGGGCCCACCTCGAGCCCGCCCCGTTCGCTTCGTCATCTGTGGTTTACGTGGGGGCATGCGAAGCACGGGTATACTAACCCGCGGCGAATCTGCTCCATCGCTTAGAGCTGCTGCGTCTGGACGGCGCGTGATAGGGCTGCCAAAGCGATCGCCAGCGTGCTGAGCAACGTCCTCTCTGTGCGCACCCGTTTTTGTATGTATTAGCGCACTACCAAGCACGCCCGCGCGGCCGCATGCCGTGCCCATTGCGCGTGCAGATAAGGAACAACAACATATGCGTAATTCTGTATCCGACGTCACCGACGCCGAGATCCTGGACGAGACCCGCGAGGCCATGACCCAGGCTGCCTTCGATGCCGCCGATGAGGCCAATGCTGCCCAGGCCGTCGAGTCCGCTACCGAGAGCCTGCCCGCCTTTGACGAGCTGGGACTTTCGGACGAGATACTTCGTGCTATCGAGAACCTGGGCTACACGGCGCCGACGCCCGTGCAGGCCGGCTCGATCCCCGTGGTGCTCGAAGGCCGCGACCTGCTTGCCGCCGCTCAGACCGGCACCGGCAAGACGGCCGCCTTTTTGCTGCCGACCATGAACAATCTGGAGCACATTGCTCCGCCCAAACCCGTGCGTGAGCGCGGCGGCCGCAACCGCCGTCGCGGTGCCAAGAAGCCCGAGGGCAACGGCCGTGGCCCCGTGATGCTCGTCATCACCCCTACGCGCGAGCTTGCCCAGCAGATCGACGAGGTCGCGAGCAAAATCGCCGACGTCACCGGCCATGTTGCCGTGACCGTCGTGGGCGGCGTGAGCTACAAGCCCCAGACCGCTGCCCTCAAGTACGGTTGCGACATCCTGGTCGCCACGCCGGGCCGTCTGGTCGATCTGATTGAGCAGGGTGCCTGCCACCTGGACGAGGTCAAGGTGCTGGTGCTCGACGAGGCCGATCGCATGCTCGACATGGGCTTTTTGCCCGCCGTCCGCCGCATTGTGCGCGAGACGCCGGCCGAGCGCCAGACGCTGCTGTTCTCGGCGACGCTCGACGAGGAGGCCGTGGGCGAGATCACCGACCTGGTGAGCGACCCGGCCCGCGTGGAGATCGCGCCGGCCACGTCGACCGCCGACACCGTCGATCAGTTTGTGTTCCCGGTGTCCATCGAGGCAAAGAACAACCTGCTGCCTGAGTTCCTCAAAAAGGAGGGCCCGGAGCGCGCCATCGTCTTTATGCGCACCAAGCACCGCGCCGACAGCTGCTGCCGTCGTCTGGAGCGTAAGGGCATCAAGGCCGCCGCGATTCACGGCAACCGCAGCCAGGCCCAGCGCGAGCGTGCCCTTTCGGCCTTCCGCGACGGCACCGTCGACGTGCTGGTGGCAACCGACGTGCTTGCCCGCGGCATCGACATTAGCGACGTGCGCTACGTCGTGAACTTTGACGTGCCGGCCGAGCCGACCGACTATATCCACCGCATTGGCCGTACGGGCCGCGCCGGCGAGCTGGGGTGGGCCATCACGTTTGTGACCGAGCAGGACGTCGATGAGTTCTACGAGATCGAGAAGCTCATGGACAAGACCGCCGACATCTACGAGGCCGGCGACCTGCACGTGGGCCCCAATCCGCCCGCGGTTGATCCCGAGCGCGACCCTGCAGCCTTTAAGGTGAAGAAGAAGACCAAGCGCGGCAAGTCCAAGAGCAAGAAGAAGCTTGAGCAGGCACGTCGCGACGGCAAGCGCAACGGCGACGATTACGGTGATGTGGCCGGTCGTTCCAACCGCGGTCGCGATGAGCGTCGCGGCGACGGCGAGCGTCCGAGCCGTCCCAAGCGCGGCGGCAAGACCCGCGTGCGCGAGGGCGTTCAGGCTCGCGTAGACGAGGCTGTTGAGAGCGTGGCCCGCGAGGTAGCTGCCGAGGAGCGGGCCGGTGCTGTTGAGCAGGGACCGCGCGGCAACCGTGCCGAGCGTCGTGCCAAGCAGTTCCAGGGCGAGGCACACCGCCGTCGCCGTGAGGACGAGGACCGTGGCGGTCGTCGTCGTGTTGAGCGCGAGGACGAGGGCCGTGGTTCGCGCGGCGGCAAGCGCGGCTCGGGTGACCGTCGTCGCTCCGGTCGCGATGGCGAGCGCGGCGGGCGCGATGAGCGTCGCGGCGGCGAAGGCCGTGGTTCGGGTGACGAGCGTGGTACCCGCGGCGGCGAGTCCCGCGGCGGCAAGCGCTTTGACGAGCGCGGAGGCCGCGAGGGCGGCCGCGGTGGTGAGCGTCGCGAGGGTGCTCGCAGCAATGGCGGCCGCGGCGGCGCTGGTCGTTCTAACGAGTCGCGCGATCGTCGTGACCCGCGTGCCAGCCGCGATCGTCGCGATGACTGGCGCAACTACGACGATACCCGCGAAGAGCGTCGCGGCGGCTATCGTGGTGGTCGTGGCGGCAACCAGGCCGGCTCCCGTGGCGGCCGTGCCGGCGGTCGCGATAACCGTGGCAGCTACGGCAACAGCCGTGGCGGCAAGCGCGGTGGCAGCTCCCGTCGCCCCGGCGACGGCGGCGGCAAGCGCAAATAACATACGCATCGCCCGCTAGAGCGAGGTGAACCAAGGGCCCCGAGCAACTACGTTCGGGGCCCTTTTGTTTGCCGTATCCGATCGCTAGTTCAAATGTGATTTCCTCGGGAATGCATCTAGAGGATGCCGTGGGCTTGTTTCCTGCCATGCAGCAATGGGTCCTATGGGGTGCGCCGTGCATTTTTTGGAGTATTCTGCAGTTCGAGCTGTCTGCATATGATTCGACGTCGCCAACGGTGGTCTTCGGATATCCCTAGCGAGCGTTTTGAGCCAGATTTCGCCGTTTTCCGGAGCAGGGACGCGTTATTCTCGCCATGTCGGGACTTAAAATGATACGGCGCCCTACAGTTTTGCCCACTCGCGGCGGTGCTGGCGCGGTCACGTTGCAGAATACTCCGTTTTTTGCACGGGCCAGGATGGGGTACCTCAGGAGAACGCGGCGGTATCCCGTAAATATATACAATCTGTACCGTAATTTATACAAAACGAAGAGGCAGACAGCGTAGGGTGGGTGCATTGGGGTGCCTGGCGCACCAAAACGGGGAGCTCCCCCCATGCGCCGTATACTCTGTCTGAATGTGAAAACGGCTTGACGCGTTGCCAGGCGTAGGGAGAGGGTGCCTCGATGAGCGTATTCGAAATTGTGTTTAGTCCGACGGGTGGAACGCGGAAGGTGTCTGGCCTTGTGGCCGGGGCGCTGGACAATAATACCGTTACCGTCGATCTGACCGATAGCGGGCTAGATCTCAGCGCTGTCTCGATGGCTGAGGACGACGTGGCCGTAATCTCTGTGCCGGCGTATGCCGGTAGAATCCCGGCTGTGGTGGCTGACCGGTTGGGCATGGTGCGCGGCAACGGGGCTCGGGCTGTTTTGGTTTGTGTATACGGAAACCGCGCGTTTGAGGACACGCTCGTAGAGCTGGAGGACGTTGCGAAGCGCGCCGGATTTAGGGTGGTTGCAGCTGTTTCTGCTATTGCTGAGCATTCCGTTGCTCGTCAGTTTGCTGCTGGGAGACCGGATGCGCAGGATGCGGCGCAGCTCGCAGAGTTTGCGCAGCAAATTCAGCAAAAGCTGTTGGCTGAGGATGCGTCCGAGCCCTCTATCCCCGGCAATCGTCCTTATAAACAAGCTGGAGGTCGCCGTATGGCACCCGAGGCAACAGAGGAATGCGTCTCCTGCAGTGCATGCGCCGCGGCGTGTCCCGTTTGTGCTATCGACAAGGGCGACCCCAAGCGAGCAGCTGACGAGGCGTGCATCTCCTGCATGCGCTGCATCGCCGTATGCCCGCGAGGCGCTCGCAAGCTTGATCCCAACAAGCTATCCGCTGTTTCCCAGATGCTGAGCAAGGCTTGCGTCGTGCGGAAGGAATGCGAGCTCTTCATCTAACGCATGCGAAATTGCTGCAAGGAGTGCCCCTGGGTGCCGGCGGGAAAGGAACGTCCCTAAGTGCCGCCTAAATACCGTTTATCGAAGAAAAAATACCGCTCACCGTTCATAATGATTGTTCTGGCTTTGGGCTTGTCTACAATAGCTCCCGTAAAAAGAAATGCGGAAGGTTACCGAGTCCCTCGGACGTGGGCCTAACCAAAGTCTTTGAACGGGTGTGTCTCTATGGATGCATTCGCTTGATTTTGGTTGGGCTATATTTATGAAGGGACATGCCACCATGGGTTTCTTTTCTCGCCTGATGGGCGGTTCGGATGAGCAGAAGACTGCAGCTTCCGAGTTCGAAATCCTCGCTCCCGTTTCCGGCGAGCTTGTTCATCTAGAAAATACCAATGACCCCGCTTTTAGCAGCCGTGCCGTGGGCGATGGCGTTGCCGTGGTTCCCCAAGAGGGAACGGTGTGCGCTCCTGTTTCCGGCACCGTCGCGGCGTTGTTTCCGACTGAGCACGCGCTGGGCATCATGTCCGACGACAGCTCTGCTCAGGTGATGCTGCATATCGGAATCGACACTGTTAAACTTGAGGGCAAGGGCTTCCATGCGCTTGTTGCTCAGGGTGACCATGTCGATGCGGGCCAGCCCCTCGTCGAGGTCGATTTCGAGGCGGTTCGCGCCGCTGGCTTCGACCCCACGGTCTTCGTTATCGTGTGCGAGCGCTCGGAGAACTCGACTCTTCGTGAGCATGCTTCCGGCCCTGTTGCTGTTAAAGAGCCTGTCGTCTGGCTTTCCGAGTAAATTCTTGTGGTGGGTACCGTGGTTATCAAGCGAGTTTTCAACAATAACGTCGCAATGGTCACTTCGGACGATGGCTCCGAGCTCATCGTCATCGGCCGAGGCCTCTGCTTTGGCCGCCATGCCGGCGACGCTATCGACGAGGCGTCGGTCGAAAAGACCTATGCGCTGCAGGAGGGAACTTCTCAGGATTCGCGTACGATTGACCGCTTGGCACATCTTTTGGAGTCCATCCCCACCGTCAACCTCGTGATTTCCGAGGACATCGTTCAGATGCTCCGTCGAGAGCTCAATGTTGATATCAACGACAAGATTCTCATTGCTCTCGCAGACCATATCAGCCTTGCTTTGGAGCGCGAGCGCAAAGGCGTTCCCTGCGAGAACCCGCTGCTGCTCGAGATCCAGCAGTTCTATCGCAAGGAGTACGCGCTTGCGGGCCGTGCGCTGCAGATTATCAAGGAGTATATGGGCATCCAGATGAGCGAAGAAGAGCAGGGTTTTATTACGCTGCATATCGTCAACGCCACCATGCCGCAGCGCTCTGACCGTCTGATTGTTTCGGTCCAGCTTGTTCGCGACGTGCTCGCGATTGTTTCCGAGCACTATGCCACGACCCTTGACGTCACCTCGTTGCCGTACGAACGTTTCGTTCGCCATTTGCAGTTTTTTGCGCAGCGAGCGCTCGATCCCGCGGCGGGGCAGGTCAATGGCGACGCGCTGTTCCGTATCGATGAAACGGCGTATCCGAGGGCGTTCTCGTGCGCGGAGTCAATTGCCGACCACTTGGCGTCTACCTATAACGTTGTCGTTACCGATGCCGAGAAGAGTTATCTCGCATATCACATTGTTAACCTGCTTGGAGAACCTGGTCTCTAGGCATAACGTGCCCACACATCGATTGATATAAGGCAAGGCTCACGGTCTTGTCTAGGGCACACCTATCTCAATTTGCGGAAAAGGAAGGGGAGTACCGCTATGACCGCAAAAAAGAAGTTCAATTTCAAAGCGCCGTTGGAGGTGTTCGCGAAGTCGATCGTTCAGCCGATGATGTATCTCTCGGTTGCCGGCATCCTGCTCATCGTGGGCATCATTCTGACCAACAAGACCATCTGCGCCGTGGTCCCCGTGCTGGGCTCCGGCCCGTTCCAGCTTGTGGGCGCCGTTGTCTATCAGTCGCTGATGTTTATCATCAACAACCTCTCGATTTTGTTCTGCGTGGGCATCGCCGGCGCCATGGCAAAGAAGAACAAGGGCCATGCTTCGCTGATTGCCCTGATGTCGTTCTTCCTGTTCCTGCAGGCCAATAACATCGTGCTCAACGCCACCGGCTCTCTTGCCGAAGCGAGCGGCATGCTCGGTCTTACCGGAACCGGCCAGAGCACCGTTATGGGCATTCAGGTGCTCGATACCGGCGTGTTTGGCGGCATCATTCTTGGTTGCATCACCGGTGCCGTGTTCAACAAGTACTCGAACAAGCAGTTCCCCATTGCCCTTTCGATGTTCTCGGGCGTTCGCTTCCCGTTCCTGATCATGATCATCATCTCCTGGATCATGGGCGCTGGCTTCTGCATCGTTTGGCCTCCGGTTCAGGGCGCCATCTCCTCCGTTGCCGGCATCATTAAGGAGTCGGGCAACATCGGTCTGTTTATCTACGGCATGCTCAACAAGCTGCTCGTTCCCACCGGCCTGCACCACCTCATCTACACCCCGTTCCAGTTCTCCGATGTGGGCGGCACCCTTACGCTGGGTGATCAGGTTATCGCCGGCGCCTATCCCATCCGTGTTGCCGAGATGGCGATGACGGGCCAGCCCTTCTCCGATAGCACCTACTTCAACAGCTACACCTTCAACAACCTGTGGCCCTACATCGGTATCGGTCTCGCCTTTATCTTCACCGCCTACAAGCAGAACAAGGACAAGACCAAGGCTGTCATCATCCCGCTGATCATCACTGCCGTGCTCTCCTGTGTCACCGAGCCCATGGACTTCCTCTTTGTCTTTGCCGCTCCCGTGCTCTTTGTCGTTCACTCGGTTCTTTCCGGCATCTTCCTGGTCCTGCTCAAGGTCCTCTCCGTGCCCGCTTCGACTGCAGGCGGCATCATCAACATCGTGGTTTCCAACCTGGTTCTTGGTGTCGATAAGACCAACTGGCCGATGATGCTCGTGCTCGGAGTCGTCAACGCCGCTCTGTACTTCTTCCTCTTCACCTTCCTTATTAAGAAGCTCAACCTTCACACGCCTGGTCGCGAGGAGGAGTCCGAGCTCGCCGAGTCCGTTGCCGAGGGCGAGGCCGCCGCGTCTGTCGCGGTGAAGCAGGGCGCTGTTGCCGCGGCCCCCGCAGAGGGCGTCGATGCAGGTATTGCCGACCTGGTCGCAGGTCTTGGCGGCAAGGACAACATCGAGGAGCTCGAGAACTGCTTTACGCGTCTTCGCGTGAACGTTAAGAACCCGGACCTCATCGATGAGAACCTCATCAACCACGTGCCCAACAGCGGCATCAACCGCAACGGCAACAATATCCAGATCATCTTTGGCATGAAGGTCGCCGAGATGCGCGACAAGGTCGAAAACGCAATTGAGAAGGAGCAGTAAACAATGATCATTACTCTGTGTGGTGGCGGATCCACCTTTACCCCCGGCATCGTCAAGTCCATCGCCCTGCGCAAGGACGAGCTCGACGTTGACGAGATTCGTCTGTACGACATCAATGAGGAGCGCCAGCGCAAGATCGGCGTGCTCGTGGACTGG
Source organism: Coriobacteriaceae bacterium (assembly GCA_905194545.1). Taxonomy (GTDB): domain Bacteria; phylum Actinomycetota; class Coriobacteriia; order Coriobacteriales; family Coriobacteriaceae; genus Collinsella. The sequence continues at coordinate 7,007 of CAJJSS010000010.1, read as the reverse complement.
ATTTTGCACGAGGACCTTGGCCTGGACATCAAGCTTACGGTGACCACCGACAAGAAGACGGCTTTTACCGACGCGAGCTTCGTGTTTGCCCAGATGCGCGTGGGCGGCTACGCCATGCGCGAGCAGGACGAGAAGATTCCGCTGCGCCACGGTTGCGTGGGTCAGGAGACCTGCGGCTGCGGCGGCCTTGCCTACGGCATGCGCACCATCTTCCCCATGGTCGAGCTGATCGATGACGTTGAGAAGTACGCCAAGAAGGACTACTGGATTCTCAACTACTCCAACCCTGCTGCCATCGTGTCCGAGGGCTGCCGCGTGCTGCGTCCCAACGCTCGCATCATCAACATCTGCGACATGCCGATCGCGATCATCGACGTGGTTTGCGCCGCACTCGATATCGACAAGAAGGATGTCGAGTACGATTACTTTGGCCTCAACCACTTTGGTTGGTTCACCTCGATCCGCCACAAGGGCGAGGAGGTGCTCCCGCAGCTGCGCGAGTACATCAAGGAGCATGAGATTCTGCTGCCCGACTCCTACCTCAAGGGCATGGGCTCGCTCATGGCAAAGAAGCCCGAGGAGGCCACTGACGAGCACCCCGAGCAGAACCGCCACACCAAGGGCAGCTGGTACTACGTCTGGAAGGGCGAGTACGAGATCATGGAGTGCTTCCCGGAGTACCTGCCCAACACGTATCTGAACTACTACCTGCAGCAGAAGGAGTTCGTCGAGCATTCCAACCCCGAGCGCACCCGTGCTAACGAGGTTGAGGAGACGCGCGAGAAGAACCTCTTCGACGGCATCGACCACTACGAGAAGACCGGCGAGATCGACGAGAGCACGTTCTATGCGGGCAGCCACGGCGACTGGATTGCCGACCTGGCCATCGCTCTGAAGAACGATACCAAGCAGCGCTTCCTGGTCATTTGCGAGAACAAGGGCGCTATCCCCAACATGCCCTACGACGCCATGGTCGAGCTGCCTGCCTACATTGGCAAGAACGGCCCCGAGGTCATCAGCCGTGACAACATTCCTCTGTTCCAGCAGGGTCTTATGATGCAGCAGCTGAACTCCGAGAAGCTCGTGGTCGAGGCCACGATCGAGGGTTCGTACGAGAAGGCGCTCAAGGCCTTTACGCTCAACAAGACCGTGCCTTCGATGAAGGTCGCCAAGGAAGTTCTCGACGACATGATCGAGGCCAACAAGGGTTACTGGCCCGAGCTTAAGTAAAAGCAACAGGGTCGCTGGCCGCATACCTGGAGCAATGCCCCGTCCACGTGATTGCGTGGGCGGGGCATTGTCATTTGGTAACGCGTTTTACCAAATATGGCATTTATCTGCGGTAAAGGTGTTTAGCACCACTGAGGGCCGCGTTTTATACCGCCTGCCGAACTGTGTTGTTGCCAAACAACTTATTAGGCCAGTGTGTTGCATGTAGCATTTTCGCCCGGCCTCGCCTCCGGGCTGCCATGTGAGAGGGGATCTTATGGCACGACTGCATGTAATGGAGCGCAGCCACGCCCAGGCCGTTATGGACGACCTGCATGATGCACTTGGACGTCGTCTGGCGGTGAGCTCGCTCGCCCCGTGTCCCGTTGAGTTTACGGCAGCGCTCGTTAACCTGTGCTCCACCCAGAGCTGCGGCAAGTGCACACCCTGCCGTGTGGGCCTGAGCGCGCTGAGCGACCTGCTCGCCGATGTGCTCGAAGGGCGTGCCGATGAGTCCACGCTCAACCTGATTGAGCGCACGGCCCGCACCATCTACCTTTCGAGCGACTGCGCCATCGGCTACGAAGCCGGCGCCATGGCGCTCACAGCTATTCGTGGCTTCCGTGATGACTTTGAGCACCACATCCGTGAGCATTCCTGCGGCTTTGATCGCGAGGCCCGCGTTCCGTGCGTATCGGGCTGCCCGGCGCACGTCGACATTCCCGGGTACATCTCGCTGGTCGAGGCCGGCCGTTATGCCGACGCCGTCAAAGTCATCCGCAAAAACAACCCGCTGCCGCTCGTCTGCGGCCTGGTATGCGAGCACCCCTGCGAGATGCACTGCCGTCGCGGCATGGTCGACGATCCCATGAACATCCTCGCCCTCAAGCGTTTTGCCGTCGAGCATAGTGACCTCAACGACCACAAGCCGCATGTAGTGGACAACACCGGCAAGCGCATCGCCGTGATCGGCGGCGGTCCGGCCGGCCTTTCCTGCGCCTACTACCTGGCCGTGATGGGCCACAAGGTGACCATCTTTGAGCAGCGCCACCACCTGGGCGGCATGCTGCGCTATGGCATTCCCAGCTACCGTCTGCCGCGCGAGCGCCTGCAGGCCGAGGTCGACTGGATCTTGAGCGCCGGCATCGACGTTGAGCTCGATCACTCCGTCAACGGCGAGGAGCTTGCCCGCCTGCGTGACGAGTTCGATGCCGTCTACCTGGCCATCGGTGCCCATAGCGACAAGAAGCTCGGCCTTCCGGGCGAAGAGGCGCCCGGCGTGGAGTCGGCCGTCAAGATGCTGCGCGCCATCGGTGACGACGAGCTGCCCGACCTGAGCGGCCAGCGCGTGTGCGTCATCGGCGGCGGCAACGTGGCCATGGACGTGGCTCGCTCTGCCGTGCGCTGCGGTGCCGAAAAGGTGAGCATTGTCTACCGCCGCCGCATCTGCGATATGACGGCTCAGGACGCCGAGATTGCCGGCGCCCAGGCCGAGGGCTGCGAGGTTCTGGAGCTGACGGCGCCGCTCGCCATCGAGACGGGCGAGGACGGTCGCGTGAGCGGCCTGCGCGTGCAGCCGCAGATTATCGGCGAGCCCCGTCGCGGTCGTCCGGCCCCGCGTGCCGCCGCGACGCCCGAGCGCGTCATTCCCTGCGAGCGCGTGTTCGTGGCCATTGGCCAGGACATCGATTCCAAGCCGTTTGAGGACATGGGTATCGCCTGCAAGTGGGGCTGCGTCATCACCGACTCGGACGGCGCCGTGCCCAACTTCGATGGCCTCTTTAGCGGCGGCGACTGTCAGACCGGCCCCGCCACCGTTATCCGCGCCATCAACGCCGGCCGCGTGGCCTCGGCAAATATCGACCGCTACCTGGGCTTCGACCACAAGATCAAACTCGAGGTCGAGCTGCCGACCGTCCAGTTTAAGGGCAAGCACGAGTGCGGCCGCTGCGAGCTGGGCGAGCGCGAGGCCGGCGAGCGCATTCACGATTGGAATCTGGTCGAGCAAGGTCTTACTGAGCAGGAGGCGCGCCAGGAGGCGAGCCGCTGCCTGCGCTGCGACCACTTTGGCTTTGGTGCGTTCCGCGGAGGGAGGAACCTGGAATGGTAGAGCCCAACAAAACCACCGTCAGTGACAACACCGAAAACGGAGCGCACAACATGGTCAGGCTCATTATCGATAACTGCGAAGTCGTGGTGCCCGAGCACACCACGATCCTGGACGCAGCCAAGTCCGTCGGTATCCAGATTCCCACCCTGTGCTATCTGCGCGATCTGAACGAGATCGGCGGCTGCCGCGTGTGCGTGGTCGAGGTTGAGGGCTGCGACCAACTGGTTGCCGCCTGCAACAACTACGTGCTCGACGGCATGGTGGTCTACACCAACAGCCCCAAGGCGCGCGAGGCCCGTCGCACTAACGTTCAGCTGCTCCTGTCGCAGCACGACGCGCAGTGCGCGAGCTGCGTGCGCAGCGGCAACTGCAACCTGCAGACGATTGCCAACGACCTGGGCATTTTCTATCTGCCGTATCAAAAGCACCTGGCGCGCGAGGGGTGGGACTTCGACTTTCCCATCATTCGCGACAACGACAAGTGCATTAAATGCATGCGCTGCATCAAGGTGTGCGAGAGCGTCCAGGGCCTGGGGATTTGGGACCTGACCAACCGCGCCACGCATACCGCCGTGGGCACCCGCGGGCGTGCGCCGATCGGCAAGACCGATTGCGTCGCATGCGGCCAGTGCATCACGCATTGCCCGACGGGCGCGCTGCGCGAGCGCGACGACACCGAGACCGTGTTCGACGCTCTCGCCGATCCCAATAAGATCGTGCTGGTGCAGATTGCGCCGGCCGTGCGTAGCGCTTGGGGTGAGGAGCTTGGCATTCCGCGTGAGGAGGCCACCGTTGAGCGCCTGGCCTGCGCGCTGCGCCGCGTGGGCTTTGAGTACGTGTTCGATACCGATTTCTCGGCCGACCTCACCATTATGGAGGAGGGCTCCGAGCTGATCGAGCGCCTGGGCGCCGCCGCCAAGGGCGAGGGCGATAGCCGCGGCTGGCCCATGTTCACGAGCTGCTGCCCGGGCTGGGTGCGCTTTGTGAAGGCACGTTACCCCGAGTTTGTCGACAGCCTGTCCACGTCAAAGTCGCCGCAGCAGATGTTCGGCGCCATCGTCAAGACCTACTACGCCAAGGTGCTGGGCGTGGAGCCCGAGCGCCTGTTTGTGGTGTCCGTGATGCCGTGCACGGCCAAAAAGGCCGAGTGCGCGCTGCCGAGCATGGTGGGCGAGGACGGTGCGCCCGACGTGGACGTTGCACTGACGGTGCGCGAGATGGTACGCATGATCCGCGCGAGCCACGTGAGCGTCGACACACTGGTCGAGGAGCCGCTCGATACGCCGCTGGGCTTTGGCACGGGCGCGGGCGTGATTTTTGGCGCCACGGGCGGCGTGATGGAGGCCGCCGTGCGCTCGGCGTATTACCTGGTGACGGGTAAGAACCCCAATGCAGATTTCTTTACCGACGTGCGCGGGCTCGATGGCTGGAAGGAGGCCGTTGCCGATATCGATGGCACCAAAGTGCGTGTCGCCGTGGCACACGGATTGGGCAACGCGGCACGTCTGCTTGACGCGATTCGCGACGGCCGTGTGAGCTACGACTTCGTCGAGGTCATGGCGTGTCCGGGCGGTTGCGTCGGTGGCGGTGGTCAGCCCATCCATGACGGCTGCGAGCTGGCGGAAGAGCGCGGCCAGGTGCTCTGGGGCCTCGATGCGGCGGCCGACATTCGCTTCTCGCACGAGAACCCCGATGTTCGGGCGTGCTACCGCGAGTTTTTGGGTGCGCCGCTCTCGCCGCTGGCCGAGGAGCTGTTGCATACCGACCATCACACCTGGTCGATGCCTAACGAAGGGATGTGCTAACGATGCGCGCGTTTGAATTTGAGCTTTCGCGCCGAGGGTTTGCCTCGGCGCTTGCCGCGGGCGTGCTGTCGCTTGCGTTGGCTGGCTGCAGCGGCGGGGCTGCGGGGGCGGGCTCCTCTGCGGGCTCTGCCGGGTCTGCGCCGAGCGGCGCTGCCGCCGAGTCGGTCGAGGTGCACGTCGCCTCGCTCAAGGGGCCGACGTCGATCGGTCTGGTGCAGTTTATGGACCAGGCGGCGCGTGGCGAGACGGATAACGAGTTCGACTTTGCGATCAGCGCCGCTGCCGACGAGATCGTGCCCAAGGTCATTCAGGGCGATGTCGATATTGCCCTGGTGCCCGCCAACGTGGCGAGCGTGCTCTACAACAAGACCGAGGGCGCGGTGCAGGTCATCGACATCAATACGCTCGGCGTGCTGAGCGTGGTGACGGGCGACGCGGGCGTGACCTCGTTTGCCGACCTGGCGGGTCGCACCGTCTATATGACGGGCAAGGGCACCACGCCGGAGTACGTCATGAACTATCTGCTGGAGCGCGCAGGTCTGACTGGCCAGGTGGCGCTTGAGTTTAAGAGCGAACCCACCGAGGTGCTGTCGGCCCTGCTTGCCGACCCGTCCGCCGTGGGCGTGCTACCGGAGCCATTCAAGACCGCTGCCATCGCCAAGAGCGAGGGCAAGCTGTCGGCACCGGTGAGCCTGACCGATGTGTGGGACGAGCTCGCGGGTGACACGGGCTCCCGTTTGCTGACGGGCGTGACCGTGGTGCGCCGTGCCTTTGCCGAGGAGCATTCCGAGGCTGTGGCGGAGTTCTTAAGCTGCCATGCGGCGAGCGTTGAGGCCGTAAACGCGGCACCGGCGGACTGGGCTCAGGCGGTGGTCGATGCGGGTATCGTCGATAACGCCTCGATTGCCGAAAAGGCGATTCCCGGGTGCATGCTCGTGTGCCAGACGGGGAAAGATATGAAGGCGGCGCTCGGTGGGTACCTGCAGGTGCTGGCCGATGCGGACGCGAGTGCCGTGGGCGGTAAGCTCCCGGCTGACGATTTTTACTACATGGAGTAGCCCGTGCGTGCGTTTGCTCGACACATGACTGAGCGTGCGAAGGCGGTGGCGGCAGTGGGTGCCGTCGCCGCCTTTTGGCTTGCCGTGTGGATCTTTGCGGCGTCGCTGGTGGCGCAGCCGCTGATCTTGCCGGGGCCGGGTGCTGTTGCCTTGGCGCTTCTGCGCCTGGTGTGCGATGGCGGTACCTGGGCGATTTTGGCGGGCTCGGGCGCGCGGATACTGGGCGGGCTGGCGCTTGCCGCGGTGTGTGTTGGTGTGCTTGCCGGGATTTCGTCACGTTCGCGGGCGTTTGCGCACCTGGTGGCTCCGGCGCTGTCGTTTGTAAAGGCGACACCGGTCGCCTGCGTGGTGGTCCTGTTGCTAATCTGGCTGGGGTCGGCGCGCGTGAGCATCGCGGCAGTCTTTTTGATGGCGCTGCCGGGCGTGTATTTTTCGCTGGCCGAGGGCTTGGCACAGGTGAATAAACCGCTGGAGCAGATGTTCCGTCTGCATGGCGTGCGCGGCTGGCGACTGTTTTGCGCCCATACCTGGCGCGAAGTCCTGCCGTTTGTGCTTTCGTGTGCGCGTGCCGTGATTGGCATGAGCTGGAAGGCCGGCGTGGCAGCCGAGCTCATCGGCATGGCGGTGGGCACCGTGGGTGAGCGCATCTATCAGGCGAAGCTTTTGATTGAGACGGCTGATCTGCTGGCGTGGACCGTGCTGGTCGTTGCCGCCTCGTGGGCGTGTGAGCGCGTGCTGGTGTGGCTGCTGCGGGTTTCGGGACCCGTGGCGTGGCGCGTGGCCGTGCGTGCGCATGGGCGCGGCGCTCGCGGGCGTGCGAGGGCT
>CAJJSS010000009.1:0-70022 GCA_905194545.1 Coriobacteriaceae bacterium | reverse complement strand
AGCTCGGGCATCTCAAAGCCCACCTGTACGCCAGATTCGTTGAGGAAGCGGACGATGGCGCGCAGCTGGCTCTCGTAGCCGCTGCAACGGCACAGGTTGCCGGCGAGCTGGCGCGAGAGCTCCTCGCGCGTGGCGACGAGGCTCGGGTCCTCCTTGGCGGCGCGGGCGAGTGCCAGCACGTTCATGATGAGGCCGGGGGCGCAAAAACCGCACTGCTCGGCACCTTCGGCAGCCATCGCACGGGCGAGAGCCTCGGACTCAGCCTTAAGGCCCTCGAGCGTGGTGATGGTGTGTCCCTCAACACGCGCCGCGGGAACCGAGCAGCTCAGCACCGGATCGCCGTCGAGCCACACCGTGCACAGGCCGCAGTTGGTGGTTTCGCAGGCACAGCGCACCGACGCGCAACCCTGCTCACGCAAAAGCGAAAAGAGCATGGTATCGGGGGCAATCTGAACCTTGACCTTACGGCCGTTGAGCGTAAAGGAAAGATCGATGAGTTTGGCAGCCATTAGCGCACCTCGCTAGAATCGACGCCGGGCACGCGGCGGCAGGAATACTCGTCCGTGGCAAACTTAGGCACTTGCACGGTCTCGAGCTCGCGGGCAAGCGCAGCCGAAAGCTCGATGCCAGCGGCGCGACGCACGGCCTGAATCGCCAGCGGCGCAGAGATGCGGCGGCGGTAGTCGGCCGAGCCCCAGAGGTTAGTGCCGTAGCTCAGCGCGCGTACGGACGCGGCCAGGGCGCGCAGCTCGTCCTCGGAAGGCTGCTCGGCGGTAAGGCCACATGCCTCGCCCTGCAGCAGGGTCGCGCGCAGCGGACGGGCGCCCACGGTGACATGCCAGGTGTTATCCCACCAGGCGGCGGTGACGTTGAGCGAGGGGAAGTCGGTCGCGGCCTTGCGCACGGCCTCATAACTCGCACGGTAGTCGTGCTTGACGACCACGACGTGCTCGATCACGTCGCGCACGTAGCCCATCCGCACGAACTCCGCGAGCGAGACGCGGCCGGCACCCGTCAGCTCAACGAACGAATCGAGCGCCAAAAAGGCCGAGAGCACGTCCGAGAAACCAAAGCGACCGTAAATGCTGCCGCCCACCGTGGCAGTGTTGCGCAGCTGCACGCCCACGATATCGTGGACGGCGAACTCAAAGACATGGTTGACAAGCGCGTTGAGCTCGGCATGACGCTCGAGCTGGCGCAGGGTGCACATGGCACCGATGCGAAACTCGGTCTCGGTCTCCTCGATCTGATCGAGTCCGCAGGCCGAAAGGTCAATCGCCGTCGCCACACGACGCGAACCCAGGCGCATCCAGATGCCGCCGCCCACAATCTTGTTGTTGCGGTTTTTCTGCAAGAGCTCATAGGCTTCGGCCGCGTTTCCAACACGGACGTAGGTACCGAACTTGAGCACGTTCTCCCCCATCTCTTCACTTGTCCAGTACTTTTAAGTGTACCAAACGAGGGCGCACGGCCCTCACCACCATAGAAAAAGGCTCCCGGCACAAATGCTGGGAGCCTCATCAGTTGCTATGTCGAGCTGGATTTAGCAGACGCCCTGAGCGAGCATGGCGTCGGCGACCTTCAGGAAGCCGGCGATGTTGGCGCCCATGACAAAGTTGCCTTCCTGGCCATACTCCTTGGCGGTGTCGTCCACGTTGTGGAACATGCCGCGCATGAGCTGCTCGAGCTTGCCGTCGACCTCCTCAAAGGTCCAGGACAGGTGCTCGGCGTTCTGGCTCATCTCCAGGCCGGACACGAGCACGCCGCCGGCGTTGGCAGCCTTGCCGGGCATAAAGGCGACGCCGTTCTCCTGGAAGTAGGTCGTGGCCTCGATGGTCGTGGGCATGTTCGCGCCCTCGCCGACCACCTTGCAGCCGTTGGCGACGAGCGCCTGGGCGTCCTCGAGCAGCAGCGTGTTCTCGCGAGCGCAGGGCAACGCGATGTCGCAGGGCAGCTGCCAAACGCCACGGCCGTCGCCCTCGTGCCACACGGCGTTGGGCTTCTCGTCAACGTACATAGCGAGCGTAACGCCCTTGTCGTGGCCGGAGCGCTTCTTGTTGTAGATGTGCTCGAGCACGGTGTAATCGATGCCGTCGGGATCCTCGACCCAGCCGTGAGTATCGGAGCAGGCCAGCACCTTGCCGCCGAGCTGGGAGACCTTCTGGACGGCGTAGATGGCGACGTTGCCGGAGCCATGAACGACGACGTTCTTGCCCTCGAAGGAGTCGCCGCGGCTCTTGAGGTACTCATCCACAAAGTAGACCAAACCGTAGCCGGTGGCCTCAGTACGGGCGAGCGAGCCGCCAAAGGAGAGGCCCTTGCCGGTGAGGACGCCGGTCCACTCGTTGGTCAGGCGCTTGTACTGACCGAACATGTAGGCAACCTCACGGCCGCCAACGCCCAGGTCGCCAGCGGGAACGTCGGTGTTGGGGCCGATGTGGCGATAGAGTTCGGTCATGAAAGACTGGCAGAAGTGCATGATCTCGTTGTTGGACTTGCCCTTGGGGTCAAAGTCGGAGCCGCCCTTGCCGCCGCCCATGGGGAGGGTAGTCAGGCTGTTCTTGAGGATCTGCTCCAGACCCAGGAACTTAAGCATGCCCAGAGTGACCGTCGGGTTAAAGCGCAGGCCGCCCTTGTAGGGTCCAATAGCAGAGTTGAACTCGACGCGATAGCCGCGGTTGACCTGAACCTTGCCCTGGTCGTCGACCCAGGGAACACGGAACATGACGATGCGCTCGGGCTCGACGAGGCGCTCCAGCAGGGCGGCCTCCTCGTACTCGGGGTGGGCGTCGAGCGCCGGCTGGATGGTGCCGAGGATCTCGGTCGCGGCCTGGATGAACTCAGGCTGCTCGGGATAGCGGGCCTTGAGCTCTTCGAGAACTTTCTGCGTGTAGCTCATGCTTCCTCCAATGATGGGAAACGAAAAATGTCGGTCGCGGCACCCTATGCGCCGCGAACTTTATCGAGTATGGATAATATCGCACTGTTGCGGGAAAGTTTCGCATAAGCCGACGAGCGGATGTTTCGTTTTGATTACGATGCAGGTAGAAGCGTTTTTGAGTGCCTGACGTGCAAAACCCGTGTTTCAAACCTGTTTCGTCCATATGGTCCATACCACCACAAAGGGGACAGGCACCTTTGTGGTGGTTTTGGCAAGATGCGTTGGCGGGAACGTATGTGAATCGAACACATCCAAGACGTTTTGCACGCCTCGCAACGGTTTTGAGGACCGCGGGGCCCACCGGAGCCCATCCGCTCCCAAACATGGCGGTATTTTACCAAACTAGCAATACGACGACCCCTAGCGCAGCGATCTTAGGCCGCCGGCATCCTTGTCGTGCGTCGTAAAGCGCACCGCATCCAGGTGCTCCAAGATGCTAATGGCTCGTTTGCGCGACACGCCCAGGGCCTCGCGCAGTACGCTCGTAGTGGCAGCACCGCCGGCAGCCTCGATAGCGGCGGCAACAAGCTCGTGCGCATGAGCATCCGCGGCGGCGGACAGGGCAACGTCGCGTTCGATCTTAACGATCGCGCGGTTGAGCGAAAGCTCGCGCAGGGCACGCGTCATGGTGTCGCGATCGAGCTGCAGACGCTCACCCACCTCGGGCAGCGTCGCCGCACCGAGACCCGCCTCGTCGAGGGCGGCCACGATGCGCTGGCTCGCCTCGCGCACCACACGTATCGCCGCAGCGGCAGAGTGCGGGTCGAACACCTCGGCACCGTCGACGGTGCACACGCCGCGCGCACAGCCCTCGAGAACGAGCGCGGACGCGACGTCTTCGCCCGCTGTCGGCCAGGCGGCATGCGCGACCTCGCCCGGCGTGAAACCCGTCTGCTTGGGCGCGGCCCCGTGCATGGCGGCCAGCGTGACGGAGAGCGTGGCGAGGGCGGCATCGAGCACAGCGGGGGCGGCATAGAGCTCCTCGGTCGAGCGCTCGGCACGAAGCGCCACGGCGTCACCCGAGGAAACCGCCCCGTGCAGGAGCGCAGCCGCCTCGGCACCCGAAAGATCGAGAGCACGGGCTGCGGCCGCGGCAGGCACGGGCAGGCGCTGCAGCCCCAACCATGCGGCAACGGCGGCGGCGCGGTCGTCGGCATCCAGGGCCCCGAGCAGCGCGCACTCGCCCGCGGAGAGGACGCGCGAGCGGCGACACCGCGAAAGAAGAACACGACCGCCGCCGATAAGCACCACCGGCGAGAACGCGAGCACAATGAGGCCGTCGCCCGATCGCACGGGAAGGCGCTCCTCCAGACGGACCTGCACGATGCGGGTCTCGCCAGCCTCAATAGGACCCTCACCCTCCATGAGCATGATTCGGCCGAGGACCTCCGCCGTGCCCGCCATCACATGCACGCGCGTACCGGACTCGAAGGGCGCGGGCTTGGTGCCCTCGCGCCCCAGATACGTGAAGCGGGCGATGAGCCTGAGCGTCGAGCCCTCGGCACCAGACCCGCAGAGGACCTCGCCACGCGGAAGGTCGCCCGCACCGTCGCCCACGATGTTGAGCGCCGCGCGCTGTCCGGGCAACGCCCGAGGAGTATCACCATGCACCTGAATCGCGCGCACGCGGCAGCGCACGCCCGCGGGACATGAGACGAGCTCGTCGCCCACCGCTACGGGGGCATCGTGAAGCGTGCCCGTGACGACCGTCCCGGATCCCTTGATGGTGAAGCAGCGGTCGATGGGCAGGCGCGGGGCCAGACCGGGGCGCACCGGGCGGGATGCGGCATCGGCCAGGAAAGAGTCGATGGCGGCATCGAGGGCAAGGCGAACGTCCTCGATGCCCACGCCCGTGCGCGAGGAAACAGGCACCACGGGCGCATCGGCAAAGACGGTATCGCTGAGGAAGTCCATCACGTCGAGCTCGGCGAGCTCCGCCGTCTCGTCATCGGCCAGATCGCGCATCGTGAGCGCCACCACGAGGTGCCTCACGCCCAACAGCTCCAACACGTACACGTGCTCGCGGGTCTGCGGCATCACGCCCTCAACGGCCGAAACCACCAGCAACGCGACGTCAACGCCGGTGGCGCCCTGCACCATGGCGCGCAGATAGTGCGCATGCCCGGGCACGTCAACCAAGCCGACAAGCTTGCCGCTGGGAAGCTCGAGCTCGCCAAAGCCGAGCTCAGTGGTCATGCCTCGGCGCCGTTCGACCTCCAGACGGTCGGGATTTTTGCCGGTCAGCGCCTCGATAAGAGCCGACTTTCCGTGGTCGACGTGTCCTGCTGTTCCAACGACAACGGGACATTCGACAAGCTCACGCGTAGTCATCGACGCAAACCTGCCCGCACGGCATCCGCCAGCGCCGACGCACACAGGTCAAGGTCGGTGTCGCGCAAAAGCGTGCGAACGTCAAACAGCACCTGGTCGTGGCGCACACGCGTCACAACCGGCGTATCGGGCTCCTGAACCAAGGCTCGCTTTAGGCCATCGGCGGATAGGCGCCCATCGACGGGACAGACGGCAACGCAAAATGTTGGGAGCTCGACGGTCGGCAGCGACCCGCCGCCGGGGGCAGAGGCTCCCTCGACAACCTGCAGCTCCACGACCTCTTCGCACTGAGCCTCACGAAGCTTGCGCAGCATGCGGTCGCGCAGGCGCTTGGCCTGACGCTCGAGCGGAGCCGGCGCGGCGGAAAGCATGTTGAGCACCGGGATCTCCCGCTGTGCCGTATCGGGACCGGTCACATACAAGCGCAAAGTGGCCTCGAGCGCCGCGAGCGTGAGCTTGCCGGGGCGAAGCGCGCGCATAAGCGGATGAGAGGCGCAGGCGGCGATCGCCTGGGCGCTGCCGAGGATAATGCCCGCCTGCGAAGCACCGAGCAGTTTGTCCCCCGAGCACGAGACAACGTCGACGCCGGCGCAAAGCGAGGCGGACGTGGGTCTCTCCCCCGCATCGGCGAGCACCCCATCTGCAAGCAAAGCGCCCGAGCCTTGGTCCTCGTAAAGCAAAAGGCCGTGTTCATGCGCCAGCGCAGAAAGCTCCGCCGCCGAAACCTCCTCGTGGAAGCCCTCGATACGGTAGTTTGAAGGATGAACTTTCAGGATCATCGCCGTGTTGGGCGTAATGGCGCTTCGGTAATCGTCCAGATGCGTGCGGTTGGTGGAGCCCACCTCGACAAGCTTGGCACCCGAGGCTGCCATGATGTCGGGGATGCGGAAGCTCCCGCCCACCTCGACAAGCTCGCCGCGGCTCACGATGACCTCTTTACCAGCCGCATGGGCCGCAAGCACCAGCAGCACCGCCGCGGCATTATTGTTGACAACCAAGGCGTCCTGCGCCCCCGTGAGTGTGCGCAGCAGGCGCGCGGCATGTTCCTTACGGCCCCCGCGAGCGCAAGTCGCGACGTCATACTCGAGCGTGCTGTAGCTGCGGGCAACGTCGGTCACCGCCTGCACCGCTGCGGGAGCGAGCGGAGCACGGCCCAGATTGGTGTGAATCACAACGCCCGTCGCGTTGACGGCGGGACGCAGGGTCGGCAGCGACAGGCGGTGGCACCGCCGCTCGATGGCCAGGGCGAGCTCGCGCTTGTTCCTTGCGGGGGCGCCGGAGCGAATCGCCGCGCGCTCGGCATCGAGCTCAACATCAATCGCCTCGCGCACGATCGTGTCGCCCGCATCGCCGGCGGCCTTCATGACCGGCCACTCGGACAGCAGCTCATGAACGGCGGGAATGGAGCGCAGGCGGTCGCGCACCTCGGCGGGCATGGATTCGCAGTCGCTCATGGAAAGCCTTTCGACATATTCAATAAATAGCAGGTCCCCCATGGTCGTCATTTGCCAAACAATGACGACGCGCACGCAAAAGGGACAGGTCCATTATGGCAGCTCGTGGCAAGGCGGCGCAGCGCCTCGTCCAAAACCTGCCAAAATAAACCTGTCCCTTTTGGTCGGTTATGGCTTGGGACCTTTAGGCCTCCTTGTTGGCGTAGATAAACCAGTAGCCCAGCGCCACGATCAGGGCGCCGCCCACAATATTGCCGAGTGTGGCGACCGAAAGGTTGAGCGCCACGCCCGCCGCGTTAAGAGCGTCGGCGCCGGAGACATCGGCTCCATAGCCGCAGGAGCGCATCAAAATACCCATGGGCAAAAAGTACATGTTGGCGACACAGTGCTCAAACCCGCAGGCAACAAAGGCGGCAATGGGCAGCAGAATACCCACGACCTTGTCGACCACAGTCTTGCCGGCGGTACCGGTCCATACGGCCAGGCACACAAAGATGTTGCACAGGATACCGCGAAAGAAGATGGTGACGGCATCGATCGCAACCTTACCGGCGGCGACGCTCACCATGGTGTTGGCGACCGCCTCGCCGTTGAGCTTGTAAATGGCTGCCATGTAAATCAAAAAGACAACGAACAGGGCACCGACAAAGTTGCCGATCCACACAATGGCCCAGGCCTTGAGCATCTTGACGAGCGTGATCTTTTTGCTCTTAAGCGCGCAGACCATCAGCGAGTTACCGGTAAACAGCTCCGCGCCGCAAATGAGCACGAGCACCAGCCCCAGGCAAAAACAAAGACCACCCAATAAGCGCTGAACGCCCCAACCGAGGGTCGCATCGCTCAGAAAGACCGTGAAGAACAGGCCACCGAAGGCGATGAACGCGCCGGCGAACATGGCGAGCAAAAAGGTCTTCGAGACCGGCAGGTTGGCCTTGGTAACGCCGGCGGCCTCGGTCTTGGCCTCGATCGCGGCAGGTGCCAGGCAATCGGGGGTGGGATATTCTACCTTGCTCTGTGCCATAGCAACCACTTCTTTCTTACGACTTGGGACCGGCATTGCCAATGGATGTGTCCCGCGACGGATGGTCAAAAACAAAAAAGGTCAGAAGTAAACGTACCTCTGACCTGCAAATTACATGGAGCGGGCGACGGGAAGTCCAAGGATTTGCTTCACAAATCCTTGTTTCGCTGCGGGCCTTCGGCCCTTGCGTGCTGCGCTGGAAAATGCTCACGCATTTTCTCAGCTTCGCACCCTGGCGGGTTCGATCCCCGTCACCCGACACGTTTACGAAAACGGCTTTGGTCCCAAAAGGGGTCAAAGCCGTTAGCCAATCTTATGGAGCGGGCGACGGGAATCGAACCCGCGTCATCAGCTTGGAAGGCTGGGGTTCTACCATTGAACTACGCCCGCAAGATATGGTCGGGACGACAGGATTTGAACCTGCGACATCCTGCTCCCAAAGCAGGCGCGCTACCAAACTGCGCCACGTCCCGAAGGTGTTGAGCAGCTAAGGTCTAAACCTTGCGTGTCCCAAAGCGAAGGAAATTATAGGGGAGACTCCCCGCCTGTGCAAGCATTGATGCCTTAGCTCCTCGAATGTGCGACAAAACGACTATGGAGCAGACCGATCACAAAGGCAACCACGGCAACCGGCGCCCACGCGGCACCGATATCCGCCAGCGGCAACGCATCGAACGGCAGCCACGCGCCCGCAAAGAACGCGTCGCGGACCGAGGTAATCACGCTCTGCACTGCGACAACGCCGCCGACCCAGACCCACACCTGCGGATGCGCGTCGCAAAAACCGTGCACCAGACCCATAAGCACCAGCACGATGGCGACGGGGTACAGGGCGTTGAGCATGGGCACCGAGAACATAAGAATCACGTCGAGGCCCACGTTGGAAAGCACGCACGAAAACGCCGCGAACACAAAGGCGAGAGCCGCAAAGGGGCGGCGCATGGCCTCCTCGGAAGCCTCCGCTCCCCCTTTGACCACATACGTCTCGCAGAAATAGCGCGAACAGCAGCTGATAAGGCCGATGCACACGTTCATGCAAGCAAGGAAGAAGATCGCAAAGACCACGACCGTGCCGGCGAGGCCAAAGTGCATAGAGGCGGAACGGGCGAGGATGGCGGCACCGTTGGTGGCATCGGGCATCACGGTGCTGAGCTGCGCGCCGGCAAGGCCCAAGCCGCAGTAGATGATGGCCATGAGCACACCGGCGATCACGCCGGAGCGCGAAATCTCGAAGGCAACGCGCTTGTCATCGGTAACACCCAGCTCGTGGATGGTCTCGGCGATGATGATGCCAAAGGCGAGCGACGCGAGCAGGTCCATGGTCTGATAGCCGGTCAAAAAGCCCTGTACGGCAGCGCCAGCATTATAGGGAGCCTGCGGCGCGGCAGCGGAGCCCAGCGGCGAGACCACAGCGGCACCCACGACCAATACGATAAGGGCAATGAGCGCGGGGCCCGTAATGCGGCCGAGCACGCGCGTGATGACGCCGGGGCGCAGCGTGAGCGCAAACGCGATGATAAAGAATCCAACGGCAAACACCAGGCGTGCCGTGCTGAGCGAGACGCCCTCGGGCAGCAGCGGCACCAGCATCTCGAAGGCCGTGGAGCTCGTGCGCGGAATGGCCAGGCACGGGCCAATGGCCAGATACACCGCCGCAACAAAGAACTCGCCAAACTTGGGGTGCACGCGGCCGGCAAGCTCGCGCGCCGTTCCGGCAAGCGCAACGGCGATAAAGCCCATGACGGGCAGGCCGATGGCGGCAATGAGAAAGCCAAGCATGGCAACCGGCGTGGCAGAGCCTGCCTGCAGCGCCAGCAGCGGCGGGATAATAAGGTTGCCGGCGCCAAAGAGCATCGAGAACAGGGCGATGCCGACGGTGACGACATGGTCGGAGCGCAGACCGCGCGGTGCAGATGAGGGCATAGGCACACCTTTCGGGTCGAAACAAAAACGGGACGGGCAAAATACCCGTCCCGCAAGTATAAACGGTCCAGCAGCTTTAGCAGACTAAATTGCGCAGAGCATCGATAGCCGTGTCGACTTCTTCGGTCGTGTTGAAATACCCAAACGAGAAGCGGACGACACCCGGGCGCTCGGTACCTAACGCGCGGTGCATGAGCGGAGCGCAATGGGCACCGGAGCGCGTCGCAATCCCCCACCCTTGCATGAGCGCGTCCGAGATCTCGGCAGAGTCGATATCGCCCACGTTGAGCGACACGATCGCCGAGCGCGCAGGTTGGTCAAACGCACCGTAAAGTACAATGCTGGGGATTTCGCGAGCGCCGGAGAGGAAACGTTCGGCGAGTGCGCGTTCGTGAGCTGCAATCGTCTCCACCCCGCCTTGTGCCTCGATAAAATCAAGGCCTGCGGAAAGGCCCGCTATGCCGTGACCGTTGAGCGTGCCCGCCTCGAGCCGCGTGGGCCACTCCATGGGCTGTAACGCATCGAAGCTGTGCACGCCCGTGCCGCCCATGGCCCAGGGCGCCACGTCGACGCCCTCCGCCACGGCCAGGCCGCCGGTGCCCTGCGGGCCCATGAGCCCCTTGTGGCCGGTAAAGCACACCACGTCGAGCCCCATGGCCTGCATATCGATATGCGCCGTACCGGCAGACTGCGAGGCATCGACGATCACAAGCGCACCCGCGGCATGTGCCAAGGCCGCCACGCGCGCAATGTCGACCGCGTTGCCGGTCACATTAGAGGCATGCGTCACCACCACGGCACGCGTACCGGGCGTGACCAGCCGCTCGAGCTCGTCATAGTCGAGCACGCCGCTTACGTCACAGCCCGCATGCTCAACGGTCACACCCCGCTCCGCTGCCAGGCGGTTGAGCGGACGCAGCACGGAGTTGTGCTCGAGCACCGTCGTGACCACGCGGTCGCCGGGGCGCACCACGCCACAGATGGCGGTGTTGAGCGCCGCCGTAGAGTTGGACGTAAAGCACACATGGTCCGCCCTCGGGCAACCTAAAAGGCGCGCGAGCTTGGCACGGCAAGCGTGAATCGTACGAGCGGCATCGAGGGCACCCGACGTGGCGCCGCGCCCGGCATTGCCGAGCGAGCACATCGCCTGCGTCACGGCATCGATGACCGTCTGCGGCTTGTGCATGGTCGTCGCCGCGTTATCCAGGTAGATCATCGCACGACCTCCCACATATCAATCACGGTATAGCCCTCGGTGGGAACGCCCGCCGCGGCGAGTTCGCCGCGCAGCAGCTCCTCATCGGCAGGCAACGCTTTCCACGCCAGACCACAGCCGGCAGCGACCTCCCCGGGCACGGGAATCGTTCGCCCGGGAAGGCCGCGCTCGATGCACAGGGACTCGCAGCCCATGGCGGCAGCCGTGGTGGGAAACGTGATGACAAGCGCTGGGCGCTTCTCCCTCATGGCAACTCCAACCAATACGCTACGGGCGCACGACGCGCACGGCCTGTTCCATCTTCTCCACGATCACATACATGTTCGTGACCTCGCCCACGGCAAGCTGGTCCTTAATGCCATAGTGGTCGAGGCAGGTGCCACAGGTGAGGATTTCGACGCCCTGCTCAGCCAGCCCCTTCAGGTCGTCGAGTACCGGCGAGCCCTCGACGGTGAGCTTGGCGCCGCCGTTGTAGAACAGCATGGTCGCGGGCAGCTCCTCCTGCTGCGTCACGGCAAAGATGAAGGCCTTCATGAGCTTGTGGCCCAGCTCGTCGTCGCCGCGGCCCATGCAGTCGGTGTAGACGGAAATGACGAGCTTGCCCTTGCCGGCGCTGGCATCACAGAAGGCAGCGCCATCTTGCTCGGGATCGGCAACGGCAACGGCGCCAGAGGTCGCCACGGTCACGTGCCACTCGGCGTCAGAAACCTTCTCGACCGAGGCCGTGCAGCCTTTCTCCTGCGCCATCTTGGAGATGTTCTTGACGGCGGTCTCGTTGTCGACCGAGGTCACCACAGCGCCCTCGCCATCAAGCTGCTTCAGAGCTTTGAGCGTCTTGACGACGGGCAGCGGGCAGGCATCGCCCATGGTATTAACTTCAATTTTGGTAGACATAGTTTTTCCTTTCAAAAGGGACCGCCCAGAACAACGGACGGTCGCATAAACGGTTTTCCTTAATGAACAACACGAACGGCAGGACCGCCCGGCACCGCCTCGCATACGCGACCGATAACGGCAGCGATGCGATCCTCAGCATGCAGACGGTGCGCGAGCTCATCCACATCGGCAGCAGGCGCCGCGATGAGCAAACCACCCGAGGTCTGCGGATCGTACAGCGCATCTAACATACCCGGCTCCAGGTCCTCGTCGGCAGCCACACGCGGGCCAAAGAAGTCCTGGTTGCGGTAGGAACCCGCGGGGATAATGCCCAGACGTGCCATGTCGAGCACCTGATCAAAGAGCGGCACCGCCCCCGACGTAAGCTCGATCTGCACACCCGAGCCCTCGGCCATCTCGCACGCGTGCCCGATCAAGCCAAAACCCGTGACATCGGTGCAGCCGTGAAGCTCAAGTCCCTCGGCCAGACGAATCGGCGCCTCGTTGAGGGTGCGCATCGAGTCAAACATGGCTGCGGCCTCGTCCTGCTCGATGAGCTCGCCCTTAATGGCCGTGGTGATGATGCCCGAGCCGACCGCCTTGGTCAGCAGCAGAACATCGCCCACGTGCGCGCCGCTGTTGGCGAGCATGCGGTCGAGCGCGACAAAGCCGCTCACGGACAGGCCATACTTGGGCTCGTCGTCGTTGATGGTATGACCGCCCGCGATGGAGCAGCCGGCCTCGACGCACTTGTCGGCGCCACCCGCCAGAATCTGCCCGGCAACCTCAACGCCCAGGCAATTGGGAATGCACAGCAAGTTCATGGCATGGCTCGGCCGCCCGCCCATGGCGTAGATGTCCGACAGCGAGTTGGCCGCGGCGATCTGGCCGAACAGATAGGGATCGTCGACCATCGGCGGGAAGAAGTCGATGGACTGCACGAGACCCAAGTTCTCGCCAACGCGGAAAACGCTCGCATCGTCGGAGGTATCGAACCCCACGAGCAGGTTGTCGTTATGCACATTGGGTAAGTCGCCCAGGACCTGGGCGAGGGCTCCGGGAGCCAACTTAGCGGCTCAACCGCTCGCGGCAGTCATAGACGTGAGCTTAATCTGATCGTCAGCCATCGATACCTCCTCTCATCGGTCAATCATTTTCTCCCAGTATACGCATGAATGCGAGCCTGCAGCGGATGCATTAATTGAGCGCCTGTGCGCGAATCGCCGCACCGATGGCACCGGCAAAGCGGGCCTGGGGCGAGGTGGTGACCGGCGACCCCAGCAGCGCTGCCAGCCGCTCCACCACGAAGGCGTTCTCGCACAGGCCACCGGTCAGGTAGTACGGGGCGCCCGCGGCCTGCCCGGCCATGGTCGCCACGCGCGAGACCACGCTATCGATCACGCCACGCGCAATGTTCTCGCGCGGCTCACCGCGACCGATCAGGCTGATAACCTCGCTTTCGGCAAACACCGTGCACATGCTGCTGATCTTGGTAGGCTCGCCGGTGCGGGCGAGGTCTGCCATCTGCTGCTGGGAAATGCCTAGGCGGTCGGCCATGATCTCCAAAAAGCGCCCCGTGCCGGCGGCGCACTTGTCGTTCATGGCAAACTTGGCCACGCGGCCACTTTTAAGCTGAATGACCTTGGTGTCCTGGCCGCCCACGTCAATCACCGTGCCGTGATCGCCAAACAGGTGCACGGCACCGGTACCGTGGCAGGTAATCTCGGTCACGACCTTATGCGCATAGGGCACGGCGACACGGCCGTAGCCAGTCGCGACCACGCGAGCATCGTCGCCCGCCACGTCATAGCCGGCTGCGGCGAGCTCACCGCGCAGACGCTCGGCCGCATCGACCGAGGAGAACCCGGTTGGCTGCACGCACGTCCACGTCACCGAACCCGCGCCATCGACCACAGCAGCCTTAGCCGCCGTAGACCCGATATCGATCCCGATCCCTATCATGGCTCTCTCCTAATCCAAACATCAAAGACAGCGGCGCATTCAGGCGCCTTAGCTCTAGGTTTCTCAGGTGCCGGAGGTTGCCCCGAAAGAGGAGCGCAGCGTACTTTGGTACGCAAGCGACGGTTTGAGGGGCAAGATCCGGTGCCTGAGGAAGCTAGAGGGTCTCGATGAAGGCGGCGATGCGGGTCTCGATCTGGCCCATGTCGCCGTTGCTGTAGTCGGTCTCGATCTTCATATACGGAATACCCGCACCCTCGACGGCCTCCTGCATGCGCGCGCTCTCAACGTTAAAGGTGTGGCAGGCCTGCAGCACGCTCTCTACCACGCCATCGACATGATACTTCTCGCACATAGCCAGCGTGTTTTCCATACGACCGTCGTTGGGCGTCATGACCGAGCAGTTGATGTCCAGGTAGCGGTCGGCGATGGCGCGCAGGATGTCGGGAGCCTCCGGGTCGATCATCATGGCCGCCGTGCGCTCGCCCGAGCAGTCGTCCATGCACACGACCACGCCGCCGTTGGACTCGATGGTGCGACCGATCTTGTTGATCACGCCGCCCACCGGGCAGCCGGTGATCAGAATGCGCTTGGCATCCGCCGAAACCGGGCGCTCGCCCGCGTCGTAGGCCTCGCGCAGCTTGGCAACCTTTTGCTCCAGCTGCTGTGTATAGGCCTCGATATCAAAGCTGAACGTACCGGCAAACATGGTGCTCATCAGGTCGACGCCGCTCATGGCCGCCGGCTGGTTGGCCTGCAGCGCGAACATATCGAGCTGTGCCGCACGCAAGCGGTTGCGACGACGGACGGCAGCGCGCAGGTCATCGTCGGTAATCGTGATGCCGTAGAAGCCCTCGAGCTCCTCCTTGAGCAGGCGGCACTCCTCGTACCAGCCTTCACGCTCGTAGGCACGATCGCGACCCTGCGGAAGATGCAGAATGTGCGTGCGCTTGAGCTCGTTGAGTAGCTCGTACATCTTCTTCTTGCCGTCGCAGGTGGTCTCGCCGATGATCATGTCGCTAAAGTACGTAAACGGGCACTTTTGCGAATAGGCAAAACCATACGTCGACTTGATGAGCGGGCAGAGGTTTGCCGGCAGCACCTTCTCGGCCTCGGGAATCACCTCGTCGGACGTACCGCACAGAGCCACGCTCGAGGCGCCCGCGGCATCGATAATCTCGAGCGGCGTATAGCTGCACAAAAAGCCGACCAGGCGATTACCCGCCTGCTTGTAATCCTTAACGCGAATAAACGCCGCCTTGCGTTGTTCGTTAAACTCCTCAAACGTGCTGGGCAACGGCTGCTCAATATTTTCCGACATATAACTCCTAAACCTTTTAACCAACCAAGGAAGCGGCTTTCCCAGGTGCCCGAGGTTGCCGTGAAAGAGACGCGCCGCGTACTTTCGCACGCAAGCGACGGTTTGAACGGCAAGATCGGGTGCCTGGGAAAGCCGCCGGGACGGATAGCCCTAAATGGTTTCCAAGAAGGCCTCGATCCTGGTTTGCAGTTGGCCTGCATCCTCACCGGCGTAGTCGGTCGTGATGTGCATAAACGGAATGCCGGCTTCCTCGGCGGCCTTCTCCACGGCAAACGACTCCATCTCATAGAGCGTGCAGAACTGCAGGGCCACGTCGACGATGCCGTCGGCATGCAGGTCCTTGGCCATCTGGACAATGTCCTTCATACGCTGGTCGTTGGGCGTAAAGACGGCGCAGTTGATCTTAAAGTAGCGCTCGGCGATGGCATCGAGCATCTCGTCCACCGTCTCACCGGACTCGTCGACCAGGTCCTTGTAGTAGCGCGAGCCCGTGCAGGACTCCTCGCCTACCACAACGCCGCCGGCTTTCTCGATGAGGTTGAACAGCTTCCAGTTGGGCACGGCCATGGGCGTGCCGGTGTACAGAATGCGCTTGGTCCCCTTGGGCGCCACGCCCTCGCCGGCCTCGACACGCTGCTCGCACTCAGCCGCCATATCGTTAATGGCTCCGGTCAGACGTGGCGTGTCGTCCATAAAGGCGGCCTGAACGGTCAGCAGGCTGTCCAGACCGCTGATGGGCGCTGGGTCGGCAGCGCGCGTGGCAGCGAGGCGCTGCAGGGCGCGACGCTTCTCATTGACGGCGTGGATGGCGGCCTTCAGACGCTCGGGCGTAATCGTGACGCCGCACTCTTCCTCGATCTTGGCGGCGAGCTTCTTGACCTCGGCCTTCCAGGTCACAAGCGTCGACTCATCGTGTACGTTGGGAATATCCATGACGTACATGTTCTTTTGCGTGGCAAAAAACTCGTAGGCTTTCTTCTTGCCATCGCAGGTGTTCTCGCCTACCACCAAGTCACTCGACTCAATGTAGGGGCAGACCTCGCCCAGCTTAAAGCCGGCAAAGCTCTTGATAAGCGGGCAGGTGTTGCGCGGCAGATGCTCCTCGACCTTATCGGTTGCCCAATCGGCACCCGAGCACAGGCCCACGGGAATGCCGTCGCAGGCGAGCACAATCTCCTCGGGCACGTACACGCAGAACGAACCGACGATCTTGGTGGCCTCGCCGGCCTCCTTCTTGTCGAGCATCTCCTTAATACGGCCGCTGTGGATGTTGGTGGCCACAAAGTCCAGGTAGGACGTGGACTTGGGGCGATTGTTCTGCGTCAAGAACATATCGCCGTACATCTGGCCCACGGCGCCCAGCAGCATGTCGTGGTCGGCAAGATTCATGCCGAGGCTCTCCCACATCGGATGGAAATCAAATTCTTCAGCCATGACGGTTCCCCTCTCGAACCAAAAACGGATAACAGCGGTATCGATGCACGACGGGCGGCGATTGCCCTGCCGTGCTCAAACCCGGAATTTTGGGGAACCTGCTTTGCGGTTGACTATTTAGTTGTGCGTCGTCTCTCCCGGAGCCGTGAACACACCTGCTCATATGCGGCTCCGAGCAATATATAGGGCACGCGCGGCAACGCGGCAAATGTATGTCGTCTGCGGCATGTGCGCACCCTCCTTTACAAGTTAAGGTCAACTATATCAACGGTCATCGACCATACGAACACCGTTGACATTCGTACGACAGCGTTGTGTGCCACCGTTAATAAATTATTATCCTGATTGATAAGAGTTTGTCATCTCTCATTCGACGAACGGCAAAAACAAAGCCGCCGAGGCTTATATCCCCGACGGCATTACCCGGCGCTATCGACAAACCAAATGAATCCTGCTCGCATCAAAATGCATGCGCAAGGTCTCCCCCGCCTGCGGCAACTCCTCTACAGGCACGCCCACCTTGTTGACCTTCCACTGCAGGCGAGTCGGCGCATCGGTACGTGGCACATCCAACAGCACCAAGCGCTCAAAACGCGAATCGCTCACACGGGCCACGTGCAAATCGTAGCTGTTGCGGCCCCGCTCGGCACGATTGTCAACATGGAAGTAACTTGCGCGAATCCCCAGGTACGCCACATCATCGGGAACCTCACGGCCAACGTTGAAGGTCATGCCCCAGTCGAGGGCTTTAACTTCTTCGTCGCCGATCTTGCGCGCCCGGCTTGTGTTCTTGCAGCCCGTCAGGCGCAGTGCAGCCAGGGTTTGCGGCCGGCGGACCACGTCCTCGACGGAGTCGATCTCCTCCACATGCCCGTTATGCATCACACAGATGCGCTCACACAGGCGGCACGCCTCGTCGATGTCGTGACTCACGTAGAGCACGGTGCGGTTGCACACGTCGAACAGGTCGAGCATGTTCTGCTCGAGCGCGCTCTTAAGGTAAGCATCGAGCGCGCTCATGGGCTCGTCAAACATAAAGATGCCCGGATGCGCCGCCACCATGCGGGCAAGCGCCACACGTTGCTGCTGCCCGCCCGAGAGTCGCGCGGGATAGCGGTCGACAAAATCGGCTAGGCCAAAGATGCCCAGGTAACGCTCGGCAAGTTGCCTGCGCGCCGCGGCGTCGCCCGCATCCTTTACGCCGGCGCACACGTTATCGGCCACCGTCATGTTGGGAAAGAGCTGATAGTTTTGGAACAACAGAGCGCATTTGCGCTCCTGGGGCGACAGGTTGATGCCCGCCGCCGAATCAAAAAAGGTCACGCCATCGACAACGATCTTGCCCTCGTCGGGCGTCTCCACGCCGGCAATGCAACGCAAGGTGCAGCTCTTGCCACAACCCGAGGCGCCCAGCAGCGCCACGCGCTCCTCGCCGGCCTCAAGCTGCATATCGAGCATAAACCCGGGGTAGCGTTTTTTGATATCCAGAACGAGCGACATAGCTTATCAACCTCCCTGCGGCACCGCGTCATCGCGCGTAAGCTCGGCCAGCGCCTCGCGATCGATACGCAGTGCATCGCCGCCGACTGGGTCGAGCGAATCGGTCTGGCCGCCCAGCTGCTTGGCCTGCTTGCGCTCCGCGCGGGACAGGCCGCGCTCACGGTACTTTTGCGAATGCGCCGTGTACATATTGATGAACAGAATGACCAGGAAGCTGAACACGATTACGACGATGACCCAAAAGAGCGCCACCGACGTGTTGCCGCCCATCCACTCAAAGTAGATGGCGATGGGGATGGTCTGGGTAATGCCAGCGTAGTTGCCCGCAAAGAACAGGGTGCAACCGAACTCGCCCATCGCGCGGGCAAAGGCGAGCACCGTGCCGGCGGCAATCGAGGGCCAGCCAAGCGGCATCATAAGCTTGGTAAAGATGCGACGCTCGGACCATCCCAGGGTTCGCGCGGCGTCGAGCATCTGCGTGTCGAGGCTCTCGAAGGCTCCGAGCGCCGTGCGGTAGACCAGCGGAAACGACACAACGACGGCCGAAATGACCGCCGCAGGCCACGTAAAGACGATCGAGATGCCGTGCGCGATGAGCCACTGGCCCACCCCGGTCGAGCGGCCAAACAGCATGAGAAGCAGAAAGCCGCAGACCGTGGGCGGCAGCACCATAGGAATCGTAAAGACCGAATCGAGCAGGCCCTTGATGCGGCTCGAGGTACCCATAGTCTTCCACGCGGCGAACAGGCCCAGCGCAAAGGAGATCAGCAGGGCAAGGCCGCTCGTTTTAACGGACACCCAAAACGGGCGATAGTCGATGTCGCCCAAAAAGGAAGCCAGAGAGGTCAAGGGCCCCTGCTCATCCCGCAACGCGACAGACGACGCCTCTACCATTTGAGCGCTATCAAGCCAACGCGCGCCGCCCTTGGCATCACCCGAGGCTGATGCAATCACCACATAGCGGTCCCCATCCGTACCGCGCTCGTCAAAGCCATAGGTATACCCGCCGGTATCAAACGTTGTTTCCGCCGTGAAATACCAAGGAAGATCCACGTCCCCTAGCTGCGCACCTCCCATGCAGTTTGAGCTGTCGAGCTCACAGACGAGGGCTTTGAGACCCGATACGCACTCGTTGTCCTGCGGATCCAATCCAAACTTCTCGACCGCCTTGGGCGATATCCACACCACAACGCGATCGGCAGCAGGCGCCACTACAAGGTCCACGTCCTCGTCAACGGGAAACCGGTAGCCCTCAGGCTGGCCCTCCATGGCACGAGCGGTCCCCTTGGCCAACCGCTCAAAACCCTCGATCCCATAGGAAAGCCCATGAGCGGTCGCAGTAACCTGGGCCCCGTCCTCAGCGTCCCCAGCAAACGCAAATCCCGGCATCCAGCAAAGCGCGAGGGTCAAAGCACAGGCGACAAGCATGCGGAATCTATTAAGCACGAAAAGCTCCAAGCGAATACAAGGACGGAGTGAAACACAAAACGATGGAATTATCGCGCCAAGCCGCACTACTCGGAAAGCTCAAAGCCGTACTTAGCCCAAATCTTCTGAGCCTTCTTGTTGGTCAGACAGAAGTCGATAAACGCCTTGGCCTCGTCGGCGTGCTCGGAGCTCTCGGCAACGGCACCCGGGTACACGATGGGCTTGTGCGAATCCTCGGGGCACACGAAGGCCTCCTCGATGCCGTCGTAGCGGAAGATGTCAGAGCTGTAGACAAAACCGGCCACGCAGTCGCCTGTGGACACATAGGCGGCGGCGGTACCAACTTTGTCTGCCAGTGCGACCTTGCCGGCGATCTCGGGTGCGTACTCGCCATCATCACCCTCGGTACCGGTGTAGAGGCCCACGGAAGCCAGCGCTTGGTTAGCATACTTGCCGGCGGGAACGGTCTTGGCGTCGCCGATGGCGATCTTGCCGTCCAGGTTCGCAACGTCGGCGATGGCCTCGACCTTGGTATCGGAGCCCTCGGCGCGAATGATCACAAGGTCGTTGACGAACATATCCTCACGGGTGTCGGTGTCGACGAGCTCGGCGGCTTCGGCGTCATCCATGGTGCCCTTGGAAGCGGTGATGAGCACATCGGCCGTGGCGCCGGCACGCATCTGCTCGACGAGGTCGCCGGAGGCCTTAAACTGCGTGTCGGCAAAGGTGGTGCCGGTCTGCTCGGTGTAAAGCTCCTGAACCTCGGGCAGAGCCTTCTCGAGCGAGTTGGCGGCAAAGACCTGCAGCTCGACAGCTTTCTTGGAAGATGCCTTAGCAGAACCGGCATCTGATCCGGCCGGCTCGGACGTCTTGCTGCCCGAACAGCCGGCAAGACCAAGGCCGGCAGCGGCGACAGCAGAGAGCGAGACGAATCCGCGGCGAGAAACCATATCGAACATGTTCAACCCTTTCGAACGATACACCCGGGCACCTCGCCGCAGGCTTTATTCTGTAATTAGATTATACTTCGGTGCGAATAATGATTCTGAGAAATTATTCTTGTCTGAGAATATAGTTTCAGGCACGCCTACAGAATGCCGTCCCCTTGGGCGCAAATAATAGGCGGAGCAGCCGTTCAGGTCGCCCCGCCGCAGGTAAACCGCTTAGTTGGTATGTCCGCCGCCCGCTGTCATTTGGGCTGCATGCTCCAGCTGGTCCGCTATGGCCTCCCAGCTTTCGCGGGCGGCCTTCGTAGAACCGGGAAAGTTTACGACAAGTGTATGACCTCGTTGCATGCAAATAGCGCGCGAGAGCATAGCGCGGTGCGTCTTGGTCATGGAGTAGGCACGGATCGCCTCTGCAATACCCGGCACATCGCGCTCGCAAACGGCACGCGTCGCCTCGGGCGTCACATCGCGCATCGAAAGCCCCGTGCCGCCGCAGGTGAGCACGACATTGGCGTGGCACTCATCGGCGGCTTCCACAATGGCATCACCGATCTCGCTGACGTCGTCGCGCACAACCACATGTGAGGCGACCGTCCAGCCCTGCGCCTCGATAAGTTCCTCGAGTGCGGCTCCGGCCTCATCCTGGGCAAGATCGCGCGTGTCCGAACACGTCACGATCGATATCTTCAGCTCCATAGTATTCCTCCTACAACACGGCGCCCTCAGGCAGGTCGACGCGAACAATGTCCACGACATCGCCCACCTTGAGGTCGCACGGTCCTTCGTCAACACGCAACAGGCAGTTAGCCCGCTGCATCGTGCCGAGCAGCGCCGAATTCTGCGTCTTGGCCTCGGTCACCAACAGCTCACCGGTCTCGGGGTCGCGCAAAACCGTGGCGCGATCGAAGAAGCGGCGATGCTGTCGCTTTTTCACGCCGTGCGTGAGCGTCGCCTGCTGCACGGGACGCGTACCCTCGGCAAAGCCGCGCATCTTGCGGATCGCGGGGCGGGCGAGCATCTCAAAGCCCACATACGCCGCCGCGGGATTGCCCGAAAGCCCCAAATACGGCTTGCCCCCAAGCAGGCCAAACGTGATGGCTTTGCCGGGACGCATCGAGATGCGGTCGAAGAGCACCTCGCCCTCGCGCCGGACGAGCGCCGTCACATAGTCGTAATCGCCCGCCGAGGCACCGCCGCTCGTAATGACAAAATCGCACTCCTGCACGGCGCGATGCACGAGCTCGGCGATTGCCTGCTCATCATCGGGAGCGATGCCAAAGAACACCGGCTCGGCGCCGGCATCGAGTGCCTCGGCCATCAACGCCGACGAGTTGGAGTCGCGAATCTGCCCGCGCGCCGGCAGCTCACCCGGCGCGACCAGCTCCGTGCCCAGCGAGATAATGCCCACACGCGGCGCGGCATGCACCTTCACGCTCGCATACCCGGCGCTCGCCAGCAGGCCAGCGCCGGCCGGGGCCACAACCTCGCCGGCGTGCATCACAACATCGCCGACATGGGCCTCCTCGGCGGCAGAGCGAACGTTCTCCCCTACCTTGGCAGGCGCCGAGAAGCTCACGTGCGAGCCCTCGTTGCCGTCGCCGTCAAGCACCTCGACGATCTCGTATTTCACCACGGCATCGGCACCTTCGGGTACCGGCGCGCCCGTCATGATGCGGACCGTCTCGCCCACGCCGACCACGCCCTCAAAGACATGGCCCGCGGCCTCGTGTCCGACAACGTCGAGCGTCACCGGCGCCTCGCCAGATGCCTGCGCCAAGTCCGCCGAGCGCACGGCATATCCGTCCATAGCGCTGTTGGCAAACGGCGAAATGTCGATATCGGCCACCGCGTCCTCTGCCAAGGGAAGACCGGCGGCCTGCCACACGGGAATCTCGACGAGATCGGTCGGAGCAACGTGCGACAGAACAATCGACTGCGCGTCCTCCAGCGGAATGAGTTTCCCTGCCATATGCACCTCTTAATGCCACGGCGCACAACAGGGGCGCCGATTCTTTATGCTTGTCTCAGTATAATCCCACGACGCGCGACCGCGACTTTGCCTGTACCCGCAAATACACCTGTCGGCCGCAAGCCGCGAAACAGAATGGAAACCAACCCACCGGTTCGTCGCGTTTGCCGCGTTCTATAATGCTTGCGTTGCAACCTAAAAGAGGAACGTATGGCTCATAACGACAAACTCGAAAGCGCAAACGAAGCGCAGGATCATTCTCAGCCGCTCGACGATGGCGGTTTTTTCTCCCTGAACGACGTCATCATGGCCGGCAGGCATCAACTCACCCGTTCCGAGCAGCTCTTGGCAGCCGACACGCGACGCAACGCTCGCAACCTACTCGCGAGCGCTAAGTTGCTCGTACTCGTCGCCATCGTCTCGCTCGCCATGGGCGTTGCCGCTTGGGCGTTTTTGGCCTCGCTGAATATCGCGACCGATTATCGCGAACACCATGCGTGGATTTACGCGCTGCTTCCCGTTGTGGGCATGGCCACCGCGTGGGTCTACAAGAACCACGGTCTCGCCGCCAAGCGTGGCAACAACCTGGTCATTGACTCCGCTCTGGGCACCCGCCTCATCCATATGCGCATGGCCGTCCTCACCTTCGTCTGCTCCACGCTCACGCACCTAACGGGTGGATCGGCCGGTCGCGAGGGAGCCGCGGTGCAGATTGGCGGCACCATCGCCAGCAACATCTCGAGCCTCGCCCACCTCAAAAAGCATGATCACCACGACCTCATGCTCGCCGGTATCTCGTCCGCTTTTGGCGCCGTATTCGGCTCGCCCCTCGCCGGCGCGTTCTTTGGCATGGAGATGTGCTTTATCGGTAAGATCGACTACACCGCAGGCATCTACTGCCTGGTTGCCTCGTTTACCGGCTACTTTACGTCGCTTGCCTTGGGAACCGAGTACGAGGCGAATGTTATCGCCAGCGTTCCCGCCATGACGCCCAAAACGGTCGTCATCGTTGTTACCAGCGCCATTATCTTCGGTCTGACGGCACGCCTCTTTGCCTGGTCGGTTCGAACCGTCAAGAGCCTGTACGGTCGCTTTATCACCAATTACCTTGTTCGCGCACTTATAGGCGCACTCGTGGTTTTGGCCGCCTATGCCCTCCTCGACGCCTGGGACTACGCCGGCCTTTCCACGTGGCTTTCCGGCGCCGGATTTGCAGGCAACACCACCCTGGCGGACGCAGCCATCAAGTTGGCCGTCACAGCGCTTACTCTGGGCGCGGGCTTCCAAGGCGGCGAGGTCACGCCTCTGTTTGGCATCGGTGCGGCGCTCGGCGGCTGGATCGGCTGCCTCGCCGGAATCGACCCCAGCTTTCTGGCGGCGCTGGGCATGCTCGGCGTGTTCTGCGCCGGCCTTAACGTGCCCATCACCACCTGTATGATGGCCATCGACCTGTTCCACGGCACGGCCGCCGGCTTCTTCGTGATCGTGGCGTTTATCAGCTATCTCGCCGGCGGCCACCGCGGCGTATACCCCGCGCAGCGCATTGTCTCGCCTAAACGCCGTTCGCTTATTGTGGACGAGGGCGGCACGGTGGCAGAGGCTATCGAGCGCCACAACGACCTGATAGAGTAGACGTTAGTATTCGCCGTGCAGCCACAATCGGGAGCAATTCGACCCGAGCGCGACCGCACCGTCACGTCATACGCCGGGAGTCGCCCCATGCACGCAACTGATTTTGGTCGCACGCTCATCATCGCCAACCCAGCCGCCCAGTCGGGTGCGGCACGCGAAGTTGCCGAGCGCCTGCAACGCTTTTTGGACATGACTGCACGCGCATCCCAGTTTGACCTGGTGTTGACCGAGCACATGGGACACGCCAAGGAGCTGGCCGCACGGGCTCAGGGCTATCGCACCGTTATCGCACTCGGCGGCGACGGCGTGATCCACGAGGTCGTCAACGGGCTTATGACGCAAAAAGAGGACGCCCGCCCCGCTCTTGCCGTCCTGCCCGTGGGCTCCGGCAACGATTTTGCCCAGACGCTCGGCATCGAAGATTTCTCCGGCAAGGATTTTGGCGCGCTGCTCACCTGTGAGCTGCAGCGTCAGGACATCGGGCGGATTCGCTCATGGAACCCCACAAGCGGCAGCGGCGAGGCGATCGTCGAGTATTACGACCAGACGCTCTCCGTCGGTATTGATGCCGCCATCGGCCTTGGCACCACCGAACTGCGCAAAAAGACCGGCTTGACGGGCGCTCCGCTCTACACCCTCTCGGGACTTGAGCAGTTTGGCCTACGCTATCGCAACTACCCCATGACAGCCAGCTTTGACGGCGCGCCCGCCGAGCGCGTGAGGGCGATCATCATGGCGATTCAGCTGGGCCCCACGTATGGCTCGGGCTATCGCATCTGCCCCGATGCCGACCCCTGCGACGGCATGCTCGACGTCTGCTACGCCTGCGGCCCCGTCCCTCGCGCGGTAGCCCTGCCTATGTTCCTTTCGGCCAAAGACGGCCACCATACCAAGTTGCCGCCGGTTCGCGTGCGCCGCTGCCGCCATGCCGAGCTCACTTTTGAGGAGCCCGACTACCCCATCCAAGCCGACGGCGAGCCCGTTGTCGCCTCGCGCATCGAGGTCGACGTCCTCAGCGGCGCTCTCCAAGTTTGGCACCCTACCCGCTAGCAAGGCCAGTGGAACAAACGACTACTCGTCGCTGCCCGGCTTGCGACGGTTGGCCTTTTTAATGGCGTTGAAGTGCTTGTCATTGAGCCTGCGCTGGCGAGAGCGCTGGGGCACCTTGGTCTTTACGCGTCGGCGCGGCGGACGCCCGCGACGCTCAAGCTCTGCCCTCAGCTTACGCAGACAGCAGCTGCGATTCTGAAACTGACTACGGCTCTCGCGCGCCGTCACGACAATCCCCGTGGGCCCATGCTTCATGCGCACCGCCGAGTCCGTCGTGTTGACGCCTTGTCCGCCCGGACCCGTCGCGCGAAACACCTGCACCTCGCAATCGCGCGCCAACTCCTCGGCCGACATCTCGGCATAGCGCGCATACTCGCGCCATCCCATCTTGTTCTCATCCATATCAACACCTCCCCTCATACAAAAAATGTGACAAAGGGACGGTCCCTTTGTCACATCGCATACCAATCGCTTGTGTTGCGCGCTTAGGCGAAGGTGATCTCGCCGGTCTCGCAGTCCATATCGGCGATACGGGCCAGGCTCTCGACGCGGAAGCCGCGCTCGCGGAGCTTATCGCCGCCGCCCTGGAAGCCCTTCTCCACCGCAATGCCAATACCGGACACCTCGGCACCCGCAGCCTCGCAGATCTTGATAAGACCCTCGAGCGCGCAGCCGTTGGCCAAGAAGTCGTCAATGATCAGGACCTTGTCGCCCTCGGACAGGAAACGCTTGCCAACGATGACCGGGTACTCCTTTTGCTTGGTAAAGGAGTAGATGGTCGTGGCGTACTGCTCGCCGTCGAGGTTGATGGACTGCGCCTTCTTGGCAAAGACCACCGGCACACCGCCAAAATGCTGAGCCGCAATGCAGGCCATGCCAATGCCCGAAGCCTCAATCGTCAGGATCTTGTTGATCTCGACGCCCTCGAACAGACGGGCCCACTCGGCACCCATGTGGTCAAACAGCTCAACGTCGCACTGGTGGTTGAGGAAGGCATCAACCTTAAGGACGTTACCGGCCTTTACGATGCCGTCATGGCGAATACGATCCTCAAGCTCCTGCATGGCGCAACCCCTTCTCGCGGCAACGATACCGCGCGATTAATAAACGTTGTTCGATAGTCTACCACGGACCGACCCCCGCCCCTCCCACAAGCCGCATCGCACCATAAAGCCGCAAGACAAGTAGATAGGCCCGATTCGTGGCAAGCCTGCCTCCACAAGCTAATGGCGAGCGCGCACCCTCACCAAACGCACCATGGCGAGCGCAAAGCCCACAGCGGCCACAGCCATCAACACATAGAACACCGAACGGAAACCAAACAAAAACACATCCGGACGGCCTGCAACGAAACTGGTCACGGCCTCGCCCATCGCCACGCTCATCTGCCCATACAGGATATGCGACGCCGCCGTAATGCCCACTGCCATACCCGCATAGCGCGCCAGGCTACCCAGGCTGCCCGCAAAGCCGAGCGCTTCGCGCGGAGCCGAGCCCATGTACAGCGAGTTGTTGGGACTCTGGAAAATCGACGTACCGCACGACATAAACGCGACACAGCACACGATCACAGGGATAGAAGAGTGCTCATCGAGCGTGCTTACCGCAAAAAGACCGCATACGTACACGCCCAGACCGACCGTCGTGGGGCCCTCGCAGCCAACACGGTCCGAAACCGTGCCCGAAAGCGGGCCGATAAAGGCATTCACCATCGGCAGCGCCAAAAAGAGCAATCCGGAAATGTCGGAACCAAAGCCGTGGGCGTCCTGAAAATAGAACGGCAAGATAAACTCGGATGCGCCAATACCAACGAACACGATGAGCATGCAGGCAAGGTTGATGGTGAAGGCCGAATTTGCAAAGCAGCGACGAGCAGCCTCGATCAGGGACATGGGGCGCTCGCCGACCTCCGGCTTAACATGCGGTAGCGTATAGAGCCCCACGATAAACGAGATGACGCCAATAGGCAGGTTGATGAGGAAGATACTCTCCCAGGGAAAGCTTGCCACTAGCATGCCACCGAGCACGGGGCCACACATCATGCCGAGGGCCACGAAGGTCGCAAGAATACCCATGGCACGGCCGCGCTCGCGCGCCGGAAACGACTCGGTGATAATGCCCATGTTGTTAGCCATGGCCGCCGCGCAACCGACGCCCTGAACGATGCGCGCCAGAATAAGAACTTCGAGCGAGCCCGAAAGGCCGCAAAGCAGCGAACCGGCCGTAAAGACGATTACGCCCAGCTGAAATACGCCGACCTTGCCGCGCACGTCGCCCAGGCGGCCAAACGGCAGCATGGCCACGCACGTCGCAAGCAGATACACCGAGCTTACCAGCTGGATGCGGTCGAGGCCCACGCCCAGTTCCTTTTGCATCACGGGCAACGCCACGGTCACGACGGTCGAATCCAGACACGACATAAACGTCATGATGAGCACGGTAAACAGAATCGCCCATTTGTTCTTGCCATGGGTGTCGCCCTCTAGAGCAATGTGCTCGCGGCGCAGCTGCTCTGCAGTTTTCTCCATATCCATCCTTTCGAGTGGCGCAACACAAAAAACGGGGCCCCATCGCCTGCGAACAGTTGCGATTGGGGTCCCGCCTACGGAATCGGAACGAAAGGTCGCCGAAGCTTTCTGCCAGCATCGGCGCCTTGTGCGAACGCTAGCCTAGCACTGCTCGAGCGCCTGCTCAAGGTCGGCAATCAGATCGGCTGTGTCCTCGAGGCCGCACGACAGGCGCACCATGTCGGCGGAGATGCCACAGGCGATGAGTTCCTCATCGTTCATCTGGCGATGCGTGGCGTTAGCAGGATGCAAGCAGCAAGTGCGGGCGTCGGCCACGTGCGTGGCGATCTGGGCGAGCTTGAGGCTCTTCATAAAGGTCTCGGCCGCCGCGCGACCACCGTTAAAGCCAAAGCTCACGACGCCGCAGGTACCGTTGGGCATGTACTTCTGAGCCAGGTCATAGTACTTGTCGCCCTCCAGACCCGGATAGCTCACGAAACGCACCTTGGGATGGCTCTGCAGGAACTTGGCAACGGCCAGGCCGTTCTCGCAATGACGCGGCATGCGCACGTGCAGGCTCTCGAGCGAGCTGTTCAGGAAAAACGCCGCCTGCGGGTTCTGCATGGGGCCAAGATCGCGCATGAGCTGAGCGGTTGCCTTGGTAATGAAGGCGCCCTCGCGACCGAACTTCTCGGCATACGTCACGCCGTGGTAGCTCTCGTCGGGCGTGGTGAGACCCGGGAACTTGTCCGCATGGGCCATCCAGTCAAACTGACCGTGGTCGACGATTACGCCGCCCAGGTAGGCAGCATGTCCATCCATGTACTTGGTGGTGGAGTGCGTAACGATGTCGGCGCCCCACTCAAAGGGACGGCACATCACGGGCGTCGGGAAGGTGTTGTCGACCATCAGCGGCACGCCGTGGTCATGCGCGGCCTTGGCAAAGCGCTCAATATCGAGCACGGCAAGGGCGGGGTTGGCGATCGTCTCGCCAAAGACGAGCTTGGTATTGGGCTTAAAGGCTGCCTCGAGCTCCTCTTCGGTGCAGTCGGGGGCAACGAACGTGCAGGTCAGACCCATGCGCTCCATGGTATGGGCGAGCAGGTTATAGGTACCGCCGTAGATGGCAGAGCTCGCGACCACGTGATCGCCGGCACCGGCAACGTTAAAGATCGCAAGGAAGTTCGCAGCCATGCCCGAGCTCGTGAGCATCGCAGCGGTGCCGCCCTCCATCTCGCAGATCTTGGCGGCAACCAGATCGCACGTGGGGTTCTGCAGACGGCTGTAGAAGTAGCCCGACTCCTCCAGGTCAAACAGCTTGCCCATGTGCTCCGACGTGTCGTACTTCCACGTGGTGGACTGGTAGATAGGCACCTGGCGCGGCTCCGCGTCGCCCGGGCGATAGCCGCCCTGAACACACGTCGTACCGATGGTCTGCTCGCTCATATCCAACTCCCTTACTTGGGTTTTGTTTTATTCGGTTCACGATACCGCTACCGCACACCCCTCTCAACCCATCCTCAAGGTGGGTTATGAGACAAATGAATCAAGGGTGTTTGTCTCAACCTTAGGCATTTGTTCGATAGATAAAAATGAGGCCTAGATGGAGCTCTCGATGATTACATGCACCGGCACGGGTACCATAGGCGGGTACACCGTGACCAAGGAGACAACGATGAAGCAAATCGATACGGCCCAGCTCGACATCACCGCCTGTCAGGCTCAGGCTGCCGAGTACCACGCCCGCGGCTTCAACTGCGCACAGGCCGTCGCCTGCACGCTCGCGCCCGCCGTCGGGCTCGACCCCCAGACCGCCTTTATCCTCACCGAGGGCTTTGGTGCCGGCATGGGCGGCATGACCGAAACCTGTGGCGCCATCTCGGGCGCCGTGGCCATCATGGGCTTTGTAATGAGCAACGGCATGGAAAACCCCAAGACCAAGGGCCAGACCTACAAGCTATCGCGCGAAATCGCCAAGCGTTTTGGCGAGAAGAACACGACGACCGTCTGCGGCACGCTCAAGGGCATCGGATCGGATAAGGGTCCGCTCCGCAGCTGCCCCGGCTGCATCGACGATGCCGTCGAAATCGCCTGCAATATGCTAAAGCAGCTCGCCGAGTAGACGGCAGCAACATAAAACGACGGCCGGCGCGCTTGGGATCCATCCAAAAGCACGCCGGCCGTCGTCGTTAGAACTCCGCAAACTCGGGGGCGCCGAACTCAATCTCCTCGCGCCCTGCCATAAGCTCGCGCATCTTGGCGCAAAACGGCTCCTGCTCCCCCGCCTTAAACACCAAATGAAGTGTCACGGCATCCGCGTAATCGGTATCCGAAACCTTGGCACCCGAATCCTGCGCCAAACGAAGCACCTGCTCATACTGCGGATAGGCCACATGCACGTCAACCGGCACGACACTCGTCATCTCGACGATCTGCCCGGCCTCCCGAGCAGTTGCCACCGCCGCCTGCGTCGCCGCGGTATAGGCGCGCACCAAGCCACCAGGCCCCAACAGCGTGCCACCAAAATAGCGCGTCACTACGCAGCAAACATTTTTGAGCCCCGCACCGCGCAACACCTCGAGCGTCGGCATACCACTCGTGCGGCTCGGCTCACCATCATCGCTCTGGCGCTCGCGTCCATCGACTAAAATCCACGCGGGAACATTGTGCCGAGCGTCGTAATGACGCTTGCGAACCATCTCGATAAAGGCATTCGCCTCATCCTCGGACTCAATATGGACCAGCTGGGCAATAAACCGGCTCTTGCGGTCCACAAACTCGCCCGAAGCCTCAATATTCGATTGCAGGGTAAAATAGCTGTCCAACAAAGCCCCTCAACAACAAGCAAAGCAACAAACAGCCTCAATAATACGGCAAAGAGTGCTTCGGCTACCTCACCAAAAAGAACGGAGCCACCGATGATCAGGCAAAGACAGCGAGACGGCGTCAGCTGAGTCGATTTGGCCCGAAAGAGGAGGGAGCACGCCTTATGGCGGCGACCGACGAATGAGCGCCAAATCGGCCAGCTGACGCCGTCGCAGCGTCAACAAGAAAGCTGAGTGGGCCGATAAGCCGGGTTCTGTCGTGAACGGTCATTTATCTTGTCTGCACGTTACCGTGCAGCTCCACGCACGCTACCCGAACGCGGACCGGGCCGGCCCATAGCGTTCCTATTCGCGCTTGCTCCGGATGGGGCTTGCCAAGCCGCCGTGTTGCCACGACGCTGGTGGTCTCTTACACCACCGTTTCAGCTTTTCCCTTTACGCCTTGCGGCGCAGGTGGGAGTCTTCTTTTCTGCGGCGCTTTCCGTCGGATCACTCCGCCCGGCCGTTAGCCGGCATCCCGCCCTCTGGAGCCCGGACTTTCCTCACGCGTGCTGCAAGCAGCACATCGCGCGACCGTCTGGCCCACTCAGCAGTGCAAGAGTGTAGCACACCGTTGCCGCAGGCAATGGCACAACACAAGCGTTCGACACGATAAACCAAGAACCGCGCTATGCAGTACAATAGGGTCGTCGATGGGCAACGTCGTCAGTCGAGACGCGACCGCGCTCCGCACCCCTCCGTCTACTCGGTGCGTTCCCGCCTCCTCCCCGAGGCGGGATGTCGGCATTTTTTCATGCACCGACAATCCAATAGCCTGTGGACAGCCCGGCAGCATTGCGCATCTCGGCGCCAAATGCAAAAAGGGACCCATCCATTGCGGACGGATCCCTTAAAACAAGTGATCGTCAAACCGATTTACTCGGCGTCGGTCTCCTCGTCCTTCTTCTCGGAAGGCAGCGGGGTAACCTCGATCTCAACGCCCAGAGTCTCAGCAGCAGACTTCATGGACAGGGAGATACGACGACGGTCGAGGTCGATCTCCATGACCTTGACCTGAACCTTGTCGCCCACGTGGGTAACCTGAGAAGGCTGGTCGACGTGTTTGTTGGCCATCTCGGAGATGTGCACCAGGCCCTCGATGCCCTCGCCCAGGTCGACAAAAGCGCCGAACGGGACAAGCTTGGTCACAGTGCCCTCGACGATAGCGCCGACGGGGTACTTCTTGACCAGTGCGCGCCACGGATCCTCGGTGGTCTGCTTGAGACCCAGGGAGATGCGCTCGCGGTTGAGATCGACGTCGAGAACCTCGACCTCGACCTCCTGGCCGACCTTGACAACCTCGGAAGGATGGTTGACGTGGTTCCAAGAGAGCTCGGAGATGTGGATGAGGCCGTCGATACCGCCGAGGTCGACGAAGGCGCCGAAGTCGACGATGGAGGAAACGGTGCCCTGGAGACGCATGCCAGACTTGAGCTTGGACAGGATCTCGGAGCGCTCGGCCTTACGGGACTCCTCGAGCACGACGCGACGGGAGAGGACGACGTTGTTGCGGTTGCGGTCCATCTCGATGACGCGGGCCTCGATGCGGGTGCCCATGTAAGAGGTGAGGTCCTTGACGCGACGGAGGTCGACGAGGGAAGCGGGCAGGAAGCCACGCAGGCCGATGTCGAGGATCAGGCCGCCCTTGACAACCTCGATAACCTCGCCCTCGACGTTCTCGCCGGAGTTGAACTTCTCCTCGATGCGGTTCCAAGCACGCTCGTACTCGGCACGTTTCTTGGACAGAACCAGACGACCGTCCTTGTCCTCCTTCTGGAGAACCAGAGCCTCGATGGGATCACCGAGTGCAACGATGTCTGCAGGGTTAGCGTCCTTGCGGATGGACAGCTCGCGGACCGGGATAACGCCCTCGGACTTGAATCCGATGTCAACGAGCACCTCGTCATGCTCGATCTTAACGACAGTGCCGTTAACGAGATCGCCCTCATCAAAGTCGGTAATCGTACCGTCGATGAGGTTGTTCATCTCCTCCTCGTTGACATCGTCAAGAGAGAAAATGGACGAGTTCTGAATCTCACTCAAAGGTGGACCCCTTTCGAACTACGGGGCCCCGATTGCTAGGACCTACAGAAGGGTGCGACAAGCACACAACGTTTAGGAACACTCGGGAGCCGACAGATACTAATGTGACGCTTATGCAATCACGTTCGTATAGGTTACGGGGAAATCATTTCGATTTCAAGCGTGAACTGCGATTTTTTACTCGTATGGAGACTTTTTCGCAATCTTGTGGACGACCGTCTCCATAAGTTGACGATAGGCAGTTAGGCATACGGCTTTGGGGTAAAGTATCCGGAGCAACGATTCTGGAACGATTTATCGAGAAAGGTGCCCGCGTGCTCAAAGCAGTCGTTTTCGATATGGACGAGACGCTTCTTAGCATCAACCTCAACGCGTTCATCCTTCGCTATTTTAAGGATGTCTCGTCGATGCTCGCGGATATCGGACGCCGCAGCCGCGGTGGCACGATGGCACGCCTCGGCACCATCCTGGTCGACCTCAACGCCAACCGTCGAAGCGGCACGGACAACCGCACCAATCTTGAATTTTACCGCACCGAGGTCGAGCGCCGATGCGGCATTTGCCTCTCCGATCCCCTCATCTACGAGGCGTTTACCTACTACGACCGCGAAGTTCTTCCGTACAAGAACGACGATGTCATCAACGCCCACGCCATGCCGGGCGCACACGCCGCTCTCCAGGCCGTACAGAACGCAGGACTGC
The DNA here is from genome assembly GCA_905194545.1 of Coriobacteriaceae bacterium. Classification (GTDB taxonomy): domain Bacteria; phylum Actinomycetota; class Coriobacteriia; order Coriobacteriales; family Coriobacteriaceae; genus Collinsella. Next base: position 36,904 of record CAJJSS010000009.1, on the reverse strand, counting down.
GCTGCGCGCTCTTTACCAACCCCAGCTTTCCCCAGGGGGCCATCGAGTGCCGCATGGGTTGGGGCGACCTGGCCGACGCCCCCTTTGAGCTCGTCACGCACATGGGAAACACCACCCGCTGCAAGCCCGATGCCACCTACTATCTAGAGCAGATTCAGGTGATGGGACTCGAGCCACACGAGGTCCTTATGGTGGGCAACGATCCCAAGCGCGACTTCCCCAGCCCCGCCTGCGGCATTCAAACTGCCTATGTTGGCCAGGGAAAACCCGGCCGGGCCACCTGGCACGGAACCATGGAAGACTTCGCCCGCGACTTTAACGCCGTAGTAGAAGCCTTCTACGAACACCAAGTAGCCGACGAACTGTCCTAGCACACTTGGGTTTTGCCGATCATGATGTTGAGGATCTCGACATCGGTATCTTTCATGCCCACACGGCCTACGTAGCCCATACTGGCGATTGTCTGCTCAACGGTATCTTGGATCAGGCCCTCGCCGGCGCGGAAGCCGCGACCCTGCATGGCCATATCATGGCCCAGAATCGCTGCATCGACGGCAGCCGAGATCTTGGCGGCACAGCTCGCCTTGGCGCCGTCGCACACGATGCCGCCCACGTTACCGAGCGTATTCGAGACCGTCGCGCCAATCTGCTCGCGCGTGCCACCGCACAGCCAGGTAATCGCAGCGCCGGCGCCGCACGCGGCGCAAATAGCACCGCAAAACGCCGAAAGCGCACCAATATAGCTCTTGATATGCACGGCGATAAGATCGGACAGCATCACGGCGCGCACCAGACGCTCGTGGTCGCAACGCAGGTACTCGGCATACTCCATGACGGGCAATGCGCAGGTAATGCCTTGATTGCCCGAGCCGCACACAATGGCGACCGGCAGCGCGCAACCGTTCATGCGGGCGTCGGACCCGGCGGCCGCACGGGCACGGGCACGGCAGGCGACGTCATCGGCACGAGCACCTAGCAGCGTACGACCCACCTCGGCGCCCCAAGCGTGCGCAAGGCCCTCGGCACTGATTGCGCCATTCAGCTCAATCTGACGCTCAACGGCAGCGCGGGCGCCCTCAATGTCACCGTCCTCGATAAAGTCGATGATGGAATCAATGGACATGGGCGTATCGGCGTTATCTGCCGCACGCTCGGCCACCACGCGCTCGGCGCAGGCGGCGCACTCCCCCGCCGACTTGCCGCATACCGGAATACCATCGAGCGTATGGCACGTGACATTAGTGTGGTGATCGGTAATCTCGACGACCGCGGTATGGCCCCCGGCCGTCGCAGTCACCTTGATGTAGAGGTTGGGCACACCCTCGACAAGCGACACATCGCAGTAGCCAGCGTCGGCGAGGAGCTCGGCCACACGAGCGCGGTCTTCATCGTTAACGCTCTCGAGCACCTCGAGCGCGCTCTTGGCGTCACCGCCCACGGCGCCCAGCACGGCCGCGGCCTCAATACCGTGCATACCGCCCGAGTTGGGCACGGTCACGCTCTTAACGTTCTTGATTATGTTACCCGAGCAGGCAACATCCATATGATCGGGTTCGCAACCGAGCGTCTGGCTCGCCAGCGCCGCTGCATAGGCAACGGCAATGGGCTCGGTGCAGCCGAGTGCACAGACAAGCTCGCGGTTCAAAACATCGCAAAACGCGGCATCACGGATGGAATCGGTAGGCATAGGTATCTCCTGCTTGCATAACGGGCTGGACTCTCAAAAAAGTTAGCTCCTTTATTTGATAACAATGCATCAAAAACCGCAACCACGGTTCCGGCGGACGGCGCTCAAGCACAAACTGGCGGCATTCATTCATGAAAAGCAGGTCTTGTTGCATGCTAAAGCGTTTGACCAAAAAACGCCCGAGCGTTTACACAAAAGTCGCGCTATCATGCAGTCGAACGCGGTAAAACCTTTAGCAATTCCGCCGCACGGACCAGAGAGGAACCACTCATGAAGATCGGTATCGGTAACGACCACGCCGCCGTCGAGCTCAAGAACATCATTTCCGAGCACCTGAAGGAGCGCGGCTGCGAGGTCGTGAACTATGGCACCGACACCTCCGAGAGCTTCGACTACCCCATCGCCGGTTACAAGGTGGGCAAGGCCGTGGCCAACGGTGACGTCGACCTGGGTATCTTGATCTGCGGTACCGGCGTCGGGATTAGCCTGGCTGCCAACAAGGTCGAGGGCGTACGCGCCGTCGTGTGCTCCGAGCCCTTCAGCGCCAAGCTCTCCCGTATGCACAACAACACCAACGTGCTGGCCTTTGGCGCCCGCGTCGTGGGCTCCGAGCTCGCCAAGATGATTGTCGACGAATGGCTCGACGCCGAGTTTGAGGGCGGCCGCCACGAGCGTCGCGTCAATCTCCTCAACGAGATCGACCAGACCCGCGGACTAAAGATTGTCGACGAGGCCTAAAGACTTACAAAGCCATACGCTAGCGCCAGCCCCCGCCCGGAAGAAACATCCGGACGGGGCTCTTTAGTAGTTTTCTATGCGTTTACCAAAAATCTACCGGAATAAAAGGGCGCCGCGGTTGGAATTCCGCGGCGCCCAAGCCACACGCTAACAGCTTTAAGGAGTCAAAGCTGGTTTAGCCAAAGAAGCGCTTGATCTCGATCTCGGCGTTCTCCAGGCAGTCGGAGCCGTGGATCACGTTGGCGTTGACATCGACAGCGAAGTCGCCGCGAATGGTGCCGGGCGCAGCATCAAGCGGGTTGGTAGCGCCCATAAGGGTGCGCATCTTGGAAACAGCGGAGAGACCGGAAACGACCATCTTGACGACCGGACCGCTCGTCATAAAGTCGCAGAGACCGCCAAAGAAGGGCTTGTCGGCCAGATGGGCGTAGTGCTCCTCGACGGTAGCGCGCTCGAGCGTGGTCATCTCCATGCGCTCGATGACAAGGCCGCTACGCTCAATACGAGCAACGATCTCGCCGATCTTGCGATCGCGCACCGCGTCGGGCTTAATCATGATGAAGGTCTTCTCGATAGCCATAAGGTAGCCTTTCAAGTAGGTTCGCGCGTGCCCAAGTCCCATTCCGGCACCCGCCTGGACTGCATCGTAACAGAGTTTTAGCTGCAGTTAAACAAAAAGCTGTTTATTGAAACGCTGCAATTTATTAAAGCGCTCCATATATGTCACTTCTGTTTCGAAGCCCGATTAGAGTACCATCCGACCGCTCATCAACCACATGGAACAGAGCGGGCGGTCGGTTGCCACCCGCGAACGTACCCCCTTCACAACCTGCCCAAAGGTCCTACAGAAGTTCTCGACAAGCCCCTCCCCCATAGCAGCAAAATAGGGGCGCCCGCATCAGCAGACGCCCGTAAAGCTAAAACGATTTATCAATAAATGGACAATACGTCTTCAGCCAAACCTCTACTTTGCCCCGTGGCCCATCTCGACGACCTTGGATAACGAGCCAAACACACCCTCATCGGCCGCGAGCTGCGCCTCGGCGCTTCCCAACTGCACGGCAACGGCGGCAGGGGCGGTGCCGCCCTCGGTCGTGCGCGCAGCGACAATCGACGGGATATCGAGCGCCTCGGTAATATTGCGCTCAAAGAGCGGGCTTGCCTCCTGGAACACCTCAAACGGCAGGTCCTCAAGATTGCAGCCACGCTTCTCGCACATCAGGACCAGATGCCCCACCACGGCATGCGCCTCGCGGAACGGCAGACCACGCTTGGCCAGGTAATCGGCAACATCGGTGGCGGCAAGGTGCCCCACGCCGCACTCGCGCGCCATGGCATCTTCGTTGACGGTCCAGGTCGAAATCATACCGGCCATAACAGACAGGCACTGCATGAGCGTATGGGCGGTATCGAGCGCGCCCTCCTTGTCCTCCTGCAAGTCCTTGTTATAAGCGAGCGGCAAGCCCTTCATGGTCACGAGCAGCTGAACCAGGTTGCCATAGACTCGACCGCTCTTGCCGCGGATAAGCTCGGCAAAGTCGGGGTTCTTCTTCTGCGGCATGATGGACGAACCGGTGGAGTAGGAGTCGGAAAGCGTGATAAAGCCAAATTCGGAGCTCGACCACAGCACGATCTCCTCGGAAAGACGCGACAGGTGCATCGCCATGACGGAGCCGGCATAATGCAGGTCGAGCAGGAAATCACGGTCGGAAACCGCATCGAGCGAGTTGGGAATCACACCCGCAAAGCCAAGTTCGGCAGCCGTCATCTGACGATCGAGTGGATAGCTCGTACCGGCAAGAGCGGCAGCACCCAGCGGGCAGTTGTCAGCGGCGTCAAAGGCGGCCTTCAGGCGTGTAAAGTCGCGCGCGAACATCCAGGAATACGCCAGCAGATGATGCGAGAGCAGCACGGGCTGAGCATGCTGCATGTGCGTATAGCCCGGCAGAATCACCTTGTCGTACTTTTTAGCCGCATCCACCAGCACATGGCGCAGTTCAAGATTAGCCTCCATGAGCTCCTTGGCCAGCGCCTTGACGCCCAGGCGCGTATCGGTCGCCACTTGGTCGTTGCGCGAACGCCCGGTATGCAGGCGCTTGCCCGCCTCGCCGATACGACGGGTCAGCTCGCTCTCGATGGACATATGAATGTCCTCGTCGTTGATATCGAAGGTGAAGTTGCCGACATCGATATCCTGTTCGATTCCGGTCAGGCCCTCGGCAATCGCCTGCTCGTCCTCGGCGCTGATAATGCCCTGGGCCGCTAGCATCTTGGCATGCGCCTTAGAGCCGGCGATATCCTGCTTATAGAGATGTTTGTCGACCGGCAGCGACGCGCCAAACTCCTGCGTGACCTCGGCCACACCAGCCTCAAAACGACCGCCCCAAAGAGCCATGGAACCGTCCCCTTTCATCAAATACCAAAACAAGCGCCCAAAGCAATGCGCCCTGTCGCTAAAGCGATTTTTCAACCGCTAGTTTTACACACTCCCCGCCGTGCGCGGGGGCCATGTAGCTAATTTGCAAAGAAGTGACGCACCATGCACTTGGCGCCCAGCGTCTCCCTTCGGATGTTGCCCTGCGAACCATCGACCCAGGCCTTCAGGCTCATAGGGACGTCCTCGACCTTTGCAGCATCGAACTCGGGCGCGAGGGCAAGTAGAGCATGCGCGATAGCATTAAACATAATGGATACTCCTCATATATATAGGCGCAGAGCCGCCAAATTGATAGAAGGAGCCCCGCCGGACAACCCCGGCGGGGCTCGGACTCAGCCGCAGACGCGGCATCATATATGCGGGCGGAACGTAGGGGCCACCGATGTTAAGAAGTGTCAGCAAGCATAACGAAAGGTAGGGACCCCGTGCGCCCGTTATGTATCACGCGGATGGGCCGCGCGAATACCAAGGAAAGGAGGCGCTAGGCCTGGGCGGCAGCAGAGCTGGGACCCTGGACCTTAGCCCACGTCTTGAGCGACAGCGTATCGATCTCGATAAAGCCGGCGCTGGCCTTCTCGTCAAACGTGGTGTCGCGGTCGTAGGTGGCCAGACCGTAGTCGTAGAGGCTGAAGGGGCTCTTGCGGCCGACGACATGGCAGTTGCCCTTAAAGAACTTCAGACGGACGGTGCCGGTCACGAACTTCTGGGTGTCGGCCATAAAGGCGTCGAGCGCGTTTTTGAGTGGGCTGTACCACTGGCCGTTGTACACGGCGGTGGCCCAATCCTGCTCGAGCTTGATCTTGGTCTTGAGCAGGTCGCCCTCAACGCAAATGTCCTCGAGCGCCTTGTGGGCGGTGATGAGCGTCAGGGCGCCGGGAACCTCATAGCACTCGCGGCTCTTGAGGCCCACCAGACGATCCTCGACCAGGTCGAGACGGCCAAAGCCGTTGTCGCCCGCAATCTTATTGAGGGCGATGACGATCTCGGAGAGCTTCATCTTCTTGCCGTCGACGGCGACGGGCTTGCCGACCTCAAACTCAATCTCGGTATACGTCGGGGTGTCGGGCGTGTCCTCAGGATTCTTGGTCATAACCCAGGCGTCGTCGAGCGGCTCGTTCCAGGGATCCTCCAGGTGACCGCACTCAATGGCACGACCCCACAGGTTGTCGTCGATGGAATAGGGGTTGTCGTTGGCACCCTCGGGAACCGGCACGTTATGGGCGTGAGCATAGGCAACCTCGTCGGGACGGCACTTCAGATCCCACTCGCGAACGGGGGCGATAACCTTAAGCTCGGGGTCGAGGGCCTTGACCGCAGCCTCAAAACGAACCTGGTCGTTACCCTTGCCGGTGCAGCCGTGGGCGACATACGTGGCGCCAAACTCGTGAGCGACCTCGACAAGCTTCTTGGCGAGCAGCGGGCGAGACAAGGCAGAGAGCAGCGGGTACTTGTTCTCGTACATAGAGTTTGCGGCAATGGCCTTAGTCAGGAACTCATCGGAGAACTCGTCGCGCAGGTCGAGTACCTGGCAGTCCAGAACGCCCAGGTCGAGCGCCTTCTGCTTCTTGGCATCCAGGCCGGTCTCCTCCTGGCCCACATTGCCGCAGACGCAGACGACATCGAGATTCTTCTCGTCCTGGAGCCACTTGACACATACAGACGTATCAAGACCACCAGAATATGCGAGAACGACTTTTTCCTTGCTCATGGCTGTTTCCTTTCGCCCTTGGTAGCTAGTTAGAACATCGGTCAGTTGCAAGTCATTTCAAGGTCACATACTGCGCAATATCAGGTTAAATAGCAAAAATCAGCACATACATGCCCTAGAAACATGCAGCAATGTCGTGCTAAAACCCAACGACCTCAAAATGACTCTGTTGAGGCAATTCGCCCCATGCGGACAGAGACGATTGTTATCGTCGTCGGGAAATTGCGCGCTGGCGTCGGATGGCATTGTCTGCAGTAGTGATGATCTTTACGAACTGCATCTGCCTCTCCTTTCACCTATCGCCGGGCGCAATTCTAATATCGTAAACGGTACCTTTTCCTCGGTAAGCGGCTCTTTTGCCGTCTCCGTTTTCGATGGTCGCTATATTACGCTAAAGTGCCTGCTGTACAAGCGGCAAATTCAAATTTCTGAAAAGTTTTTTCATTACTTTGTGAAGCGTGGTGCAAATACGCTCCGTTCCTGCGACAATACGCTCAGTTACTGGTTGATGGTTATAACGTCTGAAACAATTTCGAAACGAAAGGCGCGCTTTTATGCAAACTTACGAATCGGACATCAATATCGGAAGCATTAAGATTCTCGCCGTCGACATGGACAAGACGCTGCTCACCGACAAGCGCGTGTTGCCGCAGGGTCTTGATGAGCGCCTGGACAAGCTCGCCGACGCAGGCATTGTATTCTGCCCCGCCAGCGGACGCCCCGCCCCCAAACTCGAGGAAATGTTCGAGAGCATTAAGAACCGCCTTGCTTTTTGTCCCGACAACGGAGCCTGCGTCATCTATCGCGGCAGCTATATCTATAAGAGCAACATCGATGTGGCGCTGTATCAGCAGGTGCTCGCCCGTGCCTCGGAGGACCCGCGTGCCGTTCCCGTCTTGTGCTGCTACGACGAGTTCTATGTGCTCGCCCGCGACCATCAGTACCACGACGAGATCAGCGTCTACTACAACACGATCAACTACGTCGATAGCTTTGAGGGCCTTGATATCGAGTCCAACAAGATTTCGATCTTCTTCCCCGCCTACGATGCCGAGCCAGCGTTTCGCGAGGACTACAGCCCCGAGTTCTCGGACAAACTCTACGTCACCAATGCGGGCCGCGAGTGGATCGACTTTATGAATCTGGGCGTCGACAAGGGGTCGGGCGTCGCGCACCTGTGCGAGCAGCTGGGCATTGATATCGCTGATGCCGCCGCCGTGGGCGATACGTACAACGACATCCCCATGCTGGAGCGCGTCGGGCATAGCTTTATCGTGGACAATGCCGAGGAGCACATGAACGCGCATGCCAAATGGCGCATTCCGAGCAACAACGACGGGGGCGTACTGACGCTCATCGACGCCATCTTGGCGGCTCGTTAACGGGGCTCGTCGGACCCAGCCGGGCGCCAAGATGGCGTCTTGAGTGTCTAGATACTTAGCTGAAATGATTTGAGCAGAGGGGAGCTCCTTGTTGGGAGGGGCTCCCCTCTGTTTTGGTTACTGTGGGACAAATTAATCAGTAGTGTTTGTCCCAAATCTTAAGTATGTGGGGGCTTGCGTCTTGGGCGAGCTTGCCTTACGGAGTGCTTCCCTATTTCGCGTCGGCCCAGGTTATGCCGGTGCTGGCTTCGGCGATCAACGGTACGCGGAGGTCTACGACGTGTTCCATGACGTCGCGGACCATGGTGGTTAGGCGCTCGACTTCGTCGACGGGGCACTCAAAGTCCAGTTCGTCGTGTACCTGCAGGATCATGTGAGCGGCAAAGCCTTCTTCTTCCAGACGGCGGCTCACGCGGGCCATCGCAATCTTGATGATGTCGGCGGCGGTACCCTGCATGGGGTGGTTCATGGCCGTGCGCTCACCAAAGCCGCGGAGCTGCGGGTTTTTGGCCTTGAGCTCAGGAATATGGCGACGGCGGCCGTACATGGTCTCGGCGTAGCCCGTCTGCTTGGCACGTGCCACCACATTGTCGAGGAACGTGCGCACGCCCGGGTAGGCCTCGTAGTAACGGTCGATCATGTCGCGTGCCTCGGCCATCGAGATATGCAGCGACTGCGACAGGCCGTAGGCCTGCTGACCATACACGATGCCAAAGTTCACGGCCTTGGCGCGGCTGCGCAAGTCGGGCGTCACCTCGGACACCGGCACGCCAAACACGCGCGCGGCCGTCTCGGCATGGAAGTCCTCGCCCTCGTTAAAGGCGCGCACCAAGTGCTCGTCACCCGAAAGATGTGCCAGCAGACGCAGCTCGATCTGCGAGTAGTCCACCGCCAAAAAGACGCTTCCCTCGCCTGCCGAAAACGCCGTCTTGACAGTACGCCCCAGCTCCGAGCGAGTCGGAATATTTTGCAGATTGGGGTCGCTCGAAGACAGACGCCCCGTCGCCGTGATGGTCTGGTTGTACGTGGTGTGCACACGGCCGTCACCACGGCGCAGCGGGCCCAGGGTGTCCAGATAGGTGGATTTGATCTTAGACTTCTCACGCCAGTCCAAGATCAGACGCACGATTTCGTGGTCACGCGCAAGGTCGCTCAGCACCTTGGCGTTGGTCGAATAGTAGCCGCGCTTAGTCTTCTTGAGGCCCTTGGTCGGAAGCCCCATCACATCAAAGAGCACATGCGACAGCTGCATGGGACTGCCAATATTAAAGGTCTCATCACCCGCTAGGTCGCGAATGCTGCGCTCGACCTCGGTGATCTGGGTCGCCAGGCCCTCGGACAGATTACGCAGGCGGTCGGGATCCACGAGCATGCCCGCGCGCTCCATCTTGGCAAGCACCGGCACGAGCGGCATCTCGATGCCATCGAACACGTTGGCAGCGTTCTCACGGGCCATGCGGTCGCGCAGCGGCGCCACGAGCGTCAGCGTCAGGGCCGCAGTGCGGGCAGCGGGAACAGGAGCGTGCTCGCCGGCACCCTCCGCGCCGCGCGCCGCAGGCAGCGCCATCTGCAGATAGGTATCAGCCAGATACGCCTCATCAAACTCGGAGCGGTCGGAATCCAGCAGGTAGGCGGCGACCACGGTATCGAAGATGCGCGTGGAATCGACGGCCAGCGGATCCATAAGCTCGGGCTCAGAAGAATCAATGGGCGAAAGCTCATGCAGCAGCGCCTTCATATCCGGGCTCGCCACACGGCCCTCCATAAACAGGCGCGCGAGCACGCCAGCGATCACGCCGCGGACGAAGTTGAAGCCCTCAACCTCAGCCGCCGCACCGCTGTCGCCCTCCTCGAGCGCGAACAGGCCCTTGGACGTCGCCAGCCACAGCGTGCGCGTCAGTCCAAAGAGCGCACCCTCTTCCTTGTCGTCGTCCACCACGGCGGCGACCCACTCGCCGGCATCAATCGCGCGGGAGACCTCAGCCGCAACGGCGCCAAGCGCGTCGGCATCGCCGGCGGCGGCACGCGAAACGGCAGGCATCTCAAACGCGCTGCCAGCGGCCGCAGCCCCACCCTCGCCGCCAATCAGCGAGAGGAAACGGTTCTGCATGGCCGTGATGCCGAGCGTGCCCAGCGCCGCGGACACCTCGTCGGCAGAAAACGCCGGGAAGGACGTTGCGTCAAAGTCGAGCTCGACGGGCGCATCGGTGCGGATGGTCGCCACCTTACGGCTCAGCAGCGCGTCGTCGATGTGTGCACGCAGGTTCTCGCCCATCTTGCCCTTGACCTCGTCAGCGTGCGCAATGACCTCGTCCAGGCTGCCGTACTGTGCAATGAGCGCACTCGCCTTTTTGGGGCCGATGCCCGGTACGCCGGGAATGTTGTCCGACGTATCGCCCTTCAGACCGTAAAAATCGGGCACGAGCGCCGGCGTAATGCCGTGATACAGGTCGTCTACGCTCTCGGGCGTCATGATCGCCACGTCGGACAGGCCCTTGCGAGTCGAGACCACGTTAACGTGCTCGGTCACAAGCTGATACATGTCACGGTCGCCGGTCACCAGCAGCATGTCACAGCCGGCCTGCTCGCCCAGGCGCGCCATAGTGCCCAGGATGTCATCGCCTTCCCAGCCCTCGGACTGCAGAATCGGCACATTGAGCGCACCGAGCAGCTCCTTGATCATCGGAAACTGCGCATGCAGATCGGGGTCCATGGGCGGGCGTTGCGCCTTATACTGCGGCAGCATCTCCATGCGCACGCGCGGTTTGCCCTTGTCAAACGCCACGACCACACCGTCGGGGTTAAAGGCATCGATCATCTTAAGAAACATGTTCAGAAAGCCAAAGATCGCGTTGGTGGGGCGACCGTCCGGCGCGTTCATGGTGGGCGGCACGGCGTGGAAGGCGCGGTGCATGAGCGAGTTGCCGTCGATAACGGCAAAAGTGCGGCGCTTGTCAGACATATTAAATACCTCGCTTTGGACTGGGCACGGTTTGCTCACTCCAGTTTACACGCTCCCCGCCCCGCGGCCACCGCACATCAAGCTCCCCCGCCACCGTGAGCCCGCGCGTGATACGATGGCTCACGGTACATCAACCAGCACGATCGATCCGAAAGGAGCCTGCGTCATGGAGCGTCCCTGCGCATGGAAAAAGTACACGCCACAGCAAGTCGAGGAGCTCGAGGAGCTTTGCCGCGGCTATAAGCAGTTTTTGAGCGAGAACAAGACCGAGCGCCTGTGCGTCAAGACCGGTATCAAGATGGCCGAGGAGGCGGGATACGTCGACCTGGAGACTGTGATCGCCGAGGGACGCGCGCTCAAGGCCGGCGACAAGGTGTACGCCGCCAATCACGGCAAGGACCTCATGCTCGTCAACCTGGGCACCGCCCCGCTCGAGCAGGGCTTTAACATCCTGGGCGCCCACGTTGACTCGCCGCGCCTGGACCTTAAGCAGAACCCCGCCTTCGAGGCCGGCGACATGGCTTATCTCGACACGCACTACTATGGCGGCGTCAAGAGCTACCACTGGGTCGCTTCCCCGCTCGCGCTCGTAGGCGTCATCTGCAAAAAGGACGGCACCACCGTCGACATCAACATCGGCGACAAGGCCGACGATCCGGTCTTTACCATCTCCGACCTGCTGATCCACCTCTCGAGTGAGCAGATGGCCAAGCCCGCCAAGGACGCCGTCGACGCCGAGATCCTCGACGTGATCGTGGGCGGCCGCCCCGTCAAGTTTGACGAGGACGACAAGGACGCTCCCAAGGAGCCCGTCAAGCAGATGTTCCTGGATATCCTCAAGGAGCAGTACGACGTCGAGGAGGAGGACTTCCTCTCCGCCGAGATCGAGGTCGTGCCCTCCGGCCCCGCCCGTGACATGGGCCTCGACCGCTCCATGATTCTGGGCTATGGCCACGACGACCGTGTCTGCGCCTATCCGTCCATGCTCGCCCAGATCAACGTCGCCAACGTGGAGCGCACGAGCATCACACTCATCGTCGACAAGGAGGAGATCGGTTCCGTGGGTGCCACCGGCATGACGAGCCGCTTCTTCGAGAACACCGTCGCCGAGATCATGACGCTCGCCGGCGAGGATAGCCCGCTGGCCCTGCGCCGCGCGCTCGCCCGCAGCCGCATGCTCTCCTCCGACGTGTCCGCCGGCTTCGACCCGGGCTACGCCGGCAAGTTCGAAACCAAGAACGCAGCCTTTATGGGTCGCGGCCTGTGCTTTAACAAGTACACGGGCAGCCGCGGCAAGGGCGGCTCTAACGACGCCGACGCCGAGTATGTGGCCCTCATCCGCGACATCATGGACGAGGCCGGCGTGGACTTCCAGACCTGCGAGCTCGGTCGCGTCAACGCGGGCGGCGGCGGCACCATCGCATACATCATGGCTAAGTACGGCATGAACGTCATCGACTCTGGCGTTGCCGTCCTGTCCATGCACGCCCTGTGGGAGGTCGCCAACAAGGCCGATATCTACGAGGCCTATCGCGGCTACAAGGCCTTCATCGAGCGCGCGTAACCAACCCTTCATCAGTTGCGGTGAAATACAGACTAACCTGGCCCATAAACGGCCAAAACAGACCGTATTCCACCGCAACTTCCTTTTTGGCAGAGGAGAGTCCATGCTGCAGGTCGTCATTTCACCCGCCAAGCAGATGCGCGCGGCCCAAGATGCTTTTGAAGTCCTGGGCATCCCACCCTTTGCGCGCGAGACGGCTCGCCTCCACCGCGCACTGCTAGATATCGAGCGGAATGAAGGCAGCGACAGCCTGCAGGCGCTATGGAACGTGAGTGACAAACTGCTGGGGCCTTGCCTCAACACCCTGCATGAGTTCGGGCCCATCCTGAAAAACGGCGATCTCGACAATCCCGCACTCGCCTGTCACCTCTCCCCTGCCGTCATGTCCTACCACGGCATTCAATACCAGAGCATGGCGCCCGAGGTGATGGATTCCGCGCAGCTCGCATGGCTGCAAAGCCACCTGTGGATCCTCTCTGGCCTCTACGGGTGCGTTCGCCCCTTTCATGCCGTTGAACCGTATCGGTTGGAGATGGGCGCGAAGCTTGCCGTCGACGATACCCGAGACCTCTACGCGTTTTGGGGCGACAAGCTCGCACGGGCCATCGCTCCGGCGGGCTCCAACGTTACGATCGTCAACCTCGCCAGCGCGGAATACGCCAAAGCCGTTCTGCCCCACCTCGCGGGCGACGCCACGGCCGTCACATGCCTCTTTGGCGAGGGTATCCGCAACGGGAAGCCCATCCAACGGTCGACCGCCAGCAAAAAGGCACGCGGCTCCATGGTGCGATGGATGGCAGAAAACAAGCTCGAGGATGTAAGCGGGCTCACCGCGTTCGACGTTGGCTATCGTCACTTTCCCGAGCTTTCAAATAAAAACACTTTGGTCTTCCTGAACGAACAGGCCTTGTAGGACCACCGCCGCTTTTGAATGTGCCGCCTAGGCACGGCGTCTATTCCGCCAAGCCATCGGCCTTTGCAATCCCGTTTGTCGAGCCGTCCTGATAGACAATCTTGACGTGCTCAACCTCGGACACCGCAACACCCGTCGGAGGCTCCAGACGCCATTCCGTCAGGGCGATATCCATGGTCGTGGGCACATCTCCTTGATCTTTGAGCTTCACCGTGAGCGTTTTGAGCGCTGCGTCAAACGTCACGCGTTCGATTTCTTCACCTGGAATGGACCCACCACTCAGCTGCAGCTGGACAAATCCATCGCACGGATACCAATAGTCGCCCGGAACGGCGAGCGTATTGGCATTACCGCCAGTACTCCTCACCGTCATAATCGGTAGGTTATCATCAGCCTCGAACTCCCATGCAGCGCCGCCGCGACCACCAAACGTCCAGATACAAAAGGCAATCACCAGCACGGCAAGCACCGCAAAACCAATCGCGACAAGGCCATGGTGCGCACGGCTTTCCTCGGCCGATACATCCCATTGCGTCTCTCGATATAGATGCTTGTCTTCCATGTTCGCCTCCCCACAGGCACGCTCGTTAGGCCAATCGTACCCATTCGAGCTATACTTGAGCCCATTACATAAACGGGGAGCTTGCAGGACAAGACGGCAGGCTGAGACTGGGCGCGCCCGCCCTGACCCGCAAACCTGATATGGGTAATGCCAACGAAGGGAGCCGTGCCAATGAGCACACAGACCGAGCCCAAGCTCGTCACGCAAATCGACTTCGCCCGCGCCGGGCAGATCACGCCGCAGATGAAGGAAGTCGCCGAGCGCGAGCATCGCGACCCCGAGTACATCCGCGAGCGCGTGGCCGACGGCCGCATCGCCATTCCCGCCAACATCGTGCATATCAAAAAGGGCATGCGCGCCTTTGGTGTCGGCGAGGGCCTGGCCACCAAGGTCAACGTCAACCTGGGCATCTCGGGCGACAAGGCCGATGCCGCCGAGGAATGGAAGAAGGTCAAGATCGCCGAGGACTTTGGCGCCGACGCCATCATGGACCTCTCCAACTCGGGCAAGACGCGCCAGTTCCGCCAGCAGCTCATCGACGAGACGCCGCTCATGGTGGGCACGGTGCCGATGTACGACGCCATCGGCTACATGGAAAAGCCGCTGGTCAAGCTTACCAAGGACGACCTGCTCGAGGTCGTGCGCGCACACGCCGAGGACGGCGTGGACTTTATGACCATCCACTGCGGCATCAACAAATCGGTCATCAAGACCTTTAAGGAGACCGGCCGCCTGATGAACATCGTCAGCCGCGGCGGCTCGCTGCTGTTTGGCTGGATGGAGGTCACCGGCAACGAGAACCCCTTCTACGAGTTTTACGACGAGGTGCTCGAGATCTGCCACGAGTACGATGTGACGATCTCGCTCGGCGACTCCTGCCGCCCGGGCTGTCTCTACGACTCCAACGATGCTACCGAGACTGCCGAGATGATCGAGCTGGGCAAGCTGTGCAAGCGCGCCTGGGCCGCCGGCGTCCAGGTCATGGTCGAGGGCCCGGGCCACATGGCGCTCGACGAGATCGCCGCCAACATGAAACTGCAGAAGCGTCTGTGCCACAACGCCCCGTTCTATGTGCTCGGGCCGCTGGTGACCGATATCGGCGTGGGTTACGACCACATCACCGCTGCCATCGGCGGCGCCATCTCCGCCAGCTCCGGTGCCGACTTCCTGTGCTACGTGACGCCGGCTGAGCACCTGTGCCTGCCCAACGCCCAGGACGTGCTCGATGGCCTCATGGCCACCAAGATTGCCGCGCACGCCGCCGATATCGCCAAGAAGGTGCCGCACGCCCGCGACATGGACGACAAGATGGGCCAGGCACGCCGCAAGCTCGACTGGGATGCCATGTGGAAGTGTGCTCTCGATCCGGTCACCGGTAAGAAGCGCTACGAGGAATCCCCCGCCGCCACCGAGGGCACCTGCACCATGTGTGGCAAGATGTGCGCCGTCCGTACCGTCAACAAGGTGTTCGAGGGCACGACGATCGATCTTGGCATGGAGGATTAACGCGTCACTGGAGCCACAATCGGCAACAAGGTGCTCGTCAATTGTTGACATGTGAACATTTGCTTACATTTGCGTAAAGATTGCATCACCCGCCCGGGATCGGCATACAGCCGGCCCGGGCATCTTTATAATGCAGGCTTAAAGACCCATTTGATTCCGACCGGACAAGGGAGCGAACATGGATCGCAGTAAGGTACCCGCCGTTCTATCCATCGCGGGATCCGATTCCAGCGGCGGTGCCGGCATTCAGGCCGACATCAAGACCATCACGGCGCACCGCCTGTATGCCGAGACGGCCATCACCGCCATCACAGCGCAAAACACACTGGGCGTCACCGCCGTGCAGCATATCTCGCCAGATATCGTAGCCGCGCAAATTGACGCCGTCTTTGACGATATCCGCCCCAGCGCCGTCAAGATTGGCATGGTCTCCTCTGCCGAGATTATCGAAGTCATCGCAGACCGCTTGAGCGCTTGGAACGCAACGAACGTGGTCGTCGACCCCGTCATGGTCGCCACCTCGGGCGCACGCTTGATTGCCGAGGATGCCTCCGAGGCACTCACCCGCCGCCTGTTCCCGTTGGCAACGGTCATCACGCCCAACATTCCCGAGGCCATGACGCTGCTCGACTACGAGGTCGATTCCGAGCGCACGCAACAAAATGCCGCTATGCTCCTCACCCGCCGCTTTGGCTGCGCAGCCTTGGTTAAGGGCGGTCATTTTGTCAACGAGGCCAACGATGTATTGGCCGAACCCGCGCCACTCGATGACGAGGGCAACCATTTGGGCGATCCGCTCACCACGTGGTTCCGCCACAAGCGCATCGAGACCGACAACACACACGGCACCGGCTGCACGCTTTCGTCCGCCATCGCCTGCGCGCTGGCCCAGGGCATGGATCTTGCCGATGCCGTCAATGCGGGCAAGGCATACCTGACAGGCGCTCTGGCCGCCGGCCTGAACATGGGCAAAGGCTCCGGCCCCGTCAACCACATGTGGCAGTACTAAATAGCCAGTAACCTGCCAAAAAGAGACAGGCTACTTTGCACCAAAAACCGTCGCAACATTCGATGAAAATCGTGCAAACGCGAAAAATCATTAAATGTTGCGACGGTTTGATTTTAGATAGCGGTCGAGCAAAGGACCAGAGCGCCTATTCGTCGGCGAGTTGAATTCCCAACAAACCCGAGAGTGCCAGCGCCTGCTCGGCATTGACCGTCAAGCCACGCAACTCATGGTAATCGCCCGAAACAACGGGCGCTGCAAATGTACAGCGCGACACATCAACGCCGGAAAGCGACGTCTTGAACACATCAACACGCGTCAGGTCACAGCCATCCAGGCGTATCTGACCCAGCTTGGCACCCTGAAACGCAGCCTCTCTCAGACGTGTATCGCATGCTGTCATAGGGCCAATGCGTCCCTCCGAAAGGTTCGCATAGCTCAAATCGCACGATCCAAACGACACGCTCGACAGGCGCGCCTTGAGCAAGTTGAGTCCCGGTGCCGAGCAGTCAACGAAGTCGCAGCGGCTGAGCCAGCAGCCTTCCATGTTGCAGCGGATAAAGCGGCAACCGCGAAACACCACGTCGCGAAACGTCGAGCCGCTCCAGTCAACGCTATCGAACTCGCAAGATCGGAACACAACGCCATCGAAGGTCGCGCCGTTCGCCACGTCGTAGGCAAGATCCAAATCCTCAAAAGCGGTATTGGAGACGAGCTCATCGCCCTCGGCAAAGAGGTCGATGAGCTCGTCCATGCCCATATGGCAGCCAATCCGTTCGTTTACCCGGGCAAAACCACCACAAAGGTGCCTGTCCCCTTTGCGGTGGCTTGGGGTCGCGCTACTCACCGAGCATCTCTTGGAGCTTGGCTGCCACGGCATGTCCCAAGCTCTCGTGGCTTTCGGGCATCATATGCAGATAGTCGATATCGCCCGGCTCGGCAAACTCGGCGGCATTCAAAAAGTCGCAGCCAAACTGCTCGGCCACGTGCGCATAGTACTCGCCAAAATGTTCAGATGCCTCGACGGAACGCTCGTCAAAATCGGTCATATATACATCGGCGATCTGCGGCTTGATCTTGATAGGAGCCATCAACAGGATGCGCGGGCAAGGCGCAGCGTCGGTCCACGGAAACGCGCGGACGGCGCGAATCAGCGCCATGGCGCCACGGGCGATATCGGAAGCTGTCACGTTAAAGACCGTCTTACAGTCGTTGGTGCCCAGCATGATCACAATGGCGTCCAGCGGCTTATGAGCCTCGAGCAGCATCGGAAGCGCGCGAATGCCGTTGAGGTTAGTGTCCAGATGGCACATGTCGTCGCGTACCGTCGTGCGGCCGTTGAGGCCTTCTTCAATTACATGCCAGCCCTCGCCTAAGTCACGTTGGACCACGCCACACCAGCGCACATCCTGCGCATAGCGCACCGCGGTACCGTCGCGCATGCCCGCCGGATCGTAACCATAGGTGTTGCTGTCACCAAAGCATAGAACGTTTTTCATCGTAAGCTCCCCACTCAATAAAAAGCCGACGGGAGCAGCCCCCGTCGGCTCGGTATATCGCATCACGCGCACCGTTTACAGGTACTTGCGCCAGTCGTCGTCATCCTCGTCATCCTCGGCAGCGGCCTGAGCCTGCTCGGCGGCACGGGCGGCTGCGGTACGGGCGGCAACCTGAGCATAGGACTCCTCGTTGCGCTCGGGGAAGTTTGCCAGCACGTGCTCGAACTTGGCGAAGTCCTCGTCCCAGCGCGTAGAGGGCACGGCAAAGAAGACCTGCTTGACCTTGAAGTCGCCCGACGCGAGCTCCTTGCGGAAGAGCTCGGCCACGGCCTCGGCATCAAAGCCGTTGTTGTCGCAGCCCCAAGCACCCAGCACGAGCTTCTCGCGACCAAGCTCATCGCAGATGGCGAGCACAAAGCGAATGCGGTCGCGCAGGGCATCCAGCAGAGCATCGTCGCTCACGCGATACTCCTGGCGGGCGCGCCTAACGTTGGGCGCGGCGGCCACGATCACGTCGGCGTATGCATGCACGTGGTTGCGGTCGAAGCGCACCGCAGGCACCACCAGGGCGCGGTTACGATAGAGCTCGCAGTTGATGTTGCGGCGACGGTTCTCGCCGTACCACTTACGCTGCTTATCGAGAACGTTGTACAGATACGAATCGGCGCACAGCGTGGCCTCCTGGCCCAGATAACCCTGAATATATCCACCGCCCGGATTGGTAAACGAGGCAAAGGCGAGCACGGCCATGTCGCAGAACTGCGCATAGCCGCGACCGTTATCGAGGATTGCCTGCGTGGCGGAGGCATCAAGCACAGTGACCTCGGGCAGGACCGGAGCGGGCTCCTCAGCAGGCGCGGACTCAGCTTCGGCGATTTCCTCGGCAGGCTCCTCGACGGGCTCGGGCGCCGCCTCGGTCTCGGGCGCTGCCTCGACCTCGGCAGTCTCCGCGTTCTCGACGTCCTCGGCAACCTGCTCTTCGGGGGCCACAGCAGTCTGAACCTTGGCCTTCATCGCCGCGACAAAGCCGGCGGGCATGCCGTCAAACTCGCGAACACCAGCAAGCGAACGCTCGATATCCTTGGCGCAGGCCTCGGACACAGTCATCACATGGCGCTCGGCGGCCTTGGCACGGGCCTCGCGCTTGGGATTGGGCTGACCCGCTCGGTTGGACCTGCGGTTACGGTTCCTGTTGTCGACGTCTGCCATAAGTGGTCACCTTTCCTGTCGCTGCCGCTATCGGCTTTTCTCATCCATGATACCCCGCCGCGCACAAAAAAGACGGCCCCGAAGGACCGCCTTTCGCATCGTTTTACCGTGTCCGGCAGGAAGCATCGCAATGCCGCGCTTTAATCGCGACGGCCGAGGATGTTCAGAATGCGCAGGAACACGTTGATGATGTCCACGAACAGGTTGGATGCCATGAGCACGGCGTTGGGCAGCGTGGGCGGCACCGTCGTTGCCACATAGGTGTCGTAGCCGATGAAGCCGGCGAACACCACGATCACGATCAGGTCGGTGATGGACTGCGAAACGCCCATGAACATCAGCACGATCTCGACCAGAATCGTGGCAAACAGGATGCCAAAACCAATGCCATACACACGCTGGAAGAACTTGGGGAAGGTCACGCCCAGCGCACCAAAGACAAAGGTGATGGCGGCCGTGGCGATAAAGGCGGTGTTAATGGTAGGCAGGTCGTAGTTGGCAAGACCAAACGACGCCGTCAGGCCAAAGGTGCTCGCAAAGACCACGTAGCCCACGAGTGACAGGCCCACGGACTGTTTGCTGGCAGCAGCCGACATCATGACCATGCCGACGATGGTCAAAATAAATGAGCCAAAGACCAGCGGCAAAGCGGCGCCGCTCATCATCATGCGCGCAAACGACATGGTGCTCGTAAAGTAAGCACCGGCGCCCATGGCGCAAAAGCCCAAAAAGATGAGAGCAGACATGACAAGGTTGTACGCGCGCGGCGACATCTCCTTGGCACGGCTTGCGCCGGTCTCGATGGGGCCATTCTGATAGCCCTGGATATCGTTCATAATTTCGTCCTTTCAAAAAGCACCGCGACGGCGCCGTAGCTGACAAGTTTCCTGCCATTGTACCCGAACGCCACGCGTTCTTACCTGCGGCGCTCGCTCTCGAGTGTTCGGTCGAACGCCCACACCCACCAACGCATCAGATGAGTCTGCGAGCCATCCGGTCGCTCGCGTGCCTGTTCTTCCAGATACAGTTCGGTCGCATGTCCGCCAAAACGAACCTTATACGTTGCCGTACGAATGCCGTGAACCGTCAGGCCAAACCCAGTGGTCGAGACAATCTCGTCAATCGTAAAGCAACGACCGTCGACCCAGCAGACGGTGACCGGCACGACCTGTCCGCCCGCGAGGATGCGAGCCACGACGTCCACATACTGCTTGTGCACGCGCCGAGTTTTGCCATCTGTCTGTCGATATTCCATGTCTCCTATTATCGAACGCATGTTTGCATATTGTAAAGCGAACAGACTGTGGTTTTGGGGTGTTGGGGCGCGCGCACGTGTCCTCATGGTGTGTTAGCAAAAAGAACACCCACGGTCAACAGGGCTAATATTCATTTTTAGTGCCAAAAAATTCACTGCTCCCATCAGAACTCGGTAAAGAAACCCGCAGGAGGTGATACGATTTATCATGTTTCTGTAACGTGCCTGCAAACTTCGAGAAAGCCCATATATGGACGTAACGTTCTCAACCTTCCTCGGCCAACTTGTGTCGAACCCAGTCCTTGCCGTCACCGTGATCCTCGCGCTCGGCGCCATCTTCGTCAATGGATGGACCGACGCACCCAACGCCATCGCGACCTGCGTCACTACGCGTTGCATGCCCGCCCGCGCCGCTATTCTCATGAGTGCCGCATTCAACTTCCTTGGCGTGCTCATCATGACGCACTTTAACGCGAGCGTCGCCAACACCATCTCCCATATTGTCGACTTTGGCGGAAACAGCACCATGGCGCTCGCCTGTCTGTGCGCGGCGCTGTTCTCCATCGTCGTCTACGGCGCCACAGCGTCGCGTTTTGGCATCCCCACCTCGCAAAGCCACAGCCTTATCGCCGGCCTGACCGGTGCCGCCATCGCCCTCGGCGGTGCGAGCAGCGTCAACGTCCACGAGTGGATGAAGGTCATCTACGGCCTGGCGCTCTCCATCGGTCTGGGCTTTGTCATGGGCTGGGTCCTGTGCAAGCTCGTCTCGATTCTTTTCGCCGCCGCCAACAGGCGACGTGCCAATGTCTTCTTTAAATACGCTCAGATCGCGAGCGCTGCGGCCATGAGCTTTATGCACGGCGCGCAGGATGGACAGAAGTTCATCGGCGTGCTCTTTTTAGGCGTGGCCTTTGCCAGCGGCCAGACGAGCGTCGGCGATGCCGGCATCCCCATCTGGATTATGCTGCTATGCTCGGCCACCATGGGCATCGGCACCAGCGTGGGCGGCGAGCGCATCATCAAGTCCGTTGGCCAGAGCATGGTCAAGCTCGAAAAGTACCAGGGCTTCTCCGCCGACCTGGCGGGCGCCGCGAACCTGCTGCTTGCCACCCTTACCGGCATCCCCGTGTCCTCCACGCACATCAAGACCTGCGCCATCATGGGCGTCGGTGCTGTCAAACGCCTCTCGGCCATCAACTTCGGCGTCGTCAAGGACATGATGTTCACCTGGTTCTTCACCTTCCCCGCCTGCGGACTCATCAGCTTTGTCATGGCCAAGCTGTTCATGATGTTCATCTAGTCAAACCGAACGTCCATCCGGACCGTAACACCTCGCCCACCCGTCTTCGCCTCGAAAGGACCCACTCATGGCAAAGAAACCCGATTCGTTCTACTTTGACAACTACGTCGCCTGCGCCGACCTCGCCGTCCAGGCCGCCGAGCTGCTTACCAAGATTTTCGAGAACTTCGATCCCGCAAAGATTCACGATATGCTCGACAAGATGCATGCGATCGAGCATGCGGCCGACAAGAAGCACCATGAGCTTGAGGACGCCCTGCTCACCGCCTTTATCACCCCGCTTGAGCGCGAGGATCTGGACCTGATGAGCTGCTCGCTCGACACCGTGCTCGACCGCATCGAGGGCGTCGTGCAGCGCGTCTACTTCACCAACATCCAGAGCATCCATCCCGATGCCATCGTGATCGCCCACAAGGTGACCGACGCCTGCCGCGCCATGAAAGACCTGATGGTCGAGCTGCCTAACTACCGCAAGTCCAAAACGCTGCGCGAGCTCGTCATCCAGATCAACACCATCGAGTCCGAGGCCGACGAGCTCTATATCAACGCCATGCGTAACCTGCACGTTAACGGCAAGGACCCGCTCGAGGTCATCGCTTGGCGTGACGTGTACGCCTTCCTGGAGTACTGCGCCGACTGCTGCGAGAATGTGGCCGATGTCGTGGATTCGATTGTCATGAAGAACAGTTAATTGGGGGTACGTGTCCCGGCGGCGAAGGGCCGGCCACGGTTTGCTTTCTCACTCCGGCTGCTTTGCAGAGTCGTTCGAAAGTAAACCGTGGCCGGCCCTTCGCCTTACGTACCACCATTGGGAACTTTGGCTGATAGATTTAGCGCGATGGGGGTTTGCCTGAAGGGACCTATGGTACCCGTTCGGACACTTTGGCCCTTGATGAGCGTTTGGCTGATTGCTGCTTTGGGTACTGTTTGGGTTACTTTTGGTTTGTTTGATTTTTAATTTTAGGAGGGCTTGTATGTCTTATTTGGATCTGGCTCGTGGTCGGTATTCTTGTCGTTCTTTTGAGGACCGTCCTGTTGAGCAGTCGGTAGTGGATGCCATTGTTGAAGCGGGGCGGATTGCTCCTTCTGCTTGTAATAATCATCCAGCCCGTGTGATGGTGCTGGATACGCCTGAGCTGTTGGAGAAGGCTGCTGCTTGTCAGCCTCGGTTTGCTCGTGATGGGTCTATCTTTGGAGCTCCGCTTGTCTTCCTTATTTGCAGCGTTACCGATGATGCTTGGGTGCGGGCGTATGACCAGATGAATTCCAGTGAAATCGATACGTCCATCGTGTGCGACCAGATGATGATGGAGGCCACCGAGCAGGGCCTGGGAACGTGCTGGGTATGCCATTTTAAGCCTGAGGTGGCACAGGAGCAGTTCAATCTGCCCAAGGGCGTCTATCCCTATCACATGCTCGTCTGTGGCTATCCCGCCGACCACATCGCCGATCCCGAGCATCGCGAGGCCCGCACTATTCCCCTCTCCAACTTCCTCCTCAAGTAGTTTTTAGACATACCTTAAAATCTACCTTTTACCACGCGCCCTTCGCCGAGTTCTGTCCTATCGCATGCAGAGCTCGGCGTTTTGTTTCCCAACCCGTATACAGCCACAAAAAAGGAGCCCGCAGGTGCGAGCTCCTCTTAAGGACACTAGATTGTAGCTCTGATGCTAGTCCAGGTCGTCGGCGGCAAAGTTGTCGATCGGGGCGAAGGGATCGGCCACGGGGACAACCGGGTCAGCGACGGGCAGCGGCTCGGCGGGAACAGTCACCGCAGGAGAAGCGGCAGAACCGACCGGCGTGGAGGCCATGAGGTCGGCCGGGAAGGAGTTCTGGGCATCGTCCATGAAGTGCTGGATGAGCTTGAGGTACTCGGCCTTGAACTCCTCGCGGGAAGCCTTGAGACGATCGATTTCCTCGAGCTCGGCCTGCTTCTCGGTCAGAGCCTGGCGGATAACCTCGCGTGCCTTAGCGTCAGCCTCGTTGCGGATACGCTTAGCGTTCTCGTTGGCATCGTTGACGATGGTCTCAGCGGTCTGCTGGGCAGCGATCAGGGCAGCGGAAATCTGGCGCTCCTGAGCGGAGAAGTCAGGGGCGGGAGCAGCCACGGGGGCGGCAGGAACGGCTTGGGCGGTGGCATCCTGAGCCTGGGCAAGCTGAGCCTGCGCATCGGCAAGCTGCTGCTCGGTAGCAGTCAGGCGACCCTTAAGGTCGACGATCTTAGCGAGCATAGCGTCAACCTCGGAGGACAGCGTCTCCAAGAAGACGTCGACCTCGGCGGGATCGTAGCCACGCTTGGCCTCAGAGAAAGTCTGAGCCTGGATGTCTGCAGGGGTAATAGCCATAACAAGTCTCCTTTTTCATCGCCTCGGCGCTACACGCCCGACGTAAGTTACTAAGTCAGTTCTATACGAGTATACCTATAAGAAGCTGCAGAACCAGCCTCTGCACCAACTGCAACGCAATAATCGCAACGACCGGCGAAAAATCGATACCGCCCATCGGCGGGATGAAACGACGGAACAGGTTGAGCCACGGACCGCACACGCTATCGAGCACCGCAGCAATATCCTGAAGCAAACCACCCTGCTTCATGGGAATCCACGTCATAAAGCAGTAGACGACGATGAGCGTGGAATAGAAGTTGAACAGCGTGTTGACCAGCTGGACGATAGTGTAGATGTTGATGGGAATCTCCTCGTCTTGTCTTTACTTAAGGTAGCCGTCGGCACGAAGCTTCTTGAGATCGGAATCTTTGACCTCGCAGCCGGCGGGCAGCACCATGAACACGCGGTCGCCCACCTCCTTGACCGTGGCACCCAGACCGCAGGCAAAGCCGTAAGAGAAGTCCAAGACGCGCTTAGCAACTTCGGTGCGTACGCCCACAAAAATCAGTGCGACAGGCTGCTTGGTGCGAACGCGGCGCACCACGGTCTCCACGTCGTCATAGCTCTCGGGGCGCAGGACATAGGCCGGCAGCTGCGGCGTGGCGTTGATGATATTGCTCGCATAGGCCGAGGCATCACTCGGTGCAGGCGCGGGCGCAGCGGCGGCACGGGCGCGGGTGTTCTCGGCGTAGCTCGACGGCGTGTCATAGGCACCAGGACGATAACCGCTCGCAACACTGTCCTGCGAGCGCGAAGGCGGGTTATACGTCGTGGCATGGCGGGAGTCATCGCCGACCAGCTGACCGGAACGTGTGTACACGGCCACCGACTCGGCCTCGCCGCGGCGCGTCTGACCCAACAGGCCATTGCTCGGCTCGTCCTGGGTGTAGAAGCCCTCGCCCGAGGCACCGCTGTAACCGTTGTTCTGGTAGCCGTCGTCATAGCCATCATCGTAGCCGTAGTCGTCGTCCTGACCATAACCCTGGTCGTAACCCTGCTGGCCGCCCAGGTGAATCTTATTTTTAATCTCGTCAAGGAAGCCCATGGTTGTGTCCTCTCACGGTTTAGTGCAGGCGCTCCGATAATCAGTGCGCACTTCAGAGCCTTATTTTACTGCAAACTCCGGGCTAAATACTACCCTGCCCAGGCGAACGAGCGTAGAGCCCTCCTCAAGGGCAGGCTCAAAGTCCTCGCTCATGCCGCAGGAAAGCTCGGGCAGGCTCAAATCGGAGTGCGTAGCCTCAAGCCCATCCCTTAGTTCGCGAAGTCCGGCAAAGGTGCGGCGCGCCACATCCTTGTTCCCCCGGGGCGCCATAGTCATAAGGCCCTGCACACAAATTCCCTCAAGCTCCGCAAGCTCGCTTGCGGCGTCTCGGACCTCGTCGGGCGAAAAGCCACCCTTGGACTCCTCGCCGCTCACATTTACCTCAATCAGCACACGCTGGGGGCCGGAGAGCTCGCCCGCCTCAATCTTGCGGACTGCACGGCTCGAGATGGCCTGAGCCAAATGCAGCGAGCCTACCGAATGAATCAGCTCGGCCGAGCCCAGAACCGCATTGATCTTGTTGGTCTGCAGGTTGCCGATCATATCGAAGCGCACGTCGGGTAGCTCCGGATGCTCTGTGAGGCCCGCAAGCTTGCGAACGAGCTCCTGCGGGCGGTTCTCGGCAAAATGGCGATACCCCGCCTGGATGGCGGCAACGGTCTCATCGACGCCAACGGTCTTGGAGACGGCAATCAGGCGCGCGGCATCGTGGGGACGGCCCGCGCGATCGAGTGCCGCATAAAAACGCTCCAAAATCTGCTCGCGGCGAGCGCATATCAAGTCCAAATAGTTATCCATTGCCAATCGCCTCCGCTGACAGCCATACAAGTAGTCCCATGCTAACGCAAGAGCGCGGCCTCGCATGTGCAAGGCCGCGCTCACATAGGTATTTACAATCTTTCGACGAACGGGGCCACCCTACTCCTCGTCGTCCTCGGAGTCGTCCTCGTCCTCGAGGTGCTCGAGCAGGTAGCGGAGACCCTCGCTCACCTCGTTAGCGGGCACTTTGGCAACATAGTGTGCATCGACGGCAGGCCTCATGATGACGCCCTCGCCCGAAGGCACGCGCATGCTCTCGAGCTCGTCCTCGTCCGTGCGGGCGATATCGCCGGCAGTCATGCGCTGTCCGGTCAAAAGGAAGGTCAGACGGCAGGCGGCATCGATCGAAATCGAGGCGATGCGATCGAGGTAGCGCGAGACCATGATGGCGCGGCGCAGGTCGTCATAGTTGCTGTCGTCATCCATAAACTCGCCGGCATCCATGCGGTTGAAGGTACGGAAGAACTTCTCGTACGCCGCGTGCACCGGTTCGTCCTCGACGGCCAAGTTGCAGATGATGGACATGTCGTTGGTGACGAGCGCAGAAAGTGACGAACCCAGCACCTGGTAAACAGCCTCGGCCTCGGCCTCAACCGTACCGACGAGTTCCTGGGGCAGCGAGATGTCGGCCTTGACCATGTGACGCGTGGCGCGGCAGACCTGGCGAACCTTATCGGTCATGCGCTGCAGGTTAAAGTCAACGTAGATGATCGTCTGCAGCAAGCGGAAGTCGGAGGCGACCGGCGACTGCGTAGCGATCAGGTTGTAGCACACAGCCTCCAAGTTGGCGCAGCGCGCGTCAATCGAAAGCGTGCGCTTCTTGGTCTTGGTGGCGAGCTTGCGGTCGTCGGTCACATAGGCCTTCACGGCGTCGTGAAGCGCCAGATCGACGGCCTCGTAGATGCTCAGCATCTCGTGACGGGCCTCGATGAGCTGACGGGAAAACAGTTTACGCATGGTTCACTCCAATCAGTTGGGTGCGGTCATGCCGCCCGCACAGTGAATACGCACCGGACCAGGTCCGATCGGATTGGGACTAGTCGCACCGATCAGCCAAAGCGGCCGGTGATATAGTCTTCCGTCCGCGAATCCACCGGGCTGGTGAAGATCGCGTCGGTTTGACCATACTCGATGAGCGTGGCGGGCTCGCCGGCAACTTCCTGCAAGAAAAATGCGGTGTAGTCGCTAATACGAGCGGCCTGCTGCATAGAATGCGTGACGATGATGATCGTCATCTCGGGCGCCAGCTCGGCCATCAGATCCTCGACCTTAGAGACGGACGTGGGGTCGATGGCGGAGCAGGGCTCGTCCATCAGCAGGACATCGGGCTGCACCGCAAGCACACGCGCGATGCACAGACGCTGCTGCTGACCGCCCGAGAGCGCCAAACCATCCTTGTTGAGCTGATTGGATACCTCTTTCCAGAGGTTGGCACGCTTGAGCGATTCTTCCACGATGTCATCGAGGTCGCTTTTGCTAGTCACGCCCTGCAGACGAGGGCCAAAAGCGACATTCTCGTAGATGGATTTGGGGAACGGGTTGGGCTGCTGAAAAATCATGCCCACGCGACGGCGAAGGTCGACCGGGTCGACGCCCTCGGCATAGATATCGTTGCCGTCGAGCGTCATGGTACCCTCGACGCGGGTGCCCTCGATAAGGTCGTTCATACGGTTGATGCAGCGCAAAAACGTCGATTTGCCGCAGCCCGAAGGACCGATAAACGAGGTGATGGCGTTTTTGGCGATGTTGAGGTCGAGCCCCGTCAGCGCGTGAAAGTCACCGTACCAAAAGTTGAAATCCTTGGCCGTGATGGCCGCTTGCTCCGGCGTGGGAGCGGACTGATAGACGGACATGGGACTCCTTAACTAGCGGCGCTTGCGCGACAGATAACGCGCAAACAGGTTGAAGGCCAGAATAATCGCCATCAGCAAAAGCGCGGTGCCGTAAGCTGCGTTCATGTTGATGCCGTCATTGGCAAGCAAATAAAGGTGAACGGTCATAGGACGACCGGAATCGAGCGGCGAAATAGGCAGGTTGATGGCCTGACCCATGGTGTAGAGCACCACGGCGGTCTCGCCGATGGCGCGGCCGATGGCAAGCACGATGCCGGTGGCGATGCGGCCAAAAGCCGAAGGAAGCACGATCTTGGAGACGACCTGCCACTTGGTGGCGCCCAGGCCGTATGCACCCCAACGGATATAGCGCGGAACGGCGCGGATTGCCTCCTCAGTGGTGCGCATGACAATGGGCAGCATCAGAAGTGCCAGCGCCAGGGCGGCCGAGACCATCGAAAGGCCCAGACCCATGGCCTCGACAAACAAGGCGTAGCCAAAGAGGCCCATAACAATGGAGGGCACCGAGGCCAGGGCATCGGCAGCATAGCGAATAATGTCGACGACCTTGCCCTGCTTGGCGTACTCGGCCAGATAGACCGCAGCCAAGACGGCAACCGGAGTGCAGATGAGCATGGCGAGCGCCGTCACGTAGATGGTCGAGACGATCGTGGGCCAAATGCCGCCCTCGGCGTTTACGCCCTGCGGCCAGCCAAAGATAAAGTCGAGCGAGATATGCGGCAGGCCGTTGATGACCACGTAGGCGATGATGGCGATCAGCACCAGCGTGGTGATATAGGCCGCGGCGCGAAACACGCCGAGCATGATCTTGTTGGAGAGGTCCTTGTTGATGCGGCCCTTCTTGCCATGGGAAAGGGCACGCTTGATGCGCTCGCGCGACGAGGTCGTATCGACCATCGTGTCAACGGAATCGGACATAGCCTACCCCCTCTTCTTGGAAATCAGGCGGACGATACCCACCAGTGCAGCGGAGATGATAAACAGGACCACGCCCATGCCGAACAGAGCCGAGCGGTGCAGGCCCGAGGAATAACTCATGTCGAGCGCGATCTGGCTCGTGAGCGTCGAGATGGGGCTCGAGATGCTGTCCGGGATGACCGGAGCGTTGCCCACGACCATGAGCACGGCCATGGTCTCGCCGATGGCACGCCCCATGCCCAAGACAATCGCATCGACGATGCCCAGCTTAGCTGCAGGCAGCACGACCTTGTAGATGGTCTGCCACTTGGTGGCACCCATGGCATAGGATGCCTCGCGAATGCCCATGGGAATGGAATTGAGGGCATCGATGGTGAGCGTGGTGATGGTGGGGACGATCATGATGGCGAGCACGAACCACGCTGTCAGCGCGCCAAAGCCAAGGCCGCCGGTCAGCTGCGCGATAAACGGACGGATGATGATCATGCCAAAGAAACCGTAGATGATGGAGGGAATACCCGCCAGCAGGTCGACGGCAGGGCTGATGAGCTTGCGCACGCGCTTGCTGGCGATCTCGACCAGATACACGGCCGTACCCACACCCAGGGGCACGCCCATGGCGAGCGCACCGACCGTCACCAGACCAGAACCCGCCAGCAGCGACATAATGCCGTAGTGACCCTCAGAGGGCGCCCACGTAAAGCTAAAGAAGTCCGCCAGGCCGATGTCGGTAAAGACCGGCAGCGCCGAGTACGTGGTAAAGACAAAAATCAGGATGACGGTGACGACCGCCAAAAACGCGCAGGCAAAGAAGATCCACTGCAGCGCCTTCTCCTTAAGATAGGTGCTGCGCGACACCAACGCCAACTCACGCTTTTTGGGCGCCTGGGTCTCCTGCTCAATCTGGGGGGTTTCCTGTGCTTCCACGCTACTCACTCCCCTTTCCGTCGTTGGTGACGGGAATAAAGCCCGCCTCGCGAATCTGCTTGTCCATCTTTTCGGACGTCACATAGTCGATGTAATCCTGCGCTTGCTGCGAAGGCGTCCCCTTCACAAAGAAGTAAAGGTCACGCGAGATGGGATAGCCGCCACTTGCGACCGTCTTCTCGGATGCCTCGACATGGTTGACCGAAACCGCCTTAACCAAGGTCTTGGCATTGAGACTCTCGACAAAACCCAGCGAGATGTAGCCAATGGCGCCACGCGAGCGGGACACGACATCGCGTACCTGGCCCGTGCCCGAAAGAACGGCCGAGCGACGATCGAACGGCGTGCCGTCCATCACGATAGTGCGGAAGGCCTCGCGCGTACCGGACGCCTCGTCGCGGTTGATAACCTGAATCTTCAGGTCCTCTCCGCCGACTTCTTTCCAGTTGGTGATCTTGCCGGCGTAAATATCGCGGAGCTGCTCGGTCGAGAGATTGTCGACCGGGTTGTCGTCGTTCACGATGACTGCGATGCCGTCGTGCGCGATAACGATAGGCGTCAGGCCCAGGTCTTGCTCATCGGCGTTGAGGCCACGAGAGGAGCTGGCGATATCGGCGGTGCCGGCGCTAACAGCTTCGATGCCAGCAGATGAGCCAAGGCCGGAGACGAGCACGTCGATGCCGGTCTCCTCTTTAAAGCCCTCGGCGGCAATCTCAGCAATGGGAAGGCACGTCGTAGAGCCGGCAACGGTAATAGAAGTCGTAGAAGATCCCGAGGAGCAGGCGCACAGCGTGAGCGTGAGCACTGCCGCACTCAGGACCGATGCGATCTTTCTCATAGCATCACGCCGATCGCAGCATGGCGCCCACAGGTGCCGCCCTCGTTGCGATAGGAATAAAAGCGGTCGTTCTGACGCACGGTGGAAAGTTTGGTGTCCACAATGCCATTCACATCGACACCGGCATCCACCAGCGCTTCGCGAATGGCGGCGGAAAGATCGAGCATACGGGAAGCGGTAGCATCGATGCACGAGAACTCAGCGGCAAAGCGGTCCATGAGCTCCTGGGAAACCTCGTACTCGTCACCCAGGATATGGGGCCCAATATAGGCAGAAATGTCCTCCGGCGTGCAGTCAGCCGCCTCGCAGAGTGCTTGGCTGGCCTTGGCGGAAATGCGCGCAATCGTGCCCTTCCAGCCAGAATGCACCACGGCAAAGCCGTTGGGAGCCACCAACACCACGGGAACGCAGTCGGCAAAGCAGAGCAGCACGGGTACCTCATGGGCCGTACAGACGATGGCATCGCAGCCCTCGGCAATCTGCTCGCGAATGTTCTCAAGATCATCGGCGCCGTTCGAGGTCACCGTCACGACATGGTCACCATGTACTTGATTGGGCACGAGCAGATTATGCTCGCACTCGGCGGCGCCCATGGCCTCGAGTACGCGGCGACGATTTTCTTGAACGGCAAAGGGGTCATCGCCTACATGCGAGCCCAGATTGAGCGAGGAGTACGCGTCTTCGGAAACGCCACCGGTGCGCTCGGTAAAGGCAAAGCGAACATCGTGCGTCGCGCCCTCTACCAACGTAACTCCATCGTGGTCGACACGCGAAACGTTGTCCGCACGTGCTGCCATACTAAAGCCTCCTAATAACACAAGTATCGCGGCGACGCCGCAGCAGTCCGTGTCATACGGCTGCCATACTTCATCAAAAGGATACCCGCAGCGGTAGGGACCAAACGTAAAGGGAACGTAAGGAGATTGGAGGCTTTCGTTTACAAAGACGAAACACAACAAAAAAGGGTGCGCCCAATCGGACGCACCCCATGCAGGTCGTTGAGAAAAACGAACTAGAAGCTACCACGCTTGAGGAAATCGGGAAGCTCAAACTGATCGTTGCCAAAGTTGGGCAGCTCGGTACCACCGACGTTGCGAGTCGGGGCAGCCTGAGCAGGGCTGGTAGCCGGAGCAGTGCGCTGCGGCTCAGTAGAAGCAGCAGCCTTGCTCTGGGACTGCTGGGCAGCGAAGAGCTCGTCCTGACGGTTGACGTTGGAGTCGGAGAAGCCCGTAGCGATAACGGTGATGCGCACCTGGTCGCCCAGGGACTCGTCAACAACGGTACCGAAGATGATGTTGGCCTCGGGGTCGACGGCATTGGCGACAACGTCGGCGGCGTCGCTGATCTCCTGGATGCCCAGATCCTTGGAGCCGGCGATGGAAAGCAGGACGCGCGTGGCGCCATCGATGGAGCTCTCGAGCAGCGGACTGGAGATAGCCTGCTGGGCAGCGTCGACAGCACGGGTGTCCCCAGAAGCGGTACCGATACCCATCATGGCGGTGCCGGCCTGCTTCATGATGGTCTTAACATCGGCGAAGTCCAGGTTGATGATACCCGGGACGGTGATGAGGTCGGTGATGCCCTGGGTGCCCTGGGAAAGGACGCCATCGGCAATTGCGAAGGCCTCGAGCATCGTGGTCTTCTTCTCGGCGATGTCGAGCAACTTGTCGTTAGGGATAACGATCATGGTGTCGACGCAATCGGAGAGGGTCTTGATACCCTCCTCGGCGCTCTTCTTGCGCTTGCGACCCTCGAAGGTAAAGGGCTTGGTCACGACGGCGACGGTCAGCGCGCCGACCTCGTTCATCGCGATATCAGCAACAATGGGAGCGGCGCCGGTACCGGTACCACCGCCCTCGCCGCAGGTGATGAACACCATGTCGGCGCCAGCGAGCGCCTCGGCGATATCGTCGCGCGACTCATCGGCAGCCTTGCGGCCAACCTCGGGGTTGGCACCGGCGCCCAGGCCGCGGGTAAGGTCGGTGCCGATGTGCACCTTGATATCGGCATCAGAGATCGCGAGCGCCTGAGCATCGGTGTTGATGGCAACAAACTCGACGCCGCGGATGCCCTCTTCGATCATTCGATTGACCGCGTTGGTACCGCCGCCGCCGACGCCGACCACCTTAATGACGGCAAGGTAGTTGTTGATCTCTGTCTCGTGCATGTCGGTCCTCCGAACAAAGGTTATAGCCATAGCATGGGTTGACCCCTGCGCACATTAACCTTCAGGTTGAAAGTAAATGCAAAGGTAAACCGTATTATGTTTGCACATTATGAACGTATCAGTCAAATAATTGACCGTGAAAACCAAACAAACCAGATAAACGGCGTGGTATGGCCCCTCAACAAAGCCGTTTAGGATGCTAGGCGGTCGGTGCGTTCCTAAACGTGTAGTTGCCTGGAGAGCGCACATTGATATAGGTTACGCCCTCTACCTGCGAAAGCAGCTTGGTCACGATGCGTTCTTTCTTGGCGATATCATCCGAATCGCCCAGCGACACCTCGACGCCGTTGTCGAGATTTGCCGAGATAGCCTCAACGGAAGGCGTGGAAATATCCTTCACCTGGTCCAAGAACTCGCTCGAGAAACCGCGTGCGTAATCCAGGCCGGCCTTGACGGCCTTGGAGCTCACCGCCCGACCCGAAACCGGTGCGACATCGGCCGAGACGTCAGTCAACAGCACGGCGCCGTAGTGCTTGGCAAGCGCCAGGGCCGCATCGATGCCGGTCAGGGTGTTGGCACCCTCGCCCGATGTAATGACGTTCCCCTGGTCGTCCACCTCGACAGACGTCGACAGCGGAGCGATCCAGGTGTCATCGTCTCCGATAGCCCAGGCAAGGTCGTCGGAGCTGATATACGCAATGGCGGTAACTTTACGCTCCGTCGGCGTGATGATAAGCGTATGGGGAAACTGGCGCTGGACATCCACGCCCGAGACCCACGGGTTTTGCTTGAGGCCCTCGGTGATCTGATCGGGGTCCACGTTAAAGAGCGACGTGTTCTCGGGAAGACTGATGAGCTGCATGGCGTCGTGCTTGGTCACATGCTCGCCGCCATGAATCTGAATATCGGTGGCGGAAAAAAGGCCAGAGTTGATGACGACGATGGCAACAATGGCAAGTACGACCACGGCCGCCAGGATGCCGCCCGCGATCTTGCCCTTACCCTTCATGGCAGAAGCGGCGTCGGTCGCCTTGCTTGTCATGGCACCCAGCGATGACAGAGGATTGATGCCCTTTTTTGCCGAAGACGCCTTGGCGGCGGGTACCGATGTCAGTGAACGCGGCTTAGCGCCAGCCAACGTACGACTGGCATGCGGCGCACGAGCTCCCAACGAAGGCCCGGGCGTCGCCATGGGTCGGGAGGTCTTGGTGCCCATCGCCGGCTTGGGCGTCACCGAAGGACGCGGAGCCGGACGACTCGTCTTTTTAGAAGCAGGGCGTCCTCCCAGCTGCGAGCCGACGACCGGGCGCTTGGCAGGACGAACGGGCCCAACAGACTTGGAGGGCATGGCGGGCTTATGTTGAGGCTGGGCAGGTGCGCCGGAACGCCCTCCGGCGCGGCGGAAGGTTGGTTTCGATGCTCTAGAAGCCGAGGAATTTAACTTCCGGTCTGAGCTCGATGCCATACGCCTCCCTCACCTTTCCGTGCACATGCCTGATAACCGCGGCCACGTCATCGGCCGAGGCGGTTCCGTTATTAACGATAAAATTAGCGTGTACGGGCGAAACTTCCGCACCGCCAACCGAAAAACCCTTTAATCCACAATCCTCAATCAACTTGCCCACGCTTGCGTCGGGCGGGTTGCGAAAGACCGATCCGCAGGATGCACGGCCCATGGGCTGCGTGCGCTTGCGGCGCGTCAGGTACCGCTCCATACGCTCGCGAATGTCGGCCTTGGACGCGGGCTTGAGCTTGAGCACGCACTCGAGAATGATCTCGTTACGCGGCAAGCTGCACTCGCGATACCCCCAAGCGATCTCGGGCCCTGCATAGTGCTTAATACCGGACGCCGGATCAAACGTGACCACGTCCTCGATAAGAGAGCCGATCCACTCGGTCCGCGTACCTGCGTTCATGGACACGGCGCCGCCGACCGAACCGGGAATACCGACCGCGAACTCAAGGCCCGAAAGCCCGCGCGACAAGGCGTCGTTGACCAAACGCGCGAACATCACGCCCGCACCAACGGTCAGCGTGCAGCCGTCCTCGGCAACAACCGTGCGCTGAAACTCACGTCCCAGCGAAATAACGGCGCCGCGATAACCGGCATCGGCAACAAGCAGATTGGACCCCTTGCCGATAATCACCCACGGCACCTGCTCGCGGTCGAGCACCGCCACGGCGCGACGCAGGGCATGGTAGCTATGGCACGTCACAAAGAGGTCGGCCTTGCCACCGATACGATAGCTTGTATGGCGTGCAAGACGTTCGTCCTCGACCACGTCCGTGTCGATCATGCCCGAAAGCGCCATGACGGCGTTAAAGAGACCCATAGAGGTTAAGCGTCTTTCTTGGCAGTCAGATACTCGATGAACTCGGGGCCGACGGTCGTAACGTCGCCGGCACCCATGGTGAGCAGCAGGTCGCCCTCGCCCACGAGTTTCTCAAGCTCCTGGTTGAGCTCAAGACGGCTGGAGCAGTACACGACCTCCTTGCCGGGGTGCTTGGCGCGAACGGTATCTGCGAGCATCTTGGAGGTAACGCCCGGAATCGGCATCTCGCCGGCGGAGAACACATCGATCAGCAGCAGCTTATCGGCGTTGGCAAAGGCATCGGCAAAGTCATCGCACAGAGCCTGCAGGCGCGAATAGCGGTGCGGCTGGAACACGACGTCGACATGCTTGTAGCCCAGCGAAGAGGCAGCAGCGAGCGTCGCCTTGATCTCGGTGGGATGATGGCCGTAATCGTCAACCACCGTGATGCCGTCGATATCGCCCACGTGGGTAAAGCGACGGCGGACACCCTCAAAACTCGAAAGTGCCTTAGCGGCGGCGTCGATATCGAGACCCAGGACATGGGCGACGGTCAAGACGGCCGTGGCGTTGAGCATGTTGTGACGACCGGGGTTGCTCTTAATCTCGACAGCGTGCTCGGTGCCGTCCTCAAAGCGAACGATAAAGTCGCTCTGGATGCCCTTGACATCCGGATGTACGCAGACGATGTCGTTGTTCTCGGCAAAGCCATAGGAAAGCACATGACGGCCCGTCGACTTGGCGAGCTCGACCAGATGCGGGTCCTCGCCGCAAACGATGACGGTGCCGTCCTCGCCCACCAGCCCCATAAACTTGGCAAAGGTGGCCTCGATCTCCTCGATACCCGAGTAGTGATCGAGATGGTCGGCCTCGACGTTGGTCACGATGACCACGTTGGGGTTCAGGAACAGGAACGAGCTGTCGGACTCGTCGGCCTCGGCGACAAAGTAGTCACCCGAACCGTTCTTGCCGTTGGTGTCGTAGCCCTCGACGATGCCGCCGATTAAAAAGCTGGGGTCCAGGCCCATGCGGTCGAGCATGGTGGCGCACATCGAAGACGTCGTGGTCTTGCCGTGCGTGCCGGCAACGGCGACGGTGGTGTAGCCGTGGCCCAGGGCCGAGAGCATCTTGGCACGGGGCCACACGGGAATACCGAGCTCGCGGGCACGCACGAGCTCGGGGTTGGACTCGGGAATTGCGGTGGAGACCACGACCACGTCGGGCTTGACCTCGTCGATCGTCGCAGCCTCGTGGCCCACGTGGACCTTCACGCCGGCGCGGGTAAGCTGGCGAATATAGCGCGACGTCTTAAGGTCGGAGCCGGTAACGGTATAACCGCGCTCATGCAGGACGAGGGCGATGCCGCTCATGCCGGCGCCACCGATACCGATAAAGTGGGCGCTCTTGAACTCGGGCGCGGAGGTTGCAGTCTGGGAATCAGCCATGTGCTCGTGTACTCCTTGCGTAAACACTGCCTGTAACCCGTTAACTGTACCGCACCTACCGCATCCGCGCGAGGGCGACCGGCGATATCCCGTCTAACTAACGCAATCCCTCTACCGCGTCGGCCAAAAGCGCGGCGGCACGGTCCTGGGCCAAGCCACGCGCCGCCTGACGCATGGCATCACGCGCCGCAGCGTCATCGATCAGGTGCAGAAGCTCGTCGGCAAAGGCAGGGGCATCGATATCGGCATCGGCGCAAAGCACGCCGGCACCGGCATCGACCAGGTAGCGCGCATTCGTGGTCTGGTGGTCCGCCGTGGCGTGCGGATACGGCACGAGTACCGAGGGCACGGCAAGCGCGGCGATCTCGGCCACGCTCGAGGCACCGGAACGCGAGAGCACCAAATCGGCCGCAGCCAGCATATCGCCCATGTTGTCGATGTAGGGCTGGACTCGATAGCGCTTCG
>CAJJSS010000008.1:0-70581 GCA_905194545.1 Coriobacteriaceae bacterium | reverse complement strand
CCCCTGTGCGGCGGTAGTCAACCTGGGCTGCGGGCTGGATAACACCGGCAGAGCCCGCGACAACGGCAGATGCAAGATATACAATCTGGACTTCCCGGATGTGATTGCCTTGCGGCAGCAGCTGCTGCCCGCCGGGGATCGAGAACAAAATATCCCCTGCGACCTGAAAGACACCGCATGGTTTGGCAAAATCGATGCCTCCGGCGGGGCGGTGTTCTTTGCCTCCGGAGTGTTCTATTACTTTCTGACCCAGCAGGTCCGGGAACTGGTGCGGGGGATGGCGGACGCTTTCCCCGGCGGTGTGCTGGTCTTTGATGCTGCCAATCGGACGGCAGTAAAGATGATCGCAAAAACATGGCTTAAGACTGCAAAAATCAAGGATGTGGGGGCATATTTTGCGGTTTCGGATGCCGCCAAGGAAATCGGCACGTGGAACAGCCGTCTGCAGGTCACAAGTCGCGGCTATATGCTGGGTTACAACGATTTGAGAGACCCTTCTGTCAGCGGCTTTTTCCGGTTTCTCGCAAGGGTCGGTGACAACGGGATGAAAATGCAAATCGTGAAAATAAGATTTTGAGAGGCAAAAAACGAAGCGCATTCACTTTGACGTTGAAGAAGACGGATTTTACGGCGCATATTGGGCGTGCAAGGGCACGCATACAGCAGCGGGCACGGATTCGATTGAAACCGTGCCCGCTATCTGATACTATATTATTATATCGAACGTCTGTTCTATTCCAACTCAATAGTTAAAAACTATCTCCGGTTTGTTCCAGTTTGCCGCAGTTCGCACCAGTTTGTCCCATTTACACCCAGTCTCAAAATCGCCGTGAATCCATGGGGCCAAATCTGGGTCACGGATTTCGGGGCGGGGCAGGGTGTTTTAGCGGGTCAAGGTGGGTCACGGCAAACTGCGATAGCAGCTAATGATCACATGGACATTGCATGTCAGAGGAGGCAGGGTAGAGAAGCCTCTACAGGCCCCAGCAGCTACGATGGATCCCCGACCTTCGACTTGTACAGCTCGATCAGAAGCTCTGAGCAGTCAATGCCCGCTGCCTCAAAAACGATCTTCAGCGTTTCGATTTTCACATAAGTCGAGCTTCCGGGATTGAAGTAGATTCCCTCACCGACTTTGAAGCAATAGTCGCTTTCTTTCCATGAGAAATACCTTCCCGGGAAGTCCGAGCCCTCAGGGACGAACTTATGGAAGACGACTGGATCAAGCTCGTAAACCATGGAAAGCACGCCGCAGATCATGTCAACCCAGGTCTTCGCCGTGAAGCGAGATCCCATGAAGCTGTATGCGGCGATCTGCCTGCCGGTGAACGAGAAATCATCGTCGAGGGCATGCTCCTCGTAGGCGTCGTTGCCCCACTCGAAGTCGGACTCGATGGATGGCCAAAGCTCAAGGAACTTCCTCTTCATGAGCTCGTTGCGAGCCTTCAGCTGCTCCTCGCCCCAGGCCTCCTGCTGGCAGACGAAGCCGTTGATCCTGAAGCCAGACTGCTTGAAGCCGTTCTCCATGTCCCGCTTCTCGGCAAAGCGCCTGTTGCTGTATTTGGAGTTGTATGCGGTAAGCGTCAGATTCGCCATGCTGTTCAGCCACCTTGCGTGAATTGCGGCGAACTCAACGCCCAAATCCTGCTGCCAGCTTGTCGAAAGCGTCTGGGGCATGATGTGCTCAATGCTGAAAGACTCATCGCGAAGGTTGTCGACGACGTTGACCCTTTCGAGGCTGTCTCCGTTTTCAAGACGATCGAAGAGGTAGTACTTGTAGCTCGCGATCCTGTAGAAGTCCCTCTCTTCGAACGCTTGAATGAACTCGGCGTCGTCGGGGAAGTGGCCGCTGCCCTCCTTGGAGAGGAGAACTTTGTTCAACACGTCAGGATATGAACCGCCGTCTTTGACGCCTCTCAAAACCTCGCTGTGCAGAGTCTCGAAGACCTTGTTGAGCGCATTTGTGGGAACCTTGCAGACCCAGCGCCTGAAAAGGTAGGTCTCGACGGATTTGAGCGCCTCGATCACCTGCTGGTCGCTGATTCCTCCACAGCGCCTGTATTCGAATAGATTAAGCGTGAACGGGTTCATGACGCTCATGTCCAGCAGAATAAGTCGCCTCAAAACCGCATCAAGCCGATGGTTTCCAGAATCGGCGTCGTTAATCGCCTTGTAATGCTTTGAGTACTTAAGAAGTTCCTCAAGCAGGACTTTCGTATCGAATGCCTCCGCTTTTACATAGTCCTTGAACACGGAATAGACCTTCTTGATTGCGGGGGTCTTCCTGCGGACGGCAGCAAGCCAATCACGAGCAAAGGAGCTTACGTCGTAGCCGGTATTCTTCTCGATCTCGTTCCAGTACTGCTCGTAATACTCTTCCTGCATTTGGGCATCCAGACCCATGAGGATAAAGTTGCGGATCTTGTCGCCCTCGTTCAGGTCGAGGCCTGTCGAGTTGAGGCTCTCGAAGATTCGCTGGGCGTCATCCTCCTTGTCAAGCTTGATGTCGATGATCATCAGGCGCTCGATGGCATCGCGCAGCTGATCGGCCGTCAGCCTTGTCTTGTCGATACGGCCGCAGAAATAGATGTAATTCTGGGTTACGTTGGAGTCCTGGATGAACTTCTCTGCGTCAGCGGAGTAAAGCGCCTCAAAGGCAGCCTGGTCGTCCTTGATGAGCTTCAGCTTCAGCTTTCGCTCGGACTTATGCCATTTGTCGATGAGGTATTCCTCGTTGATCATGTCGGCCAGATTGTCGTCTTCGGAGGCGATGGCGCCTTCCCTGAGCTTGCTCACAAGCGCAAGGAGAAGGAGGTAAGACGTGGTGATCCTTTGCTGGCCATCGATGACGATGCGTGTGTCGGGGCCATCTGCTTTGGAGACGATGCTTCCAAAGAAATGACTCTCCACGCCTTCTGAAATGACATCCTCGAGGTCGTCGAACAATTGCTTGCAGTTTTCGATCTTCCAGTCGTAGTTGCGCTGATAGACGGGGATAACAAATCGAGTTTTCGTGCCTTCGAGCAAGTTAAGAAGGTATCGTTCTTCGCCTTTCATCTGTTACTCCTAGATAATCTTTGCTAAACGCGGGAGCGAGTCAAATCCCCAGCTTCTTCCAATAAGAACTTGATAGGAATGCTGGTATTTAGAATTGTTTCTGTCTTTGCACCAAATCATGTAGACCAAGGTCTCGAGGAGCTCGTGCCTTGCACCTACCTTGTCTTCGTCGGAAGGGGTCTTTCCCTCCTCGAACTTTATGTACGACCCCCATGTTGCATCCATAAACTCCATCGCCGCTTCGCTCTTAGAGAATGCATGATAAAGAGGCTCAATTTCAAATTTCTGAACCACAGAGGCAGACGCGTCGGCGTCAAATACTTTCAAGGCGAGCATAGTCGGGACCAGGCCGGCATCGGCAAACGCTCGAACCCGGTCGTCTACAAATCCATCGCGGCTTTCCAATACTAAAGGGCGAACTCTGAAAAGCTCAGTCAGATACCTGTTGGCGTCCCTCATCGTCATTCCGTATGCCTCTGCAAGCTCATACGCAATTACGTCAAAGCGGTTGGAGGTTTTTATGAAGCCGTTCGCTTCTAGCTGCTTAAAGCTATCGACCTTTCTTAGAGGGATGGTTAGATCGTAGAAACGCGACAAATAACGTCGGCCGTCAAAACCTTGCCCATACATGCCTTCAACAACATGTGATAGTTGATTGGCGTTGACCGAATACACGATGACTACTCGATCATCTGTAAACAGATTCTTCAACTGCTCGAGCACCTTCATTGCAAAAGAAGGACGGCAACGATCGAGCTCATCGACAATGAGAAGCAATGTGTTGGCTTTTTCAGGGAGAGCTACATCTACCAGGTTTGAAACAGAGGACCTTAGCGTTTCTCTGTCACGATAAGCCTGGATTAAATCTCTGCCCGAAAAAGCGTCTCTTAAAGAGCTGGCTCCGCCATGTCCAAAGACCCCCAATATGGCGTCGAGTGTTCCGGCAATCTTTTCGCCAGCTTCGGTGTCACTGCGAAAAGAGGCGCATGCATCGCCTTGGAGGGCTATAGATGCTGCAATCGAAGGCAGCGGATCATCCCAATGGTCATTTTCCCAGGCGTTGTAGTATACGGGCAAGAAGCTGTTCAGCTCCATATAGGGTGCAAGCTCGCGATTGTTGTCAAGCAATCCGTCGAGGTCTCCGTGAGACTCAAGAAAAGGATTAACCTCTTCAAGGATGCAGGCCACCTGTCTAACGAAGAATGTCTTCCCGCTTCCCCAATCAGCGTCGACGAACAGGGAAAACCCGCCTTCGATGGATTTGAGTATCCCGGCAAACTCGGCGAGATCTCCATTCCTCCCGAGGGCGTCGTTGTGCAGCAGCTTAACAAGGATGTCGCGTGTAGGTGCTGAATCGATTCTTCGCATGTTACTTACTCTAATCCCACTCAATAGTTAGAAACTATCTCCAGTTCGTTCCAGTTTGCCTCAGTTTGTCCCACTTGCATCCAGTCTCAAAATTGCCGCGAATCCAGACCTCGAAGGGTGTCCTCTGCTCCCTCACGGCCTGCTTGAGGAACATGTTGATCGCCTGGGTGGTGCTGATGCCGAGCTTCGAGAAGAGCTTCGCAGCGTCGTCCCTCGTCTGCCTCTCCATGCGTACGGTGACGTTAACTGTCTCCATGCGGACCTCCTTGCCTCGTGTGTGCGCAATACGGCGATTGCACGCGCGGCAGGCGGTATGTTCCTGGAATCCGTCATGGTGTGGCGGATATCCGTCACGTGGCGACTGGAATATGCCGTGACCCGCTCCCATATACAAAGATAGCACCCATGATGCAGTGCGCCATGGGTGCTATCTAGGTTTTCATGCACGTAAATTGCACATATTTTAACTACTCCCACTCGATGGTCGCCGGCGGCTTGGACGTGATGTCGTAGCACACGCGGTTGGCACCGGGGACCTCAGCCACGATACGGCCGGAAATGCGGGCCAGCACGTCGTAGGGCAGCTTGGCCCAGTCGGCGGTCATGGCATCGCTGGACTCGACGGCACGCAGGATGATCGGACGCTGATAGGTGCGCTCGTCGCCCATTACGCCAACGGACTTAATGTCGGGCAGGACCGCGAAATACTGCCAGCAGCTGTGCTCGGAGTTGCGCTCGCCAGTCTGCTCAAACAGACGCTGGTTGTAGGCGTCGAGCTCCTCGCGCACGATAGCGTCGGCGTTTTTGAGAATCTCGAGCTTCTCCTTGTCGACCGCGCCGATGATGCGGATGGCCAGACCCGGGCCCGGGAAGGGCTGACGGAACACGATGTGACCCGGCAGGCCGAGCGCCAGACCAAGCGCGCGGACCTCGTCCTTAAAGAAGTGGTCGAGCGGCTCGATGAGGTCGAAGTGCACGTCCTCGGGGAACGGGATCAGGTTGTGGTGGCTCTTGATGGTGGCCGTCTTGCCGCCCGTCTTGCGAGCGCCGGACTCGATGATGTCGGGGTAGATGGTGCCCTGAGCCAGATACTTGACCGGCTTGCCATCGCACTCGAGCTGCTGGGCGACCGCGAAGAACTCTTTCCAGAACTGCGTGCCGATGATGCGGCGCTTCTCCTCAGGCTCGGTCACGCCGGCCAGAAGCTCGGCATAGCGGTCCTCGGCGTGGACGTGGATAAAGTCGACGTCAAACTGCTTGGTGAAGACCTCCTCCACCTGCTCGGGCTCACCCTTGCGCAGCAGACCGTGGTTGATGAACACACAGGTCATCTGCTTGCCCACGGCGCGGGCGCCCAGCGCAGCCACGACGGAGGAGTCGACGCCACCGGACAAGGCCAGAATCACGCGGTCGTCGCCGACCTTCTCGCGGAACTCGGCCGTCATGGTCTCGACCAGGTTGTCCATGCTCCAGTTGGGCTCCAGGCCGCAGATCTCAAACAGGAAGTTGCTCAGCAGCTGCTGACCGTACTCGGAGTGCTTGACCTCGGGGTGGAACTGCGTGGTGAAAATCTTGCGCTCGACGCACTCCATGGCGGCAACCGGGCACACGTCGGTGCTGGCAGTAACGGTAAAGCCCTCGGGCACCTCGGAGACGGCATCACGGTGGCTCATCCACACGGTCTGCTCCATAGGCGTGGAGTTAAAGAGCTTGGCACCAGCCGTGCGCGTGATGGTGGCGCGGCCGTACTCGCCCACCTCGGAGTGGCCGACCTTGCCGCCGAGCGTCACGGCCGTGATCTGATGGCCGTAGCAAAAGCCCAGGACGGGAAGGCCCAGGTCAAAGATGGCAGGATCGATGGACGGAGCGTCCTCAGCATACACAGAAGCCGGGCCGCCGGAAAGGATGAGCGCAGAGGCGTTCATCTCGCGAATCTCGTCGGCCGAGATGTCGCAGGGAACGATCTCGGAATACACGTTGAGGTCGCGAACGCGACGGGCAATGAGCTGACCGTACTGCGCACCAAAGTCGAGTACGAGGACCTTTGCGGAAGCCTTTTGATCCATGGTTTCCCCCTCTTGTTGGCGGGGAGCCGGTGCCCACCCGCGTGAATGAACGAAAATAACTTTCATAGTGTACACGTTATATGGGGTTTCTCGTCCCTCGCAGCCATCAGCGCACGGCAAACGCACGACCTGGGCCTTATTTGACGGCAATTGGAGTGTTACTAAACATTACAGATGATGTATTACGTTTGAACATTGGACGCCCTGTGCCACAATACTGCCGAACGACTCCGCCTCTGGGGCGGCAAATACGATAGGAATACCAGCATGAAGCGCATCCTTCTCATCGCCACGGGCGGCACCATCGCATCGACCGAGGACGGCAACGGCCTCTCCCCCGCCCTGACCGGTGAGGAGCTCGCCCAGAGCGTCCCCGAGATCTCGGGCCTCTGCGAGCTCGACGTCGTGCAGCCCATGAACATCGACAGCACCAATATGCGTCCGAGCGACTGGATGCGTATCCGCGACGTCATCGTCGAGGGTTACGCCGACCACGACGGCTTCGTGATTCTGCACGGCACCGACACCATGAGCTACACCGCGGCGGCGCTTTCCTACCTGATTCAGGACAGCCCCAAGC
Source organism: Coriobacteriaceae bacterium (assembly GCA_905194545.1). Taxonomy (GTDB): domain Bacteria; phylum Actinomycetota; class Coriobacteriia; order Coriobacteriales; family Coriobacteriaceae; genus Collinsella. The sequence continues at coordinate 63,510 of CAJJSS010000008.1, read as the reverse complement.
CCATCGTGCTCACCGGCTCGCAAAAGCCCATGGGCAACCCCTTTACCGATGCCAAGCTCAATCTGTACCAGAGCCTGCTCTATGCGCTCGACGAGCATTCGCACGATGTCTCGATCGTGTTTGGCGGCGTGGCAATTGCCGGCACGCGCGCCCGCAAGCAGCGCACCATGAGCTTTAACGCGTTCATTAGTGTCAACTATCCGCCCATTGCCTACATCCGCAACGACCGCATCGTGCGCAACGGGATTCACGGCACTCACCAGAATGAGTGCCCGGTTCGTTTCTACGACAGTATCGACCCGCGTGTGTTTGTCCTTAAGCTCACGCCCGGCGTGAACCCGGGTATCCTGGACGCCCTTGCCGATAGCTACGATGCTGTAATCCTGGAGACCTTTGGCATTGGCGGCATCCCCGAGTTTGGTGAGTCGGGCGAGTCGTTCCAAGAGACAATTTTCCGCTGGGTCGATTCGGGCCGCACTGTCGTTATGACCACGCAGGTCCCCGAAGAGGGCCTTGACCTGGGTGTTTATGAGGTCGGCCGCGCTTACGCCGATCATTCGGGTATTTTGCGCGGCGACGACATGACCACCGAGACGCTCGTAGCCAAAACCATGTGGGCACTCGGCCAGTCACGCGATGCCGCCGAGATCCAGCGCCTGTTCTACAGCCAAGTCAACCACGACCGCATCCCGATGGCGTAATTCAGTTGTCGACGGGTATCCCCTATTCGATCCCCTCGAGAAGCTCTGACACCGTCATGCCGAGTGCGGGCGCGATCTTAAATAGAACCTTGAGCGTGAAATTTGCCGTCCCATCTTCGATTCGGTCGAGGTAGGGTCGGCTGATTCCTGTCGCCACACAAAAATCAACCTTGGAGATACCAAGGTCCCTGCGTGTCTCTTCGACCCGCCTGCCAAGAATCTGTTTAGCACGTTCGTCCATGCAGACGAGTTTGAAATGGAGCCGAACATAAACGTAAACTATAGTTTACGTTTTGCCGAATACACAGGAGTTTTCTATGTCGGGTTCTTCGGTCCGCACGTACCGAGCCACGCTTCGCACAAACAGCGCACCGCCCAAGCTCGTCGTCGTTGAAGCAGAATGTCTTTCGCCCGATGAGCGCACAGCATTTGCATTGCTATCAAGTCGCGTCGCCGCCGTTCTGGTCCCTTGCCCGGCGCAAGGCGAACTTGTCATCCAATGCCAAGCGCACAGCCGCTCGCTCAATCAGGCTGCCGTAATCGCAACCAGCCAACGCGGCCTGCCGCTCCTTTTAGAAGCCGGTATCGCACTCGCCCTCCGCGGTTCCGGATACGAAAACGAGGCCGCCGCCGATATGGTCTTTAAACCACGATCGAGCGGCGGCCTCGCAGCAGCCATTGAATATGCGTGCAGGCTCGTTGCCTAAAAGGACAAGCTAGAAACCAAAGCCAAAGCCTGTTCCGGTAATAGCCGAGTACATAAAGTAAACGTTAATCACGTTGAGGAACACACCCGTGATGCAGCCGTTTCGCAGGTAGCGCTCGCACACGATGCGCGCCATGGCGGCGGAGTCATCATTGTTTTTAGCCTGACGTCCTGCCGTAAAGTACGTCGCCACGCTCAGCAGCAAGTTGAGCACCGGCAGCGCCAGCAACTCGTAGCTCTTGCCCCAGCGCGTCGCCTCGCCGGCAGCATTAAACTTTGTTGCTACCTCGGGACCAATGTTGGGGATAACACACGCTGCGACCACCAGCGGAATCACCGCAAGTACGAGCAGCGCAATACCCATGTAGCCAGCTTTTTTGCCATATTTAAACATGCGCGTCGTCCTTATACGTTAAAGCGGAAGTGCACGACGTCGCCATCGGCCATGACATAGTCCTTGCCCTCAATACGCAGCTTGCCGGCAGCCTTGGCGCCCTGCTCGCCACCGAGCTCGATGTAGTCGTCGTAGCCAATGACCTCGGCCTTAATAAAGCCGCGCTCAAAGTCGGTGTGGATGACACCGGCGGCCTGCGGGGCGGTCGCGCCCTGACGCACCGTCCAGGCCTTGACCTCCATCTCGCCAGCCGTAAAGAACGACTGCAGGCCAAGCAGCTTGTAGGCGGCCTGCGCGAGCACGTCCAGACCGGGCTGCTCCAGGCCCAGGCTCTCCAGGTAGTCGGCGGCGTCCTCGGGATCGAGCTCGGAAAGCTCGGCCTCGATTTTGGCGCAGATGGGCAACGGCTTGACACCGTCGATGGGCGCCAGGTCCTCGTTGAGCATATCCTCGTCTACGTTGGCCACATACAGAATGGGCTTCATGGTGAGCAAGAACAGGCCCTTGGCAGCGGCGCGCTCCTCGTCGGTCATCTCCATGGATGCGGCGCGCTTGCCCTCGTTGAGCCAGGCAAGCAGGCGCTTAGCGACCTCGAACTTGGGCATGAGCTCCTTGTCGCGCTTGGCCTCTTTCTCGAGCTTGGGCAGCTGCTTCTCGAGCGTGCCCATGTCGGCCAGGATAAGCTCGGTCATGATGGTGTCGGCGTCACCGGCGGGATCGACGAACTCGCCCGTGCGGCCCACCTCGCGCATAACGTTGGGGTCCTTAAAGTAGCGCACGACCTCGCAGATGGCGTCGGTCTCGCGAATGTTGGCCAGGAACTGGTTACCCAGACCCTCGCCCTCGTTAGCCCCCTTCACCAGACCTGCGATGTCGACGAACTCGACCGTCGCTGGCACAATGCGACCCGGGTTAACGATGTCGGCGAGCTTTTGCAAGCGGCTATCGGGCACATCGACGATACCCACGTTGGGGTCGATCGTGGCAAACGGGTAGTTGGCGGCAAGGCCGGTCTTTTTGGTAAGCGCGGTGAACAGCGTCGACTTGCCCACGTTGGGCAGGCCCACGATACCGATGGAAAGGGACACGACAGCTCCTTTTGGTACAAGCATTTCAAACTGCATAAGTATAGCGCCACCGCAGCATCTGGGCGAACCCAGACGCCACGGCGGCACGAATGAAGCAGAGATAGGGCTCGCTGACTAGTCCGCGAGCTTTTCCACCTGGTCGAGCATCTTGTCAAGCTTGGCCTTTGCCTCGGCCTTGGCCTTCATCGCCTCTTCGTGAGCCTTCGCCTTCTGGGCGGCCTTTTCCTCGGCTTCGGGATCGACGACGACCAGATTGGACGCGTCATGCTTAACTAACTTGAGCGCATGCTCGGGGCACACCTTGACGCAGGCACCGCAGCCCAAACAATACGTGGACTCCAACGCAAAGCGGCCGCTTCCCACCAAATCGCAGGCGAACGTGGGACACACATTGACACACTCGCCACACGACGTGCACTTGTCAAAATCACACTCAGGCGTGCTCACCTGCATGTTCTGGGCAAGCTCGGGGTGGTTTTGCAGCGTCGAGAGCACCAGTTGGCGCCCGTGCGTGAGCAAACGGCGACGTTTGGTCGTCGTGGTGCCGCACATGGTGTTGAGCGTACGCTCGAGCTGCGTGATCTGATGGCGATGGGCTTTGAGCTTCTGCGTCACCGAGGCCAGTGCCGCCGTTGCCGGATTGAGCTTTGTCACGGTAAGGCCCGTGGTGCGGGCGATCTTTTCCATGTACTCCTTGCGCTCGTACTCGCGGCGCTTATGGCACTTGAGGCTCTTGGGATCGACCTCCAGACCCATGCCCGTGCCCGCCCACTCCTCGGCGGTAGCAATGGCCTCGCCCAAGATGTCCTCGCCACCGGTGTTACGGCACTTATCGCACACGCCCAACGGCAGGTACACGCTCACATTGGGATAATCGGCCAGCACCGAGAACCAGGTCTCGGCCGTAATATCGCCCACACAGGCAACGACGACCTCGTTCTCGCGCGGCATGCGCTTAAGAGCACGCGTGCAGGTAACGTAGGCGGTCTCATGACTCGTAGCAGCAGAGACGATATCGTCATACAGGTTTTTGGGCGCCAGGCGCGGCGAGATGATCGCCTCGGTCGGACAGGCAGCGGCGCACAGGCCGCACTTGCGACAGGAGTCGAGGATCTCGATGGCGTCTTCCTCGACCTCGATGGCGTTGACCGGGCACACGTCCATGCACGCGGTGCAGCCGCTCTTCTCGTTTTTGCAGGCCAGGCACGGAATGGTGTTTCCGCGCGGACGCTCCTTGTAGTCGGCAGGATTCCACTGCGGCGCCGACGGATCGAGTGCATCGGTCACACCGCCAAGCGGGTTTTTAAGAAAGTCGAAACCCTTGCTGATCTCGATAATGTCATCAAACAGATCGTGTTCCTGCGCCATGCGCGGCCCCTCCCTGAGCAGTGCAAACAAGCAAGAGATAATGATACGCCATCGGTCCACGCCTCGGGCAAATTACACGCGGAGCATCTTTGCGGCAAATAGCCCATGGCCTATCGCCGCCTCGATTGCACAAGGTCAATCAAGCGCCAAACTATGCCTCGCGCATGAGCTCGACAAGCTTTTGTTTGGTCACCTTGGCCTGCTCGTTGGCCATATTGCGTTCGTTTCTAAAGGCCGCATCCGCAACGCTCATCAGGTCGGCATCGGAAATCTCGCCAAGGCCCAGCTCCTCGAGCGTCGTCGGCAGACCGACACGCCGGCAAAACTCAAGCACCTGATCCAGCTCGGGCGCACGCTCCAGGCGCAGTTGAACCACCAGACCAAACGCCACGGCCTCGCCGTGCATGGCCTTGCACTCAGGCAGAATCGTCAGGCCGTTGGCGATGGCATGCGCCAGCGCCAAACCGCCACCCTCAAAGCCAACGCCCGAAAGCAGAATATTGCACTCGATCAGGCGCTCAACCGCTAGTGACATGCGGCCCTTCTTGAGATCGCGCTTGGCAGCGACACCGCACTCCATAAGTGTGTCATAGCAGGCACGAGCCGCAACCAGGGCCATGTGCCCCGGCGCGCCACCGTGCTCGTTCGCACCTCGCGCCGCGGCGCACGAACGCGCCTCGAAGTACGTTGCCAGCGCGTCGCCCATACCAGCGACCGTCATACGCAGTGGGGCCGCCGCGACCACGTTGGTATCGACCACGACCAGGTCCGGATTCTTCTCGAGCATCAGGTAGCGGTCGAACGACCCATCCTCGTGGTACAGCACCGAAATCGCGCTGCACGGACCGTCCATCGAAGCCGCCGTGGGGCATACGCACAACGGCAGCTCGGCATAAAACGCTACTGCCTTGGCGATATCGAGCATCTTGCCACCACCGATACCGACTACCATGTCGCAATACTCAGCCCGGGCTTCCTTAGCCATTTCGGCAACAGCATCTTCCGTACAGGGACCGTTGTAAATTTTAAAGAACGGCTCGCTTAGATCTTCATCCAGAAATCCATCGACGATCTGCCTGCACAGCCGATCCTCGGTGCCCTGGTCAAACAATACATAGGCAGCGCAGCCCAACCATGACAAATACCTGCCCTGACGCGAAAGTTCGCCCGACCCCTGAACATACCGGCCGGGACCGCCATAAACCATAGGAAGCGCCATACGAGAATCCGCCCTTCATCAAACAACGATTGGTGCAAAGCAACCTGACCCCCTTGCACCAACTTGGTGCGAAGGGGTCAGGGTAGTTTGCACCATAGCAAAAAGGGGCAAAGCCATCTGCTGGCTTTGCCCCTTCCTTAGCTTGATTTACTCATCCATGAGATAGTAGTGGCCCAGCGCGTCGGCACCCAGGATGGCGTTTGCGACCATCTCGGGCGTCACCTCAAACGGCATGTTGCACATGGTGTCATCGGGCGCGCAGGCGGCCTCGGCAACAATCATGGCCTGCTCGCGCGTAAGCTCGGCAACGCCAAGTTCCTTCATCGTGACCGGCAGGCCCAGCTCAATGCAGAAGCCCAAGACTTCCTCGAGCTTCTCGGTCGGGGCATCTTCGAGTACCAGCTGAACGATGGTGCCGAAGGCGACCTTCTCGCCGTGATACATGCCGTGGCACTCGGGCAGCATCGTCAGACCATTGTGGATGGCATGAGCAGCAGCAAGGCCCGAGCTCTCAAAGCCAATGCCCGAAAGCAGCGTATTGGCCTCGATGATATGCTCGACGGCAGGCGTGAGCGCACCCTTCTCCAGCGCGACCTTGGCCTTGACGCCATCGGCCATAAGCGTCTCGTAGCAGAGCTTGGCGAGCGCCAGGCCAGCCATTCCGCCCTTGCCGCCGGCGCAGGTGCCGCCGTCGGCATCATGCGTCGCCTGGGCCTCAAAGTAGGTTGCGAGCGCATCGCCCATGCCGGAAACCGTCAGGCGCACCGGGCTCGCCGCGATAACCGTCGTATCCATCAGGACAATATTGGGGTTTGCCTTAAGGAAGAGGTACTTGTCGAACTGGCCGTCATCGGTATAGAGCACCGAAAGCGCCGAACACGGGGCATCGGTCGAAGCGATGGTGGGGCAAATGATAACCGGGGACTCCAGGTAGTAGGCAACGGCCTTCGCGGTGTCGAGGATCTTGCCGCCACCGACGCCGACGATGATGTCGCAACCGTTGTCGCGAGCGAGCGCAACCAGGCGATCGACCTCGCCCTTGGAGCACTCGCCGTTAAAGTCCTCAAACAGCAGCTCGGCCTTAGCCTCGGCAAAACCGCCCTCGATCTTGGCACCAACGCGCTTCTTGCCCGAAGGCGTCACGATGACGAGGGCCTTAGCACCGAGCGGCTCGACATAGGAGCCGAGCTTGGCGAGCTCGTCCGGACCCTGGATGTACTTGCTGGGGCTATTGAAGATTGCAGCCATTTTTATCCCATTCTCTAAAAGAAAAAAGAAAGGGGCTCCGTACGGATACGTGCGGAGCCCCTCGTTACGATAACAAGAGTCGATTAGAAATCGATGTCGGTGTCGTAGTAGCAGGCCTTGAGGATCTTCTCGAAGTCGGCAGCCTTGGTCTCACGCGGGTTCTCGGGCGTGCAGGCGTCGGTCTCGGCGTTCGCGGCGATCTCGGGCAGCTTGGCGAGGAACTCCTCCTCGGAGACCATCTGCGGGTTCTCGGCGTCGACCTTCACGCCACCATTCGCGTAATCCTTGATGGACTGCGGAATGTTGAGCTGGTCGTTGAGGTCGCGAATCTTCTGGACGAGCGCAGCGATGAGCTCCTCGTTGGTCTCGCCGGGAAGGTGCAGGATCTCCTTGGCCACGTAAGCGTAACGCTCGGCAGCACGCGGGTCCTTGGAGTTCCACTGGATGACCTTGCCCAGGTACATGGCGTTAGCGGCACCGTGGATGATGTGGCCGTTCTCGAAGGCAGCACCGGTCTTGTGAGCCATGGAGTGAACGATGCCGAGCAGGCCCGAGGAGAAGGCGATACCGGCGATGCACTGAGCCTCGTGCATGTGCTGACGGGCCTCATGGTCGCCAGCATAGGACTTGGGCAGCCACTCGACGATCTCGCGGATGCCGTGCAGGGCGTTGGCGTCGGTGAACATAGAGGCGCAGGTGGAAACGTAGGCCTCCATGCAGTGGGTCAGAGCATCCATGCCGGTGTGAGCGCACAGCTTGGCGGGCATGGTGTAGGTGAGCTCGGGGTCGACGATGGCGACATCAGGGGTGATGTTGAAGTCGGCCAGCGGGTACTTGATGCCCTTGGCGTAGTCGGTAATGACGGAGAACGCGGTGACCTCGGTAGCGGTGCCGGAGGTAGAGGAGATGGCGCAGAAATGAGCCTTCTGACGCAGCTCCGGGAAGCTGAACGGCTGGATGATGTTATCGAAGGACTCCTCGGGATACTCGTAGAAGACCCACATGGCCTTAGCGGCATCGATGGGCGAGCCGCCACCGATGGCGATAATCCAGTCGGGCTCGAACTCGCGCATGGCCTCGGCGCCCTTCATGACCGTCTCAATGGACGGGTCGGACTCGACGCCCTCGAACAGCTTGACCTCGAAACCGCCTTCCTTAAGGTCGTTCTCGACGTCCTGCAGGAACCCGCCGCGGCGCATAGAGCTGCCGCCAGAAACGATGATGGCCTTCTTGCCCTTGAGGTTCTTCACCTCGTGGCGAGCGCCCTCACCAAAGTACAGATCGCGAGGATTGGTAAAACGTCCCATACTGTGCCTCCTAAACAAGCCCCTCTTAGACTTGCGTATATAACGGAGCACCCGATTGGCTCCGTTAGGACCGTTTTGCGCGTTGCCGGCGATGACAATGCGCGATGTCTAAACGTCTCAACGCTCAGACAAACACTATTCTACCGTTCTGGTTGGTCAGTTATTCACCTAAAGCCGACAATGATGAAACGTTTTTTCTATCCCTGAAGGCCCTTGTGGGGCATTCATACTCCCAAGCTGGGCAAACGTTTTATCAAGGTTGACCACATATCCCGGGCAGAACGGTGCTCCTCCAAAATGTGCCCCGTTCGCCGCCGAAAATCGACCGTTTGCGGCACCGTGATACCACTCGGTCGTCCAAGGTGCCGACATTTGTGCGACATCCGTCTTCGTGGTGCAAAGGTGCAAGTCCAAGTGCGGCACCCCCGGTGTGCCACATGCGGGTAAACTAGAACTTTATATAGAGACATTTGAACCCTAACCGCAGCAAAGGAGGCCCCATGGCATTCGATCCCATTCAAGAGGATTGCCATCGCCTCGTTCTTGAGGCCTTGCGCCGCGACAATATCCCGCTCACCGACGGCCCCGCCGTCGAGCGTCTGATGGAGCAATTCACCCGCAACCCCGCGCCGCTCATCGTGCACGACCGCGACCGCGCCGGGCATCTCATTGCCAAGGTGGTCGAGGCTGTCGACTACCGCATTCCCTTTATCCCTGACGATACCCAGGCAGAGCAAGAAGAGGGCGCTGCCGAGAACATGCTTCGCGAGGCAGCCGCGCTCGACCCCACCAACTGGGACGCCCAGCGCATGCTGACCGCCCTCACCGCCAACTCCAACGAGGAGTACGTACAGTACTTGGTATCTAAGCGCGATGAAGTCGAACACGACCTGGCGCTCAAGATCGTCTCGGCGCAGGACCCCTACGAGCGCGAGGCCGCAGGCGACCTTATGCGCCGCCCCTACCTGCGCTGGCTTGCCGCCTTGGCATCGCGCGCGCTCATTAGCGGCCGCTACCGCATGTCGCTCGAAGCCGCAAACCGCAGCCTCGACTTTGCCCCCAACGACCCCGCCGGCGTCCGCCATACTGCGATGCTTGCCATGGCAAAGCTCGAATACCCCGCCGAGGAGCTCAAGCGCTTTCGCTCTGCCCACTCCGTCCCCTATCTCGCTAGCACGCCGCTGCGCCGTCGTCCCAAGGACGCGGAGCGTGACTTGGACCCGTGGACGCTCATCGCGCTGATGAGCGCAGCCTGGCGCGAGCTGGACTACGAGGGTGCCGAGCACTACCTGCGTATCCTTGCGCGCTCGTGCCCGCACGCAGCCGAGGCGCTCTACTTCCAAACCGAGTTTCCCGATGGCGTCTATGCCCGCGTCAACGTGGGTGCAGGCTCCACCGACGAGCTCGTCCTTGCACTCTCCGAGGCGACGCCGGTACTGCAGGAGGGCCTGGGCGCGCCCGACAACGCCAGCTTTGCCGCCTGGGTCGCCACCAACGACATCGTGCGCTCCCAGATCGACGAGCGCATACTGCGGGCGGCCGAGCAGGGCTTGCCGTTTAAGGGAGGAGACCTCTAATGGATCCGAGCGTCTACATCCCCGCCTACCTGGAGCGCACCTATCTGGCGTCGCACCCCGAGCTCACCGATGCAGCACGCGAGCTTGTCCATAACGACATTAGTGCGAATCCCCAAAAGTATGCGCAGTCCGAGCATGCTCAGGCGCTGCTGTCCTATGCCGGTGTTCATCACCACCTGCTCGACGAGCTCCATCGCATCGAGGACATGGGCAGCGACGAGGAGTTCGAGCAGACGCGCAACCGCCTGTTCGACGATATGCGTGATGAGCTGCTCAAGATCGTCTGCATCGATGCGCATGTCCTCGATGCCCAGCTGCTCGCCATCATTTTGGCCGACACGCCCGTCGACGCCTGCCTGGGCGACCTGATGAAGCTCGAGACGAGCGCGGCCGACTACCTGCAACAGAGCGTGCCCGGGTTTGATATGGAGGCCCCGCACTACTGGGCCAATAATGTTTTGGCCGACGGTGTCACCGCAGCGGACCTTACCGTGAGCGAGCCGGCCCTTATCGGGTGGCTCCACACGCTCGAGGCCATCTCGCAGCTGTGCATGGCGAGCGCCCGCTACCGTGCTGCCGCCAACTATGCTCGCCGCGTTCTTAAGGCGGAAGGCTATCCCACCCGGGCCGCCGGCACCGTGCTGCTCGCCCTCGCCCGCCTAGAAGACCAGGACGGCTTTTTTGCCCTGGCCCACCAGCTCGAGGAGCAGATGGGGGCAGACGCACTCGAAAACTCTCCTTGGTACCTGCTCGCCCGCACGATCTTGCTGTTCAAAACGAACAAGATGCGCCCGGCGACGCGCGCGCTGCGTGAGTTCGCTAACCGCTGCGAGGGCGGCGCGTTCTTCTTGCTGAATCCCATGTACCAGACACCGTACCTTCCCTGCCGGCCCGAGCCGCACGACCCCTGGGATCTTTCGCACCAGGCCGTTTGGGAAGCGGACGGCATTATCTCGGACACTCCAGACTTTGCCCCCTGGGCCAATGCCTGCGAAGACGTGTCGCAGCTTGCCCAGGAATTTGCGCGCCGCTACGGTTTTTAGTGACGCACTCGACCCGACCATATCGTTTACGTTAGGAACGGTTTCATGAATCTCCGCTCATCTCTTGCCTGCACCTCGAGCGATATCGCCCGCTGGGGGCTGCGCTCCGTCCTTAAGCGCCAGGGCGGCGTACTTCCCGGCCGCATCGCCATGAAGATCGACCCCGAGCTGCTAAGCGACCTCGCGAGCCTGGTCGACCGCAGCGTGGTGATCACCGGTACTAATGGCAAGACCACCACCTCCAACCTCATCGCCGACGCCGTTGCCGCCAGCGGCGCCACCGTGGTGTGCAACCGCGCTGGCAACAACATGGAGCCGGGCGTGGTGGGCGCGTTGCTCGAGGCGCGCGGCAACCTTAAGCGAACGGCCAGCAGCAAGCGCGTAGGCGTCTTTGAGTGCGACGAGCTCTACACGGTGCGCGTCCTGCCCAAGCTCAAGCCGACCTACTTTGTGCTGCTCAACCTGTTCCGCGACCAGCTGGACCGCTACGGCGAGATCGACCATACCCAGGACGTCATCGCCCACGCGTTGGAGCTTTCGCCGGCAACGACGCTCATCTATAACGCCGACGACCCGCTGTGCGCCTCGATTGCCGCGCGCATTCCCAACGCGAGTATTGCCTTTGGCATCGATGGCGCCACCAACACCGAGTCTGACCGCATTAGCGACTCGCGCTTTTGCTCGCAGTGCAACGCCCCGTTGGAGTACGACTATGTGCAGTACGGACAGCTGGGCGCCTATCATTGCCCCTCGTGCGGTTTGGCACGCCCCGCACTGCTCCGTCGCGTGACGGGCGTGGAGCTCGGCTGCGACGGCTACGGCTTTGACCTGGTCTTTGGATCTGATTCCAGCGCGCCAGCCGCGCACATCGCCACGCGCTACAACGGCCTGTACATGGTCTATAACGTTGCCGCCGCATTCTTTGCCGCACATGAGTTAGGCGTGGATACGGCGCACTTGCAGCCCACGCTTAATGCCTACGTGCCTGCCGGCGGACGCATGGGCCGCTGGGATATTGCCGGTCGCACCGTCGAGGCCAACCTGGCCAAGAATCCCGTGGGCTTCGATCGCCAGATCCAGTCCATTAAAACGGCAGGTGGCAGGCTCTGCGCCTTCTTCCTAAACGATAACGATGCCGACGGCCACGATGTCTCGTGGATCTACGATGTCGACTTCGAGCGCATCGCCGACACGCCGGGTCTTGTCGCCTTTGCCGGAGGCACGCGTGCGCACGACATGCAGGTACGCCTCAAGTACGCCGGCATCGATGCCGCCATTATCTCGGATGTCGCGCAAGCAATTGGCGCCGTGGCAGACGAGGCCGCCGATGACACCTTCTACGCCGTCGCCAACTACACGGCCTTCCCGCCGCTGGTCAAGGAACTCGACGGGCTTAAAGACGACGATGCAAGCTCGATTGTCTCCCACGCCATAACGCGCGCCGATGGCAGCGCTGTCCCCACCGATATTGCGCCGGTCGAGCTTTCGCGCCCGTTGCGCATCGTCTACCTGTATCCCGATGCGCTCAACCTCTACGCCGACGGCGGCAACGTTATCGCGCTCGAACGCCGCTGCGCCTGGCGCGGCATTCCCGTGCGTGTGGACGAGGTCCGTATGGGCGAAACGCTTGATTTGACCGATGCCGATATCGTCATGATGGGTGGCGGCTCCGATCGCGACCAGTTGGCGGTTGCACATGAACTGCTCGCTCAAAAAGACAAGGTCGCGGCCTATGTTGAGGACGGCGGCTCGCTGCTTGCCATCTGTGGCGGCTATCAGCTGCTCGGCCGTTCGTACTATATGGGCGACGATCGCATTGAGGGTCTGGGGGTCATTGCCGCCGAAACCGTACGTGGCTCCGACCGCCTGATCGGCAACGTAGCCGTCGAAACCAATCTGGCACCCGAGCCCTTTGTGGGATTCGAGAACCACGGCGGCCGCACCCTGCTCGATACAGCGGCCACGCCGCTCGGAACGTCCGTCGTCACGGGCACCGGCAACAACGGCGACGATGGCTTTGAGGGCCTCGTCTACAAGGGCGTGATCGGCACGTACCTGCACGGGCCGGCGCTGCCCAAAAACCCCGAACTCGCCGACTGGCTGATCGCGCACGCCCTCGAGCGCCGCGGCGACGCACAGGCCAACGCTCTGCTGCCGCTCAAACCCCTCGACGACACCTACGAGCACGCCGCCCACGACGCCGCCATGAAGCTCCTCCCCTAACGCCCCAACCACCACAAAGGGGACAGGTACCTTTGTGGTGGTTTTCCAGTTTGCCAACGATATACGCGCCGGCAAAAAAGTCTGCTATACTCTTTCCCGCTGTCCCCATCGTCTAGCGGCCAAGGACGCCACCCTTTCAAGGTGGATATCGCGGGTTCGAATCCCGCTGGGGGCACCACAGAATCTGAGAAGCCCGTTACCAATTCGGTGACGGGCTTTTTGCTACCCATACGCCGGGATTCGAACCCCAAAGGCATAAAATGACACTGTCATCCAAGGGCCCGTGGACAAAAAATAGCAAATATGAGTACTGTTACCAATTTAGTAACAGCGATTTCATGCCCTCAGAAGGCGATTTGGACACAAGGCGTCCTACGGCGGAGGAATTGCAGGCATTTATCAGCTAAGTACTTGGACATATGTTGCGTAACACTGCATATTTCGCAAAAAGATAATGCTACAGGGCTTGTGACAGTACTCATATTTGACGTTTTTTGCCCACGACCCCTTATTGCGTGGGCGAATCAGTTGCAAAGCGGGATCCAAAGCGTCCTTCGCAAACAAATAGCCGGGGCCCGCGCGATGCGGACCCCGGCTCAATGCCGTGACGATATGTCAGTTACGCCCTACACGTAGAACAGGATGTCGTCGTAGGTCGGGACCGGCCAGTAGTCGGCTGCCACGATCTCCTCCATGGCATCCACGGCGGCGCGCAGCGTATCCATAGCAGGAACGACCTCGTGCGCGTACACGTTGGCCTGCTCCTGGCCATCGAGAGCCTCGGCCTTCTGATGTACGGCGTCGAGCGCCTTGATGGAGTCGTTGATGGCGGTGATGCCGTTGCAGAGCTTGTTGAGCGTGTTCTGCTCGCACTGCATGGCGGCCTCAGCACCGGCGGCACGAATAGTCTCAAGGCCCTTAGCGACCTTGGTGGCATAGGCGGTAATGACCGGACGATAGGTACGACGCGCCTCGCGAACCATCGTGGTGGCCTCGATGTTCATGAGCTTGTTGTACTTCTCGAGCTTGCAGTCATAGCGGCACTGAGCCTCGGCCTTGGTCAGGACGCCCGTCTCCTCAAAGAGCGCGATAGCCTTATCGGAAACAAAGGCGGGAAGAGCGTCGGCCGTGGTCTTGTTGTTGGCAAGGCCGCGCTTCTCGGCCTCGATGGGCCACTCGTCGGAGTAACCGTCGCCGGAGAACAGGATGCGCTGGTGATCGGTCAGCACCTTCTTGCAGTACTCGAGCGCGGCGTCCTGGAACTTATCCTCGGGCGTACCCTCGAGTGCGTCGGCGAAGGACTTGAGCGACTTGGCCACGGCGGCATCGAGCACCAGGTTGGAGTCGGAGACGTTCTGCTCGGAGCCGCAGGCACGGAACTCGAACTTGTTGCCGGTGAAGGCAAACGGGGAGGTGCGGTTGCGGTCGGTGTTGTCCTGCATCAGCTTGGGCAGGGTATCGGCGCCCAGGTCGAGCACGCCGCGCGTGGCATGGACGGAAGCCTTGCCATCGATGATCTTCTCGACGACCTCGGTAAGCTGGTCGCCCAGGAAGATGGACATAATCGCCGGAGGAGCCTCGTTGGCGCCCAGACGATGATCGTTGCCGGCCGAGGCAACGGAGGCACGCAGGAGCTCCTGATAGTTATCGACGGCCTCGATCACCGCGGTGAGGAAGACGATGAACTGCAGGTTGTCGAGCGGGGTGTCGCCCGGGTCGAGCAGGTTCTCGGACTCGGTGCCAAGCGACCAGTTGTTGTGCTTGCCCGAACCGTTGATGCCCTCAAAGGGCTTCTCGTGCAGCAGGCAGACCAAGTCGTGACGGGAGGCGATGAGCTTCATCTTCTCCATCATGACCAGGTTCTGGTCGATGGCCTCGTTCACCTCGCCATAGACAGGAGCGAGCTCATGCTGGCAGGGAGCGACCTCGTTGTGCTTGGTCTTGGCAGGAATGCCAAGCGCCCACAGTTCATCGTCCAGGTCCTTCATATAGGCCGAGACGGTGGGGCGGATAGCGCCAAAGTAGTGCTCCTCGAGCTCCTGGCCCTTGCAGGGAGCAGCGCCAAAGAGAGTGCGACCGGTGATGACCAGGTCCCTGCGCTTGCGGTAAGCGTCCTTCTTGATCAGGAAGTACTCCTGCTCATCGCCCACGGAAGGAACGACCTTCTTGGGGGTCTTGCCAAACAACGCCAAAACGCGCTTGGACTCACGCGAGAGCGCGGTCATGGAGCGCAGCAGCGGGGTCTTCTTGTCCAGGGCCTCGCCCGTGTAGGAGCAGAAAGCCGTGGGGATGCACAGGACATCGTCCTTAATGAATGCGGGGCTGGTGGGATCCCAAGCGGTGTAGCCACGGGCCTCGAAGGTGGCACGCAGGCCGCCGTTGGGGAAGCTGGAGGCGTCCGGCTCGCCCTGGATGAGGTTCTTGCCCGTAAACTTGGTAATGGCGGTGCCGTCGTGGTTGGGCTCGAGGAAGCTGTCGTGCTTCTCGGAAGTAATGCCCGAAAGCGGCTGGAACCAGTGCGCGTAGTGCGTCGCGCCCTTGGAGATGGCCCAGACCTTCATGGCGTGGGCAACGGCGTTGGCCACATCCAGGTCGAGCGGCTCACCGTCCTCGAGGGTTGCAGCAAGGCGCTTCCAAATGTCCTTGGGGAGGTAGTCCTTCATGACTTCCTCAGAGAACACCATGGTCCCGAAGCGGTCAGTAAGTTCGGCCATACGGAACTCCCTTCGTATCGGCACCGCGTGAGAAGCGGTGTTGATTACTAACGAACGAGTCATAGATTAGGCTCGTCGTGTTTCCGCAACATTACCGTTATGTTGCTGTCACGAAACCAATCAATGAGGTTACCGCATCGCGGCGGCGTTGCCGTCCTCAACAGCCAATCAACTGTATAAATTGCAGACCTCTCCCCATGGTTTAAGGGTAGTCAATTTGGGATGGGGCTCTATTAACTGGTATTTCGCATCAGATACCAGTCTTTATAGCCCCATCCTAGATTGACCGCTCTGCTATAGGGAATGTCGATAGCAAGGCATCTTTGATTGGTATCCCCGAATAGCGAGTGAAACTCCACCGTGACACAGTGGTGCTGTAGAATCCTTACAACACATCACACTATTACGTATCTAAAGGAGCACGATATGCGCGTCGACGAGGTTTTTAAGCAGGCAGCATCCCAGGGCACCGCACCCGTTTCGTTTGAGATGTTCCCGCCCAAGGGCGAGCTGACCCTCGACACGGCTCGCGAAGTGGCAGGCAATCTGTGCAAGCTTTCGCCGAGCTTTGTCTCGGTCACCTGCTCTGCCGGCGGCTCGGGCAACGGCGCCACCACCGCCCCCATCGCGCATATGATTACGAGCGAATTCAATACGCCCTCGGTGGCGCACCTTACCTGCGTTGGCCGCACGCATGCCGACATCGCCGCCAAGATCGACGAATACCGCTCCGCCGGCGTAGAAAATGTGCTGGCCCTGCGCGGTGATCTTCCTGCTGGCGCGACCGAGGACGACAAGCCCGCCTCGGACTACGCCTACGCCCGCGACCTCATCCCCGAGCTCGTCGACGCCGGCTTTTGCGTGGGCGCCGCGGCCTACCCCGAGGGCCACATTGCCTGTGAGGACCTCAACGCTTCGGTCGAATACCTCAAGCAAAAACAGGACGCCGGCGCGAGCTTCTTTGTGACGCAGCTCTTCTTTGACAACGAGTGCTTCTACCGCTTCCGCGAGCTTGCCGACAAGGCGGGCATCACCGTGCCCATCACCGCGGGCATCATGCCGTTTATGGGCAAGTCCCAGATCAGCCGCATGGTCTTTATGTGCGGCGCATCGCTGCCCTCCCCCGTCATCAAGATTCTCGCCAAGTACGAGAACGACCCCGAGAGCCTGCAGGCAGCCGGTGTAGATTATGCCGCCCGTCAGCTTTGCGACCTTAAGGAGCACGGTGCCGCCGGTCTGCACCTGTACACTATGAATCGTCCTGCGATCGCCGCGACCATTATGGAGCGCCTGGGGTAATGGAAAAACCGCACATCGATACAACCGCTGTCGAAGTGCCGGCCGACCTTGCGTCGCCGGCGCTTTACCGTGTCGATGCTGCGCACCATCCCCGTGTCGACCGTGCCGAGATGCTGCGGTATCTGGGCTACGGCGGCCAGCAGATTGAGCCCGAGCTGTCACGACGTATTGAGCTTGTGGTCGAGCGCCTTGAGCTGGACATTGAGCCCCGCGGCGTGCGGCGCGTGTTTACCGTCGATGCCACGGGCGTGGACGAGCAGGGAGAGCCTTGCATCCGTCTGGTTGGCACCAACGTTGAGCTGCGCGGTCGCGACATCTATCGACATCTCAAGGACGCCCGCATGGCCGCGCTCATGGCATGCACCCTCGGCATGGACGCCGAGCGTCGTCTGCGCACCACGGGAGCTCAGCAGCCCCTAGAGGGAGCCGTGCTCGACGCCGCATGCTCTGCCTATGTAGAAGCCGCCGTTGAGCAAATGGACCAGCAGGTCAAGACGGACGCCGCCGTTCATGGGCTCGCCGGCAACTGGCGCTTTAGTCCCGGCTATGGCGACTGCCCGCTCTCGGCCCAGCGCTCGATCGTGAATGCGCTCAACGCCACGCGGCTCATCGGGCTTACCGTCACGCCCACCAGCCTGCTCATGCCCACCAAGAGCGTGACCGCGGTGATTGGTCTGTTTGACGGCGAAGTCCACGACGCCCAGAGCCGCCCCACCTGCAATATCTGCCGCATGCGCGAGCACTGTCGCTTCCGTGCCGCCCACACCACCTGCTATTCCAGCCATTAGGAGCCCTCGATGTTTACTCCGCTTATCACTCATGATCTGGACGGTGCTGCGCTGGCGGCACCTGTCAATGCCGCGCGCTGCAACGGCGCCGCGTACAAGACGCGCACGATCGACGATCTGCGCATTAAGGACGATCGCCTGCGTGCGGCCATCGAGGGCACGGGGCACTTGCTGTTCGACGGCGGCATGGGCACCATGTTGCAGGCCGCTGGTATGAAGGCAGGCGCCCTGCCCGAGCTGCTCAACTTTGAGGAGCCCCAGGTCATTACCGACATTCAGCGACAGTACGTCGAGGCCGGCTGCGACGTGATCACCGCCAACACCTTTGGTGCCAACGCCCACAAGCTCGACGGCGCCGCCACCGTGGCAGACGTCTTTGCCGCAGCCGTCACCTGCGCCCGCGAGGCCGGCGCCCGCTACGTCGCCGGCGACATCGGCCCCATCGGCGCGCTGCTGCGCCCCTTGGGTACCCTCAGCTTCGACGAGGCCTACGACCTCTTTGCCGAGGAGGTGCGCTCTGGCGTCGCCGCGGGTGTGGACCTCTTTATTATCGAGACTATGACCGACCTGGCCGAGATCAAGGCGGCCGTCCTCGCCTGCCGCGAGAACTCCGACCTGCCCGTCTTTGCCACCATGACCTTTGAGGAAGACGGTCGCACCTTCCTGGGCACGAGTCCCGAGGTTGCCGCCATCACGCTCGACGCCATCGGCGCCGACGTTTTGGGCATCAACTGCAGCCAGGGACCGGCCGAGCTCCGAGGGCTCGCCGCTCGCATGCTCACCGTCACCGACAAGCCCGTTATGGTGCAGGCCAATGCGGGACTGCCCCGCGTGGACGATGGCGGCAATACCGTCTTTGATATCCAGGCACCCGAATACGCCGAGGCTGTCGCCGGCATGATTGAGGACGGCGTGAGCGTCGTGGGCGGCTGCTGCGGCACCACGCCGGCGCACATGGCCGCCTTGCGCACGCTTATCGATAACCACACGCCCAGCCCGCGCCACCGCAAGCCCAGCATGTCGGTCACAAGCGCCCAGACGGTCGTGGACCTTCCCTGCGACGGCCACAAGATTGCCGTCATCGGCGAGCGCATCAATCCCACCGGCAAAAAGCGCCTGCAGCAGGCCCTGCGCGACGGCGATCTGGACTACGTCGTGAGCCAAGGCATCAGCCAGCAGGAGCAGGGCGCCGATATCCTGGACGTCAACGTGGGCCTGCCCGAGATCGACGAGGTCAAGATTATCCAGCAGGCGACCGAGCAGCTCCAAGGCTCCACGCTGTTGCCGCTGCAGATCGACTCCACCGATCCCGCCGCTGTCGAGGCCGCCGTGCGCCGCTACGCCGGCAAGCCCATCATCAACTCGGTCAACGGCAAGCAGCAGATCATGGATGAGATCTTTCCGCTGGTCGCCCACTACGGCACCAACGTTGTCGGCCTTACGCTCGACGAAGGCGGCATCCCTGATACCGCCGAGGCCCGCTTCGCCATCGCCGAGCGCATCGTGGCCGAGGCCGCCCGCTACGGCATCGGCCCGAACCGCATCCTCATCGACTGCCTGGTCATGACCGCCTCGACCAACCAGCGCCAGGCTGAGCAGATCCTGCGCGCCATGTCCCTGTGCAAGGAGCGCCTGGGCGTCAAATGCGCGCTCGGCGTTTCGAACATCAGCTTTGGCCTGCCTGCCCGCCCGCTGCTGGGCTCGGTCTTTTTGGCTGCCGCCTTCGGCGCGGGCCTGGACGCCCCCATCATGAACCCGGGCTCCAAGCGCTTTATGGACACCGTCTACAGCTATCGCGTCCTGAGCGTTGAGGACGAGGGCTCGACCGGATACATCGAGCGCTATGCCGGCTGGACCGATCCGTACAAGATCGCCGCCAACCCGGCAGCAGCTCAGGCCGCATCGACCGACACCGTGCCCGCCGCTGGTGTCACCAGCACCGACGGCAACGACGACCCCATCCGCCACATGGTCGTCTCGGGCCGCAAGGGAGAGATCGCTGCCGAGACCGAGCGTCTGCTGGCAGACCACGACGCCATGGACCTCATCAACAACCACTTTATCCCCGCCCTCGACGAAGTGGGCGTCCTCTTTGACCAGGGCAAGTTCTTCCTGCCGCAGCTTATGGCCTCGGCCGAGGCCGCGCGCGTGGGCTTCGACACCATCAAGCGCCTGATGCCCGCCGGCGAGATTGCCGACAAGGGCAAGATCTGCGTGGCCACCGTCAAGGGCGACATCCACGATATTGGCAAGAACATCGTCAAAATGCTGCTTGACAACTACGGCTACACCGTCTTTGACCTGGGCCGCGACGTCGATCCGCAGGAGGTACTCAAGACCGTCAAGGAGCGCGATATCAAACTCGTCGGCCTCTCGGCGCTTATGACCACCACGGTCGTCGCCATGGAGGAGACCATCAAGCTGCTCCATGCCGAGGTGCCGGGCGTCAAGATCATCGTAGGCGGTGCCGTGCTCACCCCCGAATACGCCAAGCAGATCGGCGCAGACTACTACGCCAAGGATGCCGCCGAGAGCGCGCGCATCGCCGAAGAGGTCTTTGGCCAGTAACACAACGGAAACAACCCCGCACCAAAACGTGCCGCATGCGCCACTTGGCACGTGCGGCACGTTAGAATAGAAAAGTCTATGCTCGTTTTGGCAGATAGGAGCGCAAGGATGGCGATCACGCCCGCAGAAATCGCGGAAACCCGCGGCATGGTTGAGGAGCAGAACCTCGACATCAGGACCATCACCATGGGTGTTTCGCTCATGGGTTGCGGTGACGAGAACCTCGACCGCATGTGCACGAAGATCTACGACCACGTGACGCACACGGCCGAGCACCTGGTCGAGACCGCCGAGAACCTCGAGCGCGAGTACGGTATCCCCATCGTCAACAAGCGCGTTTCCGTCACCCCGGTGGCGCAGATTGCCGCATGCTGCAAGGATGAGGACCTCACCCCCATCGCGCACGCCCTCGACCGCGCGGCAGAGACGCTCGGCATCGACTACCTGGGCGGCTTCTCCGCGCTCGTCCAAAAGGGCATCGGCGACGCCGACCGCCGCGTCATCCAGTCCATCCCCCAGGCGCTCGCTACCACCAGCCGCGTCTGCTCCAGCGTCAACGTCGCCAGCCTGCGCGCCGGCATCAACATGGACGCCGTGCTCATGGCAGCGCAGACCATCATCGATGCCGCCAAGCTTACGGCCGATGAGGATTCCGTCGGCGCCTCCAAGTTTGTCTGCTTTGCCAACATGGTCGAGGACTCCCCGTTTATGGCGGGCGCCGTCCACGGCGGCGGCGAGGCCGACGCCGTCATCAACGTAGGCGTCTCGGGCCCCGGCGTGATGGCCGCAGCCCTGGAGAAACTGCCCGATTCCGCATCGATGATGGAAGTCGCCGAGAAGATTAAGCAGACTGCCTTTAAAATCACCCGTGCCGGCGAGCTCATGAGCCGCGAGGCCGCCCATCGTCTGGGTGTCGAGAAGGGCATTGTCGACCTGTCGCTGGCACCTACGCCTGCCATCGGCGACTCCGTTGCGCGCATCCTCGAGATCATCGGTGTGGGCACCTGCGGTGGCCCCGGCACGACCTGCGCGCTCGCCATGCTCAACGATGCCGTCAAGAAGGGCGGCGTCATGGCCAGCTCCAGCGTGGGCGGCCTCTCGGGCGCTTTTATCCCCGTGTCCGAGGACGCCGGCATGATCGCCGCCGTCGAGGCCGGCGCGCTTTCGCTCGAGAAGCTCGAGGCCATGACCTGCGTGTGCTCCGTTGGCTTGGACATGATCGCCATCCCCGGCGACACCCCGGTCGAGACCATCGCCGGTATCATCGCCGACGAGATGGCCATCGGCGTCATCAACAACAAGACCACGGCTGTCCGCGTGATCCCTGCCATCGGCAAGGGCGTGGGCGACTGCGTCGAGTACGGCGGCCTGTTCGGCCGTGCACCCATCATGCCGGTGAACCCCAACGCCGGCACCGTGCTTGCCCATCGCGGTGGACGCTTCCCGGCACCGCTGAACTCGCTCAAGAACTAGCTGAGGGGTGCTGGCGAGGAGCCCAGGGGAGGGCAAATATATAAGGTCGCCTGCTCGGACAGTCCTGACTCGCACGGAGAGCACATTAAGTGCTCTCCGGCTCGTGCGGAACTCGCGATCGACCTTATATATTTGTCCTCCCCGGGGCTCCCGCACAACGGGACCTCAGTTGGGTTCTATCCCGGTTGCAGTTGCTTCGCTCCTGCACCACTTGGCTGGTGCGGCGTTTTGGCGTTGGAACGGTTCTTTTTCTGATATATGCTTGTTGCGGCTCTTCTTTTGGGAGGGGCCGCTTTTTTTGTTGTGTGAGGAGGTTGGCCCGTGGTTGATGGGGAGATTCGTTCTGAGCTGCTTGCTGCGGATTGGAATGGCGAATGGATGCGTCTGCAGGCCGCTCGGCATCGGGCTGATGATTCTTTTGAATGGGATAAGCGGGCTCGGCATTTTCGGCCGCTTGAGACTGCTCCGTATGCCCGGGACTTTATGAAGCTGTTGGCGTTAAAGCCTGGTGAATCGGTGCTTGATATGGGGTGTGGGGCTGGGTCGATTGCCATTCCGCTTGCTCAGGCTGGGCATCCTGTGATTGCTGCTGACTTTTCCCCTGCTATGTTAGGCACGCTTGATGCTGGCATTGAGTACTATGGGCTCGAGAATCGCATTACACCGCTTGAGCTTGCTTGGGATGATGATTGGGATTTGGTTGGACCGGTCGCGAAAGCGGTGGATGTTGCCTTTGCCAGTCGGTCGGTTACGACGACCAATCTAAAAGGTGCGCTTGCCAAGCTCGACCGTACGGCTCGTCGGCGTTGTGCTGTCACGATGGTCGCCAACTCCAGCCCGCGCTATGACCTGCACTTGATGAACGCTATCGGCGCCTCGGTTACCTGCAGCAATGGCTTTGTGTACGCCTTCAACATCCTCATTCAGATGGGTGCCCTGCCGCAGGTTACATACTTTGAATCGCCTCGTCGCGATACCTTCGATAGCCTTGAGGCAGGCGTGGCGGATTTTTCCCGTATGCTCGAGCATGGCAACGAGGATAAGATCGACCGCCTGCGCGACTATATCGCTCAGCACATGATCGAAAACCCCCATGCCGGCGAGCCGGGCTCCAAGGGCGTGCCGCAGGGGCGCTATATGCTCGACCATATCCGTAAGGTTCGCTGGGCGTTTATTGCATGGGAACCGGTCTCTGAATCCCGCTCGTAGCCCGTTCACAGCCCGCACTGCCCATCACCTCGGCATCCGCATTCTTTTTGAACTGGGCAAACGCGCTCCACACCGCGCCGTTCCTGCGCTATCGTGGGACAGCTCACGTAGATTAAGGCCCCGTCGCGGGGCGCCCCATACATAGAAAGCGAGAACCCATGGCACTGACAGGAGCACAGGTCAAGCAGCTTCGCAGCATGGCCCATCACCTCAACCCCGCCATCATCATCGGTAAGTCCGATGTCAACGAGGGCACCGTCGAGCAGACGGTCGCCTACCTGGAGAAGCACGAGCTCGTTAAGTGCTCCGTGCTCGATGGCTCCAGTCTTTCCGCCCGCGAGGCCGCCGAAGAGCTCGCTGAGCGTTGCCACGCCGAGGTCGTCCAGGTCATCGGCCGCAAGTTCTCGCTGTATCGCGAGTCCTCGCGCAAGGACATTGAGAAGATCAAGCTCGTCTAAGAGCCAATGATCCGGCGAGCGAACACATAGCAAGCTTACGGGTGCCCAAGTACTTCGGACGCCCGTTTTTTATCGCTCGACCAGCACGCGATTGAGCCGCCCCTCCACCAAGCGCTCGTATAGACGCCGCGTCTCGGGCTCGGGCACGCCATTGACCTGCTCCCTCAGATGATGCATATGCCCGCTGTACAGCTCGACGATATCGCGTCGTCGCCCCGCCGCACTGTAGACGCGCATGGCGCAGCGCACCATATCCTCACGCGCCGTCTCTTGCCGCAGCCCCGACTCCACCAGCCATACCGCCGACTGCAGGTCGTTTTCTTCTAGGGCGGCATTCGCGCCCCGAATCATGCAGTCGATATACTTCGATTCCATAATGCGTCGCATACGCAAAAAGTAGGTGGGGTTACAGCCATTGGGCACATGCAGCGGTCCGGCATAAAGTTGCTCAATCTTAAGGCACAACTCGACCAGATGGGGCCCGCGCGCACCCGTGCGATTTCCCAAAACCTCGCGGCTTATCTGGTCAAACAGCCGTACATCGGTCTTGACGTAGTCACCGTTGAGTCCGATGCATTCATTTTGGATGAGCACACACGACTTGCCATCCGGCGTCGGTCCCAAAGCCGACCGCAAGCGCGATATCGTCGAGTACAGGTTGTTGCGGGCGCTATTGAACTCGGCATGGGGCCACAACTCCATTGCCAGCGTCTCGCGGTCGACGAGCGCATCCATGCCCAGTGCAAGCCGCTCGGCAAGCGTCGCCGCCTTCTTGCGGCGCCACATTTTGTCCGTGATGGGAAACCCGTCGCGCTCGGCGCGGAACGCACCAAACATGCGAATCTCGATATGGTCGATGGTATCAACGGCTTCAACCTCGCCAGCCTGGAACAGGCGCTCGCCCTCCCCTTCCAAATCGTCGCGCAGCGAGTACCGCGACAGCTCGCGCACGGGAAGCTTCTTGCGAATCCTGGTCGCCGGCTCGCCCAGACAATGCATGGCAAGGCGCGCAAAGAGCCGATACGATGGTTCCAGAATCCCCGCGCGATTCATGGACATCCAGGCCGCGAGATCGCTATCTCGCCCCGCGCAAGCCAAATGCAGCGCCACCATCCAGGCTTCTGCACCACCAACCTGCGTCTGGCTTATATCGAGCAACTCCGCTTCCTCGCGTACCGAAACCATCGAGGTGTTACGCAGATACGCCGCGCGCTCCAGCAGCAATGCGTTATCGCGCATGTACGCAATCGACTCCTCGGCAAGTTTGAGCACTTGGACCGCACGGAACTTTGCATTAACCGGCCGTCCCTCTGCCAGCGACTGCCAGCCTTCTAGCAACAGGCCAAACAGCTGAATCTGGTTGTCGCGCATGCGCACGGCAAAACGATCGAGCTCGTTGAACGCCGCGTCGTCGGTTACCGGCAGGCCGGAAAGGAGCCGCCGTGCCGCCAACACCATGCGCACCCAGATAGCCATCGCCTTAAGCCCACGCACGTCGAGCGCCTCCCGCACCACCGTCATCTCGTCGTCGCGCTCGTCGGTTCCCGTAAACGACCCGTCAAAGAGCTCCACCAGCATGCTATCGGCCCGTATAACAATCCCCGCGATGTCGAGCTCACAGTCGTAGGCCTTGCTCGTTTTGAGCTGCTGTAGAACGCCGCCGTCATCTCCCCGCTCGGTCAGGCAGCGCTTGACCTCGATATGCGCGGACAACATATCGAGTGCGGTATGGGATGTCTCGATTTCTGGCACGGCCAGGTTCGTAGGAAGCCCAAGCCCGTTGTCCCCATAGCAAACAGCCGTCAGTGTCTGGGCCACTCTCCATGAAACAGGGTCTATTTCGCAGGCCGCCCGTTCGCCCCCGCGCTCGATGACCGATGCCATATAGCGAGCGAGCTTTGTATTGGACACGCTGACCGCTGCCAAATACACGCCGAGCGCCTCGGCAGGCGTTGGCTCTGGAGCCGGATCGTCGGCATCGATCGTACCCAGCGCTGCTCGGCAGATATCGGCCCCGTGCCCCGTCAGAGCAAGATCGACCCCATACTGCCCAGCAAGTTCAAGGACCGCTCCACGGTCCAAAAAGGCGTCCGCCAGGCCCATCGCCGCATCGCATCGGCCCGCTTTAAGCAAAATCCGGGCCGCCCTCGGAACAAGTTCGGGGCGAACCTCGGCCACCAACTTACGCAAACGCAAGCGTCCGTTATCCTCCGTGCCCAGACACGTAAAACTCCGCTCGGCGGGGTCCAAGCCAAAGATCGGGTAGTCGCGTACAAAGTAGGACTGGTCGACCATCGATAGCCTCACCCCGCAAGCCTCGAGTTCTGCGATATTGCCCTCGCCCATCAAAATCATGAAACATGCCACGCAAAACAGTGCATTATTGTCGAGCGAAGCCAGATCGACAAGTGCCGCGCCATATACGTTGACAATCTCGTTTTCGAGCAGACCGGCTACGTCGCCTTGGCCATACAGACCCGTCTGCAATGCCGAAACGAGCTCGGGCACGCCCTGCGTAAGCTGATAAAAGTCGAGCGATGTGCTGATCGAAAACGCCGATGCCCACGCCGAATACTCATAGGCATGTACCTTGAGCATCTGCGCATTGATCTTAACCGAATCGCCCAGCCCATGAATCAGTTGACGATTTGAAGGACGGCAGGAGATAAAGACCCCTACCCCCATAGCGCGCAGGCCGCGAATCCTGTCGATAAGGTCTTCGGTATCGTGCTGATCGAGGTTTGGCACATTATCAATCGCGATAAGGGAGTGCGGTTTGTCTTTGAGTTCTTCGGTAACCACCTCGAGCTGCATAAACACCTCGCGCCCAATGGCGCGATCGGCCTCGATAATCCGCACGGGGCCTCGCGTCGGGTCGCATTTAACCTCATGGGTGTACTGCAGCAGCACCGAGGTCTTCCCAAACCCGTCGGGCGCATAAAGAACCACGATGCCGGCCTTTCGGCCCTTGGCGAGAAGCTCATTCATCAAGCGTTCGCGTCGCACCATATAGCCACCGCCCAGCGGCATCAGCTCGAGGTCGTCTATACTGCTCAAATCGTTTACCATGCCCGCTCCTCAACTCGACCGTATGGACACTGTAACCGCAAGACCATACAAGCCGCGCCATGAATAGAGCGACCTTGTGTTCTAGGTTGTCTTTTGGTACGCAAGCGGCAAGCTTTTGTACAGCGAGGGCCGATTGTTATTAATCCCCCGACTAATCGGTCTTTAAGCAGGTAAATGGCTTGTCAGCTTGTCCCATCTAAGCGGCAGTGTAACGCAGATGAACAAGGTTCAGCCATGTCATTCAACTCGCCTAGCACCCGCTACCGTCTACGACCTTTTAGTGGCATTTTTGCATAGAATCTGGTATGGAATGAATCAAGCTGTTGGGCATCCGGCATTCGTCAAGCTTGCGACAAGATTTTGGTCAAGCGGGCGGAAAGGGATAGCAAAAAGGCCCCCGCAAAGCGGAGGCCTTAGGCAAGGCTATGTCGAGATGCAGGATTCGCGCTACTCGCAGAGCGAAAGGGCGGCCTCGTCGGCAACGACAACGCAGTTGGTGTGCAGCTGCAGGATCGAAGCCGGGCACGCGGGCGTAACCGGACCATAGCACATGTCATGCACGGCCTGAGCCTTGGCCTCGCCGTTGGCGACGACCAAGATCATGCGGGCATACATGATGGTCTGGGTACCCATGGTGTAGGCCTGACGGGGAACGTCGTCGATGCTGTCGAACAGGCGGCTGTTGGCCTGAATGGTGCTCTCGGTGAGGTCGACGCAGTGCGTGCCCTTGGAGAAGTGGTCATCGGGCTCGTTGAAGCCGATGTGGCCGTTGTTGCCAATGCCGAGCAGCTGCAGATCCGGGTAACCGGCGGCGGCGACGATCTTGTCGTACTCAGAGCAGGCAGCGGCGGCGTCGGGGTTGGAACCGTCGGGCACATGCGTGTTGTTCAGGTCGATGTTGATGTGATCGAAGAAGTTCTCACGCATAAAGTAGTGATAGCTCTGGGGATCGTCGTGCGAAAGGCCGCGATACTCGTCCAGGTTGTAGGTGCTGACCTCGGCAAAGTCGACGTCGCCCTTCTCGTACCAAGCAGCGAGCTGCTTGTAGGCACCGATCGGGGTGGAGCCAGTGGCAAGGCCCAGCACACAGTCGGGCTTGAGGATAACCTGCGCCGAGATAATATTGGCGGCCTTGCGGCTCATATCCTCGTAGTCTTTAGCTTTAATGATCTTCATTACGCGTCCTTTCTCGTACAAGAGAGGCAAGGCTCCCCTTACAAGCACTTGCCCGCGGCCCGCGTCGGCCGCAACCAACGTGTGCGGCCACCAGGGCGAGGTCGCGTAATGTATGTGTCTCGTGTCTAGCCGCGTCGAGGCCCCTGCCCGTCCACGGTGACCCGAAGCCTTTTAGCTTCGGACAAACCCCATCTTGCCACGGAGGGCGTCCTCTTTCAAGTGCGCCCTCCGTAAACGTGTTTGAATTGTAGGCTAATGGCCACGTGCACTTGCTAGCGCTCGCGAGCAACGATGAGCTGGTCCATCTCTTCGACATGCACGCCAACGGAGCCCTTGATGCTCGAGAACTCAACGGAGTTGCACACTAAGATGGGAACCGTCACATCGTAGCCCTCAGCAGCAATTGCCTCGCGATCGAACTCAATGAGCACATCGCCCTTATGGACGATGTCACCCACTTGCGCATGTACGGTAAAGTGCTTGCCCTCAAGCTGAACAGTGTCCAAACCAACGTGGATGAGCACGTCCAAGCCATCGACCGTGTTAAGCGCAACAGCGTGTCCCGTGGGAAAAATGGCCTCGACCTTGGCATCAGCCGGTGCAATCACACGCGTGCCGGTAGGCTGAATCGCCACGCCCTGGCCCAAAAGCCCGGTGGCAAATGTCTGGTCGTTTACCTCGGACAACGGAATGACGTCGCCCGAGATGGGAGCATCCAGCGTAAGGACTCGACCACGCATACCAAAAGACCTTAGGACTTTAGTGAACATGCTCCCCCTCGGACATACCAATCGACCAAAATAGCCTTAACAGTTTACCACTTGGCACTCGTTTTTGACCATTAGGGAAGTTCGCGCTTGACAACCTCGACGATGTCGTCAACAACGCGCTGGGTCAGCTCGTGCGTCTCGGCCTCGGCCATAACGCGGACCAGCGGCTCGGTACCGCTCGGGCGCACCAGAATGCGGCCGCGGCCGTCAAGCTCCTTCTCGGCAGCAGCGACGGCATCCCAGATGGGCTGGCAATCGTCCAGACCAGCCTTGTTGTCGGAATGCACGTTGACGAGTACCTGCGGGTACTTCTTCATGATGCCGGCAAGATCAGTGAGGGTACGACCGGTGCGCTTGAGCACGGCCAGCAGCTGCAGAGCCGTCACCAGGCCGTCACCGGTGGTGTTGTGCTCCAGGAAGATGATGTGGCCGGACTGTTCGCCGCCGATGACGGCGCCATCCGCGAGCATGCGCTCCAAAACGTAGCGGTCGCCCACAGCGGTCTGAACCATCTCGAAGCCCTGCTCCTTCATAGCGATGGAGAAGCCAAGGTTGCACATGACGGTCGAGACGATCTCGGAGTTGGCGAGCTTGCCGCGGGCGGCGAGGTCAGAACCGCAGATAGCCAGGATGTAGTCACCGTCGATCTCATTGCCCTCGCCGTCGACGAACAGCACGCGGTCGGCGTCGCCGTCGTGGGCCAGGCCGATATCGGCGTGGGTGCGCAGCACGAGCTCGCGCAGGGGCTCAAGGTGAGTGGAGCCGCACTCAACGTTAATGTCGGTGCCGCAGTAATCGGTGTTGATGGCATGGACCGTGGCGCCCAGGCGTTGCAGCGCAGCGGGCGTGGTCTGGCAGGAAGCACCGTGGCCGCAGTCGACGGCAACAACCAGGCCATCGAGCTTAAGGCCGTCGAGCGTGCTGATGGCATGATCGACATAGGCCTTGCGGGCGTCTTTCATCTTGATGATGTGACCCACACCGGCGCCGGTCGGCAGCGTGTCGGCAGCCATGGCCTCCTCGGACATGACCCAGGCGCTGATCTCTTCCTCGACAGCATCGGGAAGCTTCATGCCCTTGCGGCTAAAGAACTTGATGCCGTTGAACTCCGGCGGATTGTGCGAAGCGGAGATGACGATGCCGCCGTCGAGCTCGTTTTGGACGGTGAGCAGCGCCACGGCCGGCGTAGGGATAACGCCGCAGCAATGCGGACGGCCGCCCTCTGCCATAATGCCAGCGGTCAGAGCACTCTCGAGCATGGTACCCGAAAGACGCGTGTCGCGGCCGATGCAGATGTCCGGGCCAAGGAACTTGGTCGCCGCGCGGCCCAGGCGAAACGCGAGGTCGCACGAGAGGTCGGCGTTGGCGACGCCACGGACGCCATCGGTACCGAAGATGTTCTGGGGCATAGGATCGCTCCTTCCCAAGTGGGCAAAACGAAGCCGCCCACCCTAGTCGAAAAGAAAAGCGGGACCCACCGAGCAGTCGGTAGGCCCCGCTTGTACATTGTATCTCGTAAGGAGATAAAACCTTAGCGCTTGGAGAACTGGGGAGCGCGGCGGGCCTTCTTGAGGCCGTACTTCTTGCGCTCGACCACGCGAGCATCGCGCGTAAGGAAACCGGCCTTCTTGAGGTCAGCACGGTAATCGCCAGCGTTCAGAAGAGCACGAGCGATGCCCAGGCGCAGAGCGCCGGACTGACCGGAGATGCCGCCGCCATCGCACAGAGCGATAACGTCGAACTGACCGGCGGTGTCGGTCACCTTGAAGGGAGCAAGGGCGTTCTCAACGAGCTGATGACGGCCGAAATACTGCTCGGCGTCACGCTTGTTGATGGTCACCTTGCCGGTGCCGGGGACGAGACGGACGCGGGCGACGGCGTTCTTACGACGGCCGGTACCCTGGTAGACAACGGTGTTCTCAGCCATCTTTAAGCCTCCAGCTCAATCTTCGTGGGGTTCTGGGCAGCGTGCGGATGCTCGGCACCAGCGTAGACCTTAAGCTTGGTCATCTGGGCACGGCCGAGGGTGGTCTTGGGCAGCATGCCGCGAACGGCGCGCTCGATGACCTTCTCCGGGTGCTTCTCCATAGCCTGGCGGAAGCTCTCAGCCTTGAGGCCGCCGTTGTAGCCGCTGTGGCGATAATAGGTCTTCGTGTCGGCCTTGTTGCCGGTAAGCTGGACCTTATCGGCGTTGATGACGACAACGAAGTCGCCGCAGTCGCTGTTGGGCGTGAACTGGGGCTTGTTCTTACCGCGCAGGATCATTGCGATCTGGGTGGCAAGACGGCCCAGGACAGCACCATCGGCGTCGACGAGAACCCAGTTGCGCTGGACCTCGCCCTGCTTGGCGTAGTGAGTCGATTTCGAAATCACTTAGACTCCTCCATGTACAGTACGTGTTGTTACAGAGATTCACGGGGCTCTGCAAGTAACCCGTCCATATTACCCCGCTCGCCGCCCGAGTCAACAGGTATTTTGGCTCCGACCAGAGTTTCTGCACATGTCATCCATGGGTCATGACGTCGCGACACTAGCGCTCGACAAATGCCTCGATATCACTCAGTAGGCGCTTTGCCTCCTGGCGGCCCTGAATATACAGGTCGAGGAGCTTTGCCGGATCATGCTCAACGTGACCGACCTCGACCGGCTTTTGTGGAGCAACGACCAGCGCGCGGCCCTCGCGCTCATACTTCCACAGATGCATGCGCTGGATGTTATAGCGGTCGTGGCGCGTCTCGATAGCCTCAAGCAGGTAGGGGTAGTCGGCATAGCGAGCGCGTGCGGCGGGCATAAACTCGTAGGGCTTTTTCTCGTACGAGCGATCCTGCGTGACAATGACGACTGCACGGTCGAAGCCGGCCTCCTCCAGCACGTGCTCGATGGGGACCGAATCGGCTACGCCGCCGTCGACGTATTTGTGCCCATCGATCTCGACCGGCGGCGTCACCAGCGGCAGCGACGTCGAGGCGCGCACGGCATCGAGGTCGAGCACGGCGCTTTTGACCGGCAGGTATGCAGCGGTTCCAAAGAGCATGTCCGTCGCGACGGCGTACATCTTGGTGGGGCTCGCGTCGAACGCTTCGTTGTCAAAGGGATCCAGGCGGTCCTGGACATCGTTGAAGATAAAATCGTAACCCACGATGGAGCCCGTGGACGCAAACGATGCGGCGCCCATGAAGCGGTTGTCATTGCAGAAAGCCAGGTTGATGCGGTTGGCACGGCCGATCTGATGCGACTTGTAGTTCACGCCGTTGAGAGCGCCGGCCGATACGCCATATACCGCCGGAATCTCGACGCCGGCCTCCATGAGAACGTCGAGTACGCCTGCGGTAAATTGCCCGCGGAAGCTGCCGCCCTCCAAAACGAGCGCGACCTTGCCGGCGTTCTTTGCCTTATCTTCTGCAGTCATATTGACCTCCTGCGATTGCGTTTTGGCTTTCTTCTACCCAGTTTTGGAATGGAGGGCGCATAGGTTTTGGAGTTGAGGGGGCGGCTGGCGGAAAGCACGTCCCGTTCTGAGGGGCGATTCCGGGATGCGCTTTCCGCCTGGGTTGCCATGGGGAAAGCATGTCCCACTCTACGGCTCGATTCCGGGTCGCAGCTTCCACTTGAGGCGTCATCCGGAAAATGTATCCCATTCCGAGCTTAGATTCCGGGATGCGGTTTCCGCCTGGGCAGTCATTGGGAAAACGCGTCCCACTCTGCGTCACTGAGGCGTTTTCTTTACGCCCGCGCCCTGCATAGAGTTCGATTCTCCGCGGTACGGGGGATCCGTTGATGCTGGGCGAGGCCAGCTGAAATTCGATAAACATCGCATCTATATTGGGCTGAAGCTTTGCGCGAAGAATCCGCGTATTTGCTGCACCGGCTTCGGCCGGCTGCCGCCGCCCTCGCCCGCGGGCTACAAACGCTTCGCGTTTGCTTAACGCCCGCGCCCTGCACAGAGTTCGATTCTCCGCGGTACGGACTAGAAATAAAAAGACAGGTAGATACGAATATCTACCTGCCTGTTACTTATGGTGGAGGCGCGGAGAATCGAACTCCGGTCCACGAAAGCCCCCTGATTGGCATCTCCAAGCTCAGTCGCTGGTTTAGTCTCGGACGCCTTGCGCGCAGCGACACGCTCGCGACGTCCTAACCGGTTCGGTCTTAGCCCGCGCCATACCGATTACGTGCGCAGGAGCATTCCCCTAAGATGACGTCGCGCCGGTGTCGGGGAAATCACCGGGTTGACGCGCCGCTATAAATTAAGCAGCGAGAGCCATAGGCTCAAAAGAAGAGTTGTTGTCAATTCAATTTGACGGTACCCCTGTTTAACGAGGCGAGGAGACCTCGGCTTGCTTCCTCTCTCAGAGCTATCGTGTCGAAACCAGTCGCCCCCGAATGTCGGGAAAGTCTGGATGGTATCGGGCCTGCAAACACCCGATAACCGTCGACTTTTCAAGGAACATACGGGGCGAGCCCCGCTTGTGGAGTGTTATCTTACCACGTTCTGAAAGCGGACAGCTGTTCTATGCACGAGCTGTGAAGACCCCAATGTGCGCCGCACTTCGCACTTTTGTTACCGATCGCGTCACGTATATTTTCGCCAAGCAAAATTGACCCGTCGAAAGGACCGTTATGGATACCAAGCAGCAACTCGTCGATGCCCTCGCAGGCCTGGGCTCAACCATTACCGAAGCTATGGATGTCATCGAGGGCTTTGTCCCCTGCGGACATCCCGCCCTCACGGTATCGAACGCACTCGTCGCGCTGGACGTTGACGATGATGCAGCTCTCGCCCAGCAGCTTGAGACCGTCGAGGGCTTTATCGACCACGTGAGTGAGAACCGCGGCGTGGCCGCCTACCACGGTATCGAGGTCGAGCTCGCGGGTCCCAAGGCCGATCTGTTCGCAGCAATCCGCGAGGTAGGCGCCCTTATGCAGACCGCAGGCGTCAAGAACACCCAGGTCAACGAGTGGGTCTACCGCAGTCTGGCAGCACTCGACAGCTCCAACGAAAAGGCAGCCGAGCAGCTCGCAGAAAGTCCCACCATCAAGGCCGAGCTTTTGTAAATAGCAGACGCGGGCCCCTTGGCGCATCGTCGTCCAAGGGGCCCGCGAACAGCTCGCGTCAACCGATAGCCGTGCCGCCGCGTTTGGCCAAAGCAAGAATCGGCATCATTTGACGAGGTGTCTTTGCTGCAAGATCGGCATGTTCGAGCAGTTTTCGATCGTTGGTCACCAAGTAATCAACCTGGGCGCGTTTGCATGCGGCGAGTACCAAGTTGTCCTCGTAATCGCGATGGAGCGCTAAGTATTTGTCGGCCAGCCAAAGGTCCGACGCATCTGCACCCACGGCCGTGGCGTTTTCGGTCATGTTCCGAACAAACGCCAACGCCGCATCGCCAATCGCGCGGGCAGATGCCTCATCGAGCGCTCCCCCGCTGGCAAGAACGCTATGCTTCAGTTCGTGCTGTACAACATACAGTACGTCCTTGGCGATATGCACCGGAAAGAACAGCAATGCCCCCGCCTCCGTCGCCTGCCCAATAAACGCGCGTGCGGCAAGCGACTCGGCATGGCCGGCGCAAAACGAATCAACCCATACGTTGGCATCCACCATTATTTTGAGGGGAGCCCCGCTCACAGGATCATCCCCTTTTGGCGATAGTGCTCGTCCATGGCTTCGGAATAGATTGTTTCCCAACCGCGATCGTCGGATACGGGCGACGTAGCGATGCCCAGGTCCGCGTAAAGCTGATCTGCCGCCGCCCATGATGCGGCGAACGGAGTATCGGGCGCGACGGTCTGCCGCCGGTCGTCGACGGCCGCAAGCACTTCCTCGCACTGCCCGCCACCCTGCGCGACCTTGGCCACCACCTTTTTGATGAGCTCGGGCAGTGACCCGCCCGAAAGCCGCAGCGCTTCCTCGGCGCGCTCTTTAACCGAGCGATCTACGCGAACATTCACCTGCGCCATGCTGCCAACGGTAGCCATCTCAACCTCACCTTCAGCATTGCTAGCTCTGCTAGCACGAGCATATATCCGAGCTAACATCTCGTCAAACAAAAGAAGGCCTGCACCCTGGCGGCTGCGGTGTCGTCAGGGTGCAGGCCATTTACTCAATCGAAAACGCTAACGCAGGTAAGCCTTCGCGTTGCTCAGGCTGTAGGCAATCGTCGAGCCGTTGTGCAGCAGTGACGACGTCTGCGGGGTAATCGCGCCGGTAATACCCAATGCCAACAGCGCCGAGTTGGTGAGCATCACCTTAGAGTAGGAGCTCGTCAGACGATCAATGAGGCCCTGGCTCATGCGGCGCAAACGCACGATCGCGGCCAGATCCGTGTCGGTCAGGATAATATCGGCGACCTCCTTGGCGATGTCGCTTCCGCCACCCATTGCCAGCCCCACGTCGGCCAAACCGAGTGCCGGCGAATCGTTGACGCCGTCGCCCACCATGGCAACGTGGCGCCCCTCACCCTTAATGCGCTCCACATAGGCGTACTTGTCCTCGGGCAGCAGCTCGGCCTTAAACTCGTCGACACCCGCCTCGCGCGCAATGCGCTCGGCCGTGCGCTCCGAATCGCCCGTGAGCATAACGACATGCTTGACGCCCAGCGCATGTAGGTCGGCGATGGCCTCACGGACGCCGGGCTTGAGCGGATCCTCGATACCGAGCACGCCGACGACCTTGCCATCGACCGCCAGATACAGCGGTGACAGGCCCTGCATCTGAGACTCAATGCGCTCCTTAATGTCGGAATCGAGCTGCGCGCTCTCGTCCTCAAACACAAAGTGTGCCGAGCCGATAATCGCGCGACGCCCTTCAATGGACGAAGCGATGCCGTGCGCCACGATGTACTCGACGGCAGCATGGCGCTCGCGGTGCTCGAGCCCGCGCTCGCGTGCCGCATTGACCACGGCACGCGCCACCGGATGCGGAAAATGCTCCTCCAAGCAAGCGGAAAGGCGCAGAACCTCGTCCTCGCTCCAGCCATCGGTGGTGAGCACGCAGGCAAGACGCGGCTGCGCCTCGGTAAGCGTGCCGGTCTTGTCAAACACAATGGTGTCGGCCTTGGCAAACGACTCAAAGTACTTCGCGCCCTTGACCATGACGCCCATCTTGGCAGCATCGCTCATAGCGGTCATGACGGCAACGGAACCCGTGAGCTTGAGTGCGCACGAGTAGTCGACCATCAGTGCCGCCGAGGTCTTGATGAGGCTGCGGGTAGTAAGCGCAACCAGGCCCGCGAGCAAGAAGTTCCACGGGACGATCTTGTTGGCAAGGTCCTCCATATGCGACTGGCCCTCGGACTTGAGCGAGTCGGCCGTCTGCACGAGCGAGACGATTGAGCGCAGTTTGGTTTGCGCCGTATTGGCGCGCACGCGCACCAAGATGCTGCCGTCTTCCACGACGGTGCCGGCGAACACGTCGTCGCCTGCGCTACGCTCGACGGCCAGCGGCTCGCCGGTCAGGGTCGCTTGGTTGACCATAGCGCTCCCCTGCTCGACAACACCGTCGATGCAAATGGACATGCCAGTGCGCACGGCTACCAAGTCGCCGGGCTCGAGCTCGGTGGCGGCAACGCTTACCTCGGTGTCACCGACCACTTTTTGTGCCTTATCGGGCACGTCGAGCAGCGAGTTGATGAGCTCGTTTTCGCTCATGGCGCGCGTGTAGTCCTCGAGCAATTCGCCCACGTTGAGCAGGAACATCGTCTGGCCGGCGGTATCGACGTCGCGTTTGACAAACGAGATACCAATGGCCGAAGCATCGAGCACGGGAACGGTCAGGCGCGGCTGCGCGAGCTCACGGAGGGCGGCGCGCAAAAATGCCATGTAACCGGCCACGACAAACACAGCACGCAGAGGCGTCGGCAAGAACCAGCGGCGCGCGTAGTGGGCGCCGATAAGTGTGGCAAGATCCATGACGAGCTTGTGCTTGCGTGGCTCAAGCTGCATCACGTAACCCGTCTTTGCGTCGGCGATGACCTGAGCGTCGAGCGCACCGACGGCGGCCAGCACGGCATCGCGGCGCGACTCGTCGTATTCGAGTGCCATCTGGCCGATGCGGCCGTAGACGCGCACCTTGTGCACGCCGTCGATGTCGCCGCCAAGCTTAAGAAGTGCATCGAGATCGCTCTCTGGCACAGGACCCGCCAATTGAAGACGGGTCCTGCCGGGGATCTCGCTAATAATCGAGAATCTCATAGTTTGTGCCTGGGAGCGTTACTCGGCTGCCTCGTCAGCAGCGGCCTCGCTCTGGGTGATGTAGGCCGCCTCGGCAACCATGTCGTCGACATTAGCCTTGGCCTGCTCGACCATGTCCTGGTAGCCGTTCTTGATACGCATGCCGCACGCGATACCCTGCACGCAGGCATTCTTTACCGGAGCGCTGGTGAGCAGCTTGATGCCGGCCGTACCGAGCAGAAAACCGCCACCGACAAGCAGGGTGTTAAACGTCGACTTCTTCATGTTGCTTCTCCCTTTTGCCGCATTGGACGCGGCATGGTGCCTCAGCACCCGAGTAAACAAGTTTGCTCGAGCACGCTTTTGAAATATCTCAATTTTATCTAACTATCTAGGTCAGCCATGGCTAACCTTTTGAAAATTAACGATGCGGAGTAACCGATTGTCAATGTGACAAAGGGACTGTCCCTTTGCCCCTTCTTACAACTGCCAGGTAGCTGCTTCCTTTTGCAGCGCCACCATGCGGGCGAATTCTCCACCTGCCGCCTTGAGTTGCGCCGGAGCGCCCTGCTCGGCTACCACGCCATCCTTGAGCACAACGATCTTGTCGGCATTTTCCACCGTGCGCATACGGTGGGCAATCACGATAACCGTCTTGCCTGCAAGCAGGCGGGAGAGCGCCTGCTGCACCACGGTCTCGTTCTCCACATCCAAGCTCGCCGTCGCTTCGTCCAGCAACACGATCGGCGCGTCTTTGAGCAGCGCACGGGCGATGGAGATACGCTGGCGCTCACCACCGGAGAGCTTGGAGCCGTTCTCGCCAATCATAGTGTCATATCCCTGCGGCATGCGGCTTACGAACTCGTCGCAGTTGGCGGCACGCGCGGCGGCAAGCACTTCCTCATCGGTGGCATCGCGACGGCCAAGACGAATGTTTCCCATCACCGTATCGTCAAAGAGCAGCACATCTTGGAACACAATGGCGTAGTCGCGCAGCAGCACCTCGGGGTCCACGTTCGCAACATCCACGCCACCCACGGTGACCGTGCCTTCGGTGGCGTCCCAAAAGCGCGCGGCCAGGCGGCTCACCGTGGACTTACCGGAGCCCGAAGGACCGACCAGCGCCGTGACCTCGCCCTCCTTGGCGGTAAAGCTCACGTCGGTCAAGACCTTCTCGCCGGCACGGCCGTCCTCGCCCGCACCATAGCTAAATGCCACGTGATCGAACACCACGTCATGGCCCACGGGCTCAAACTTCTCGCTGCCCCGCGCTATGGGCTCCTCCATGATGGAGCGCATGCGCTTGGCCGACGACTCGGCGGCAAACAGCTCGGTCATCAGCATCAGCGCCTGATCAAAGGGCGCATAGATGCGGCTCACCATAAGCAGGAAGGCAAACATCACCAAAAAGTCGACCTGGCCGGAGGCGACCATCGCGGCGCCCGTGACCAACGTAGTGGCAATCCCCAGGCGCAGGATGGCAAAAGCGGAATTGACCAAAAGCCCGCTAGCGAGCTCGCCTGTGGTGGTCTCGCGCTCCTCGGCGTCGATGACGGCATTGAGTCCCTCGAGATAATGGGCCTCCTGGTTGGTAGCGCGAATCTCGCGCACACAGTCGAGTGTCTCCTGGATGGCCTCGGTGACCTTGACCTTCTCGGCACGCACGCGGTCGAACACCGGGGCCATGGGGCCGCGCGTTAGATACAGCACGGCAAAGGCCACGGGCACGCTCCAGAACGCCGCTATCGCCAGCTGCCAGCAAAAGAACAGCGATGATATGAACACGATGGCGCTTGCGATGATGGCGCCCCAGAGCTCTCCCAGCACATGACTGTAAGCATGCTCCATGGTCTGAACGTCGCCCATGATGGTCTCGGTCAAATCGGCCAGATCACGACGACCAAAAAACGACAGCGGCAGTTTGCGCAAGCGCTCGGCGATCTCCATGCGCTGTTTGCCGCACTCCTCGTAAAAGATGCAGTACGTGTAATAGTACTGCTGCCAATTAGAGGCAAAGAGCAGCGCAAAAAAGATAACAAGACCACCCACAATGGGCAGTGCGCCCGGCAGATCGGCCCCGCTGGCAAGATGCTCGACAAAACCGGCCATGACCAGGAACAATAAGCCCATGCCGGCCATGGTAATGAGATTGGTGAGCGTGGTCCAGAAAATGCCGCGTTTTACGCCGGCGACGCCTTTATCGGATAGGAAATACTTCTTTTGGAATGAGGCGAACATTTAGGCCTCGCCTCCCTTCGTGACGGCGGCATCCGCGGTCGCTGCAGTGATTTTCCAGCTCGCGGCCTGTTCGTATTCAGCCCACATCTTGGCGTATAGACCCTTTTGGGACAGCAGCTCGGCATGGGTGCCGGCCTCCTGCACGCTACCTTGGTTGAGCACCACGATCTTGTCGGCCCCCACCACGGTCGAAAGCCGGTGCGCGATCATAATGACCGTGCGACCCGCCGCCAGCTTGCTAAAGGCGCGCTGGATGAGCGCCTCGTTCTCGGGGTCGGCAAACGCCGTGGCCTCATCGAGCACCACGATAGGCGCGTCTTTAAGGATCGCGCGGGCGAGTGCCACGCGCTGGACCTCGCCGCCCGAAAGATATGCTCCGCCGGGGCCGAGCATGGTATTGATGCCCTGTGGAAGCTTGGCCACGATATCGTCGCACTGGGCCGCGGAGAGGGCCGCGCGCACTTCGTCGTCAGTGGCCGTGGGCTTGGAGGCGCGCACGTTGTCGGCAAGTGTTTGTCGGAACAGCTGGTTGGTCTGAAACACGAAGGCAACCTGGTCCATAAGCTCGTGGGGATCCATGTCGCGAACGTCTACGCCGCCTACGAGCACGCGACCCGCGGAAACATCCCAAAAACGCGGGATCAGGCTTGCGCAGGTTGACTTACCGCCGCCCGAGGGACCAACCAACGCAAGGGTGCTACCTGCGGGAACGCTAAAGCTCACATGATCGACGGCAGGCGCTTCGGCACCCTCGTAGGTAAAGCTCACGTCCTCAAAGCGCACATCGCTACCAACAGGATGCTTGGGCTGGGCAGGCACGGAGAGCTGCTTGGAATCCATAACGCTTCGGATACGCGCCAGCGAATCGGCACTCATCTGAGACGCCTCGCCCACAAACATAAGCTTGGTCATGGCCGTCGGCACCACGGCCGAAAAGATCGCGTAAAACGTGAAGTTGGTCATAAAGCGTGCAAAGTCCGTCTCGCCCGGCACCAACAGCAACGCCACGGGCAAAAGGAATGCCACAAGACCATTGAGCGCGGTAAGGTTGAGCACCTGTGGACCTCGGCAGAACGTGCCCGCATAGCTTTGCGCCATGTCGGCGTATTCGGCGATCGCATCGTGGAAGGCCTTAAAGGAGTAGACCGTCTGCTGGAATACCTTGACCACGGGGATACCGCGTACGTATTCGGTGCCGGTCTTGTTCATCTTGACCAGCGCGCCCATGTAGGCCTTCATAAACTCGCCGCCCTTGCCGCCCATCATGGCGGCCATGGCGCCAAGCGAAACGACGACCGAGATAAGGCATGCCGCGCCCAAGCGCCAATCGAGGGCGAAAAGCAGCACGAGCAGACCTGCGACCATGGCGGTGGCGCCGGCGATATCGGACAGCATGTGCGCGAGCAGTGTCTCGGTTGAGGCGGCGCATCCGTCTACGATACGGCGCAGCTCACCGGTGGCGTGCGTGTCAAAGTAGCCGAGCGGCAGCTTAAGCAGATGCTCGCTCGTAGCCTTGCGGATATTGGACGCGCAACGAAACGCGGATAGGTGTGTGCACATGAGCCCCACGAAATAAATCACGATGCTCACCAGGGCAAAACCGACGGCCCACCAACCATACATCGCGATATCGCAGGCTTCGCTCCAGTTAGGTGCCACGGCGATCAGATCGCGCGCGACAAGCCAAATGCACACGTACGGGCCAAAGCTCAGCAGCTGCGAGAGCGCCGAGAGGGCCATGCCCAAATATGTTAGGAATTTACGGTCGCCGGCATATGCAAGCAGCTCGCCGATACCGCCGCCTTCCTTTTTTGATCCCTTTGCCATGAGATTCCTTTCTAACGGCTTGAGAGTTAACCGTAATGAACTTATCATTGATGTGTTAGCCATGGCTCACAATCGAGCCAGGCGTGGACGTTTCTGCAAAGGAAAGGGACGCTTTTGCAAATACGGCGGGCAGCGACCGACATAACCGAGCTCTACGCACCGCAGTTTGAGCAGTTTGGCCTGGAGCTTACCGGCAAGGGCGCCGTCTTTACCGGCGAGGTGGCAAACGATCGGGCGCACGGACGCGCATGGATCATGCCTCTCTCCCCCGCCTGCATCGTTATGGAGCATTTCATTACCCCGATGCACGATATGTACCTGGCCGAATACACACCCGAACCGTACGCCTGCGTGAGCGAGGTCAGCGCGCCCACACTTATATGCATGCCCGAGGCTGGCATAACGCCTGCGAACCTTAAACCCTTGCATGGACCGTGGCCGAACAGCGCGGTGTGCAGCTTTATCCAAGATAGCTGCGGCGAGGAACTAAGTCCGCTGTTTGCAGGGCAGCTTTATCACTCGCGCTCGGTGCTCTTTTTGCCCGGGTATTTTGACGAGCTGGAGCATCGGTATCCCACTGAGTTCGCGGGAGTCTTTGAGGCGTTTGCCGAGTCGTGGCACGAGGAGGCGACGTCTGCCATCTGCCACACGCTGCGCCGGATTAACGAGGACCGCGCCCGCACCGTAGGCGGACACGTCTATATGCAAGGCATCGTGGAGACCATGGTCGCGGAGCTCGCCTGTTCGCGCGCGGCCCACAAGCAGGCGCGGCGGGCGGCAGACACACGCGCCAGCATAACCATTGCCGAAGAAGCAACGGCAATGATTGAGCGCGCGCTCGACAAAGGCAGACGTGTGGGTATCAACGAGGTAGCCGAGAGGCTCTACACAAGCCGCTCCAAGCTATGCGCCACCTTTAAGGCCCAAACCGGCGAGTCCCTGGGTGCCTACATTCGCAGACGCCGTATGGAGCGAGCACAGGACCTTTTGGCCGATAGCTCGCTCACGATAGCGCAGGTCGCAGAGCGTCTAGGCTACCCTCAGCAGGCCGCCTTCGCCCAAGCCTTCAAGCAACACACCGGCACCACCCCCACCGCCTGGCGTTCCCAGCATCAATAAAGAGACGGCAGAGGGCCAGTGTGACAAAGGGAAAGTCCCTTTGTCACATCTACAAAAATGGGTGCGCCGACGGCGCACCCATTCACCAAATTCCATTCAGCCCACCTGACCCGAAAGGCCGAGTCGTCTGGCCGGGGAAGCCCCGAGTCGCCGGGGTGTTTGCTCCAAATGAGTTCCGCATGCAAAGAAGGCCACTAAATGTGGCCTTCGTCTTGCATAGGACTGTTTGAAATTTGGAGGAAATACCCCGGCGACTCGGGGCTTCCCCGGCCTCGCAGCTACGAGAGCGACGTTCTCAGCAACTCGTTGAAGAGCTTCGGGTTGCCCTTGCCGCGGCTCGCCTTCATGCACTGGCCCACCAAAAAGCCGATGACCTTCTGGTTGCCGTCACGATACTGCTGCGCCTGATCGGCACAGTTCGCCAGCACCTCGTCCACGATCGGCTGCAGCGCGCCGGTATCGCTCACCTGACGCATGCCGCGCTCGTCGACGATCTTGTTGGGATCGTCGCCGGTCTGGGCCATGGCCTCAAAGACCTCGTGCGCCTGGTTGGAGCTGATTGCATCAGTCGCCAGCAGTTTGGCAAGAGCTGTCACCTGAGCCGGCGCGATGCCGGACTCGGCGAGCGACACACCCGCTCCCTTAAGGTAGGCGATCATCTCGTTGACCAGCAGGTTTGCGACCGTCTGGGCCTCCTTGCCAGCCATACCGGCAGCGGCGGCCTCAAAGAACTCGGCAAACTCCGGGTCGCCGGCAATCTGCTCGGCGTCGGCCGTCTTAATGCCAAAGTCGGCCTCAAAACGAGCGCGCTTGGCATCGGGCAGCTCGGGGATCTCGCCACGGCAACGATCGATAAACTCGTCGTCCAGGTCGAACGGCGCCAGGTCGGGATCGGGGAACAGGCGATAGTCGTCGGCCGTCTCCTTCACACGCATGACCACGGTGCGCTTGCGGCTGGGCTCCCAGTGGCGGGTCTCCTGGTAGATAATGCCGCCCTCCTCGAGTACCTCTGCCTGGCGGCAGATCTCGTAGGCAAGGCCGTCATGCAGGCTCTTAAACGAGTTGAGGTTCTTGAGCTCGGTCTTGGTGCCCAGCTTGGTCTCGCCGCGGCGGCGCAGCGACACGTTGCCGTCGCAGCGCATGGAACCCTTCTCCATGGAGCAGTCGGAAATGCCAAGCGTCACAAAGATGCGACGGAGCTTCTCCATAAACAGGCGAGCCTCCTCGGGCGTACGCAAGTCGGGCTCAGTTACAAGCTCGATGAGCGGCGTGCCGCAGCGGTTGTAGTCGACGAGCGACTCGGCCGCGGCGGTAATGCGGCCCTCGGCGCCGCCCACGTGCACCATCTTGGCGGCGTCCTCCTCCATGTGGATGCGCAGGATGCGAATGGGCACCGTGTAGGAACCGTCCTCGCGGCGCTCGGGCATCTGCAGGTTGGACGCATCGTAGCTGGCCAGATGGCCGGCACGCTGGTTGCCCTCGCGCATGGTCGACGTCATGGACGTGGACAAGCCCTCGGCGTTGGCCGAAGCGCTCGCCAGACTCTGGGCCTCGGCCTCGCCAAACGCGCAATCGGGGCGCTCGGCGGCACCGCGACCGGTCACATCCAGATCGAGGTGACCGTACATGGCAAAGGCGACCGGACCCTGCGTAGTCTGGAAGTTCTTGGCCATATCGGGATAGAAGTAGTGCTTGCGGTAGAACATCGAGTGGCGCTGGATCTCGCAGTTGGTGGCGAGACCGGCCTTGACGATGCTCTCGATGGCGCGCTTGTTGGGCACCGGCAGCGCACCGGGCAGGCCCAGGCACACCGGGCACACGTTGGCGTTGGGCTCGTCATCGTGGCTAAGCTTGCAGTTGCAGAACATCTTGGTATCGAGTGCGGTGAGCTCGGTATGGATCTCCAGGCCGATCACGGCCTCCCAATCCTGCAGGACCTCGGAAAGCTCCTTCATTACAGCTCGCCTCCCTTCCCGGCAAAATCGGGCGCGACGGAAAGCGCGGGCGCACCCGTGGCGGCATCGGCAAAGCCGCGCTCAAGGGCGCGGGCAAACGTGAGCAGCTGACGGTCCTTAAAGGCCGGGCCAACCAGCTGGGCAGAAACGGGCAGCTTGCTGTCCTCGCCCAGGCCCAGAGGCACCGAGATACCGCCGTTGCCGCAAATGTTGAGCGAGATGGTGTACAGGTCGGAGAGGTACATCTGCGTGGGGTCGCTGATCTCGCCAAACTTAAAGGCCGTGCGCGGCGAGGCGGGCATGAGGATGGTGTCCACCTTGGCA
Organism: Coriobacteriaceae bacterium; assembly: GCA_905194545.1. Lineage (GTDB taxonomy): Bacteria > Actinomycetota > Coriobacteriia > Coriobacteriales > Coriobacteriaceae > Collinsella. The sequence continues at coordinate 19,477 of CAJJSS010000008.1, read as the reverse complement.
TACGCGGCATCGTAGTCCCGCGTGATGAGCGTGCGGGCCTTTTGCGCAGCGTAGTAGTACTTGTCGTACACGCCCGAGCTCAGCAGGTAGGCGCCGAGCATCTGACGGCGCTTGGCCTCGGCGCCAAAACCGTGGGCACGCGAAAGCGAGCTCTGGTCGGACATGTTGGCGCAGCCCTCCTCCTGATAGCCGTAGCGAATGCCGTCGAAACGTGCCAGGTTGGAGAACGCCTCGGCCGGGCCGATGACGTAGTAGGCGGCGATGGCGGCATCCAGGTGCGGCAGGTCGACCTCCACGAGCTCGGCACCCTGGTTCTGCAGCTCCTGGGCGGCGCGCTGAACGGCGGCCTTGACCTCGGGCGTCAGACCCTCGGCCTCCATAAACGCAGGGATAATGCCCACGCGCTTGCCCTCGATGCTGTCGTTGAGATGCTCGGTAAAGTCGACGGCGCAATCCTGGCTGGTGCAGTCGTACGGATCGTGGCCCGCGCCGGTAAGCGCGTTCATGGCCAGCGCGACGTCCTCGACCGTGCGGCCAAAGGGACCCACCTGGTCGAGCGACGAGCCAAAGGCGACCACGCCGTAACGGCTCACGGCGCCATACGTGGGCTTAAAGCCCACCACGCCGCACAGCGACGCCGGCTGGCGAATGGAGCCGCCGGTATCCGAGCCCAGCGAGAGCGCGACCTCGCCCGCGGCGACGGCGGCAGCGGAGCCGCCCGAAGAGCCGCCGGGCACGCGCTCGGTATCCCAAGGGTTGTTGGTGCGGTGGAACGCCGAGCTCTCGGTGGAGCTGCCAAAGGCAAACTCGTCCATGTTGGCCTTGCCCATGGGCAGGCAGCCGGCGTCGAGCATGCGCTGGACGCAGGTAGCGGTGTAGACGCTCTGGTAGTTCTCGAGCATGCGGGAAGCACAGGTGGTGCGCGTGCCCACGAGGTTCATGTTGTCCTTGATGGCCAGCGGCACGCCCGCGAGCGGAGGCAGAGGCTCGCCTGCGGCACGGTCGGCATCCACGCGCGCGGCGGCCTCGAGCGCAAGCTCGGGCGCCACCTGCAGGAATGCCTGGACCCCGCCCTCGCGCGCCTCGATGGCGTCAAGGGAGGCCTGGGCCACCTCGGTAGCGGTAAAGTCGCCGGCGGCAACGCCCGCGGCGATCTGGGCGGCAGTAAGGGAATCGAAGCTCTGCGCCATTACTCGCTCTCCCCCTCTCCCAAAATGGACGGCACGCGGAAGTAGCGGTCGCGCGCGCTGCCGGCGTTTTCCAGCGCGACGTCAAGCGGCAGGTCGCGCTCGGGCTCGCGCAGGTCATCGCCCATCACGTTGGACAGGCTTCCGATGGGATGGAACGTGGGCTCCACGTCGGGCAAGTCATATTGCAAGACGGGCTCGAGCATCTGGACGGCGTCGTTCAGGTAGGACGTCATCTGGGTGAGCTCGTCATCGGTCAGTGCGATCTTTGCGTACTCGGCGATGCCGCGCACATCTTTCTCGCTGAGTGCCATAGGCGCTCCCTTCCGCATAACAGTTAAACCGCTCTAGTATACAAGGCAACGCCGGCTTGGAGCAGGCGCTTTACCCAAATGCAGCGAAAACGTAACGAGGGCGGCGGTTGGCAGGCTGCGGACTGGCGGTTCTGGAGCGAAACCGTCCCGCCCGCAACGAAAAGCATCACAACATTCGACGCTTTTCGCCAAAATCGCGATTTTCATCGAATGTTGTGATGGTTTGGAAATCCCGACCACCACAAATGAACTGCGTCCCCATTGTGGTGGTTCTGAAGAATGTCCTATGCCGAGGCCTTGGCCTTGCGGCGCTTGCGGACCGCGTGGATCACGATGTCCAGCAGCAACAGCACAATGGCCACGACCACGATGAGCACGGCAAACTCGCGCTTGCCCCAGTGACGGCCGGCCAGCGACTTTTGCTTGTCGACGTCCTTCTTGTTGTACTTGGTGCGCACGCAATGCACCAGCAGGCGATGGTCGTTCACGCCGTAGGGCGTGCAGGTGACGAGCGTCACCTTGTCGGCGCCGGGCTCGATGGTCAGCGACTCCATCTCCTCGGGCAGCACCACCTCGGAGTCCACCATCTTGTAGGCGAGCGTCTTGTTCATGGTGTGCAGCAGCACCAGGTCGCCGGGTTCCAGCGAGTGAATGTCGTCGAACATGCTCAGGTTGCGCATGCCCGAGTGCGCGGTGAGCACGCAATGCGTCGAGGTGCCGCCCACCGGCAGGCTCGTGCCCTCCAGGTGGCCGACGCCCGCCATAAGGACTTCTTCGCTCGTGCCGTGGTAGATGGGCATGCTCACGTCGATGGAGGGGATTTCGACCCAGCTCATCATGGGGTCGCGGTCAAAGATGAGCTGCTGAGCGTAGAGCTCGATCTGGTCGGCGGGAAGCTCGGTGGCCTCGCCGGCAAGTTGCTCGTTATAGGAGCGCGCCTGGAGCAGGATGCGCTCGCGCTCCTCGGCAGACAGCGCGTCCACGGTGCTGGACACGGTGCTGATCTGGTTGAACACGCCCGAGGCCTCGAGCCGGTCCAAGATCCACGGCCAGGTCATAAGGCCCACGCCAATAAGAATGATGACGATGGTGATGAGCCGATCGGCCCAGCGCGGCAGCCGCTTGCGACGGCGCTTGGGCTTTGGTTGAGGTTTGGGCTGAGGGCTTGAGCCGCCGTTGTCCGCGGCGTTATTGCCCTTCATATGTTTGGCGCCCTGCACCATCGCCGGTCACTCCTCTACAACTCAAGTTGTCTAAACAAATAATAGCCGATTAGCGAGCTTCCGCGCCGGACAACGCAGCTAGACTGCACCGTCCAGTCGAGGATAAGCCAGCATTTGAGTTTTCAAAATGTCCCGAATCGGCGGGGCGATTCGGGATACAATGTCAATAGAAAACGACGCATCCCGCGTAAATGTTTGGGAGCGCGGGCGGCCTAGTTTTCTGGTTTTGTTAAATGCCCGGGATCCGACCCCCGGGCATTCTTATTTGCGCTTGCGGCGCAAATGCCGTCCACCGTCCGCACCGCGCGTGCGCCTACGGACCTTAATCCGAACCTCATACGAGTCAAGAAACGCGATGACGAACGTGCCCACCGCCGCGAGGGCGGCGAGCGCGTTAAGGAATTTCAGCATTTGGGGACCTCCGATCGAGTCGTCGGCCGCCCGCGCACGGGATGCGTCGCAAGGGTATTTTACTGCGAGTGCATGCACCCACAGCTGCTAAACGCGATTTTGACAAACATTTGTTCGATAGTTACAAACACGATTCCTCGTCCAGCAGAGCCTGACCGCATTGTCCGGGTTTGCCCGACGTGTTTGCGTTTTCAGAATATCCCGGATCGGCGGGGCGATTCGGGATACAATGTCAATAGGAAACGACGCACCCCGCGTAAGTGTACGAGAGCGCAGGCGGCCTAGTTTTCAGTTTTTGTTAAATGCCCGGGATCCGACCCCCGGGCATTCTTATTTGCGCTTGTTGCGGCGCAAATGCCGTCCACCGTCCGCACCGCGCGTGCGCCTACGGACCCTAAACCGAACCTCATATGAGTCAAGAAACGCGATGACGATCGAGCCCGCATCGGACGATGGAGGCTGCCTGCGTTGTCCAAAAAGAACGGGGCAGACTCCGGTGCGGAGTCTGCCCCGTAAAGAGAATGGCAAAGCAAGAACGTCGATGGACGAGAAAAGTGTCCGCAAGTCTCATGGCCATCACATCCCACCTGCCAAAGGGATGGGTGGGTGAGCGTTACTCCTGCTCGGACTCCTCGGCCTGCTTACGGCTGCGGATGAGGTGCGCCACACCGATGCACAGCACCGCGCCACCAGCGATCCAAGTGAAGGTCACGCCGTTAAGGCCGGTCAGCGGGAGGCCAACCTGCTTGGTATCGCCAACGGTGATGTTGAAGGTACCATCGGCATTCTTCTCCGATCCGTCCTTCTTCGTCAGCTTGTTGTCGCCAGAATTTCCGTCGGTGAGGCCAGAGATGACGTTGTCGTTCTGACCCTTGTTATCAAGCCTTCCCTCAAGCTTTGTCAGCTTGTAGCCCTGGCCCTCCTCATCATTAATTGTCGGATCAATCGTAAATTCGAAAGACGAAACCGCGGTATAGCCATTGGGGGCGTTTTTCTCGGTCACAGTATAGGTACCAGCATCAAGACCGGTAAGCTGAATGAGGCCCTTCTCGTTCGTCGTTAAAACAACCTCGTCATCACTCAACGTACCGTTCTTCGCGACGTATTTCACCCCGTTATTCTCATCACCTTTGGTCGTGATGGTAAATTGCGCGCCCTCGAGAGCTGCTTCGGTGCCCAAGTCAACCTTATTAATCTGAAGGCCGTAGGTATAGTCCACGACGGTGTCGGGCGCCGAGGTGCCAGTGCCTGCGACCATGGGGTTGTTAGAATACTCGAGCGTAACAGTATTGGGGTTGCCCTCCAGCCCGTTGTTGGCCCCTGCAATAACCGCCTTTGCGTTGAGCTTTGCCTGGTAGAAGACAACAATCTTGGTGTTGGCATCGATCGTAAGCGGTCCGTCATCTTTCGCGGTGGCCGACTTCAGACCCTTTTCGCCCTTACTAAAATCGACTACCAGGTCACGCCTGGAATCAGAGGGTTTAGTCACACCGTAGCTAGCCGGAGCAATCTCGGTATATGCATCACCGTTCAGTGCATAAACGCTAAGCGAGCCATCGACGTAGTCAAGACCCTTCTCCAGCGTATCCTTAAACTTATAGGAATAAGAGTCATAGCTGGCGTAGTTATCTGCGATCGTACCGGTTAGCTTATAGTTCACTACCTGACCGATCTGGGAGTCGGCCGCATCCTTCCAATTGGCCTCGTCCTCCCCAGTAATGGCAGTGCCCGTCACCTTGGAATCGTCGAGGACCTTTTTCTCAACCGTTGGGATGTTGGTCTTCTCATAAACGGTCACGGCACTACCACCCACGACTGCAAAGATGGGAGACGTGCCGGTGTTCTTATTGCTGGCCACCAGGCTACTATCGTCGGTCACAAACAAGTAATAACCAGATCCGGCGGTAGCATTCCAAGGCTGTCCAGCTGAAATACCAGAAGCGGTCGGAGTCTCATTCTTTACGGCATTCGCGACTGCGTAGAGAACATTATCAGTAGCGACTCGCGTCCCCTTAGTAGTTCCGTCAGCTGAACCCGCAATCGGACCACCCGCGTTCGCCATAAGGAATTCGGCGACATCCTGAGCCGTGGGCTTCGTGGGAAGTTTAGTCACACTGGGTGCATTGTAGCCGCTCCAGCCCTCGATGGCACTAATCACTTTGTTGCCAAGATCGGAGTTAGTCCACTCGATGTTCTGAGCAATCTTGCCCTCCGTCTTGTCGGTCACCGTTGCCTTGAAGATCTGATACGCCTTGAACTTGGTGCTCTCGTTACCCTCAACTTGGCTGATCGTGATGCTGCCCGTCGTACCCTCAGCAAACGCCATCGTGACCGGGGCCATAACTCCGCCGAAGCTCAGCGCTGCTGTGAGGCCGGCGGTTACTGCCAGGCGTGCGATGTTCTTGCTCATGCTCATCTTCTTTTCCTCCATTTTCCGGTTGGTTCTCATTCGATCGGTCATCATCTGTCTGTGTCTTAGCATCTACTTCGCTACGTCTCGCCCCGCTCTCTGTGGGGCTGCCAGCTACTCTTTATGGCTGCCACCTCCCCGCTTGACCAGGAGCGCGACCACGATGAGCGCGGCTCCGGCGACCGCTGCGGCGGCCGCGGCGTACATTGCCATATCGCCAGTCGAGGGCATAAAGCCTCCGGTGGTAATGCTAGGGGGTGTGCCGGTGGGCGTGTTGATGAGCGACGCCTCCAGGCTGCCCGTCGACCCGTCCGCGCTGTCGGCGCGCAGGGGCGACTCGGCCGTGACGGTGAGTTTGGGCTTGGCGGCGGCCACCTGGTCGACGTCCAGGCCCTCGGCCTTGACCGTCACGGAGCGCGCGCCCTCAAAGGCGGTGTAGCCCTTGGGCGCCTTGAGCTCGCGGACCTCCAGCTTGCCCGAGTCAACGCCCGAGACGGTCACGCGGCCGTCCTCGCCCGTGGTGACGGTGGCCTTGCCCTCTGCATCCCACGTGCCGTCGGCCGCCAGTGTGCGGCCGCGGTCGTCGGCGATGCTCAGGACCGCCCCGGCAAGCGGCTTGTCGCCGTCGCTGCCGCGCTTGGTGAGCGCGAGATCCCAGGTGTAGGCGCACGCGTCATCGCTCGGCGTACGGGTGAAGCCGGCGTCGCCGGACTGGTCGGCAAAGGGAGAGCGCGGGTAGCGCAGGTAGACCTCGTTGGGGTTGCCCTTCGCGATGCCGTGGTTGCACGCGCTGTTGAGCGGCGCGTTGTACACGGCGACCACGCGGGCGCCCGCGGTGAAGGCGTCGGCCCCGCCGAGCGCGGCGATGAGGTCGCCGGTGCGCACGGTGAAAGTTCCGTCCGCCGCCACCTTGGTGGCGCACTGGGCCGTGATATCGGTCCAGCCCTTCGCGGGCTCGGTGCCGACGCGCCCGTCCTTGCCGGCCGAGACGGCGTCCGTCCGCGCCCGCCGCCACGTACACGCGCATGCTCGCGGCCACCTTGGAGGGGTCGAGCCCCGCGCTCATGGTGTCGACGAACTGCACCGTATAGGTGTCGTAGGCGGTAAGGCCCGCCGGGACCGTGGCAGAAAGGCGCCAGTACAGGTCGTCGGCGACCGTGGCGTCGGCGGCCTTCTGCCAGGCGGCGGTGCTGTCCTCCAGCACATGCTTGGCCACCTTGGGGGTCGCCGCCTTGGGCTTGACGGCGACGGCGCTGCCGCCCACCAGGGCCATGATCGGCGCGGTGCCGGCCTCGCCCTGGGCGATGGCGTCGTCGTCGGCGACGATGAGCCAGTAGCCGCAGGACAGCTCGGCCGTCGTGCCCGCGTTAAGGGCCACGGACACGGCGTCAGAGCTCTGGAGGGAACGAGCGAGCTGTGCGCTCAGCGCGCTCGTAAGGTGGGAATCGATGTTGAGCCACTCGGCAGCTTCCTGCGCGGTGATCTGGGAATTGGGCATACCGGCGCTGTGCAGCACAGACAGCGCGGCGTCGCGCACGGCGTCGCTTGCCCAGGCGAGGTCGGTGGCGATCTTGGCGTCGCTGTCGCCGTCGACGACGTTGGCGCTAAAGATCTGGTAGGCGTCGTAGCTGCTCGCCACGGTGCCGCTCACCGTGATGGAACCGGTCGAGGTCGGCGCGGCCTGCGCGGAAGCGGGGAACACAACCGCGCAGGTGCCGATCAGGAGGGCAAGCAGCGCAAACAAGATCGGGAAGGAGCAAACTTTCTTATTCACGACGCTCGCCTCCCTTCGCATTCGCCTTGCGACGAATGTGCATCCAGGCCGCAGCAGCGCAAAGCACCGCCGCGCCGGCAAGGTACGTCAGAGTGACGCCCGACATACCAGAAAGGGGCAAAGAGGTGGAGTAGGTGTTGGTAAAGGTGGGGATGGAGTCGGTGAGGTTGTGGTCCGTGTCGGTGGTCACTTCATTGCCGTCACGATCCTGAATCTGCTTGTAGGTCGCAGTGACGTTGATCTTGTGGTCAGTGTTATCAACTGCATTGACCGTAATCTGATAAATCGACTGGTCGTACTTGTAGTTCGTAAACGGCGTGGTCGGCTGCTGCTCGCGAACGTAATAAGTAAAGGTCTTGCTTGCACCGCGGCCAGTGGAGTCAGTCGGAAGTTTGTTGAGTTGATCGAGTTTGTACTCGATCTTGTCGAAGCTCAGGGTCTGGGACTTGCCGCCGTCGGCAGTGGTGATAATCTCGCCCTTGAGGTTGGTCACAACCGTCTTGGCATTTTTGAAGTCCGCGTTATCCGCAAACTCGAGCTTAAACTCCTTCATCTCGCCGCCCTTTACGACCTTGGTCACCTTAGGAGTCCAGGTGCCGGTAGAGGTGTACGGAGTGTACTTGTTGGTGAAGGTCTTTTCCCCGCCGGGGCCGTTAATCGAATAATAGCCTTGGTCGTCCTTTTCCAGCGAGTTAGTTGAATCTCCCGGACTCACGCTTGTGATCGTGTAGTTGTGAACGTAAAGAGGAACGTCCGAGTTTGGATTTTCCCTGCTCGGCACCTTCATGAGTAGCGTTTGGTTGTCCTGAACCGTCACCACAATCTTATACACGGCTGGGTCGTACGTGATGTCGAGATCATTGCCAGCATTTTCGACCAAGTAGTATGTAATCTTGTTAGCCTCAACAGTCTTATCAATGAACTGTTCGCCAAGGTCAAAGGTGATGTTACCGTCCGCATCATTCTTGGCGGTTCCGACCAAGGTGCAGCCGCCACTGTTGAATGTCTTGTCATTCCAAGAGGGCTCCGTCGCGCCATCCGAATCCTTACGGTAGACCGAGAAGGAGAACTGGTCTTTGGCGAGCGCTATGCTTTCCTCGGTCTGCTTATTTTTCATTTTCAGCGCCTTGGTTGCCTTCAGCTTAAGGCTCGGATAGACATACGTATCCGCAGGCACGCCCAAGTACAGGTCGCCGTTCGACATGATGCCGCCGCCATGGTTCCAGGAATAATTGCCCGTGATGAAGGTTGTCGCGGCTGTCTGCGCGGCAGTTGCCGCGGCGTCTCCAGCTTGAACACCCGAGCTCAGACCGATGCTGTTATATACCTGCACGCCACCGTTAGCAGGGATAGTAATGGCTTGCGTAAGCTCTTTACTTCCCGAGTATTCGGCGTCACCGCCGCCGAGCATTTTGCCAATCACCGCCGCGATTGGCTCGCGGTGACCCTCCGCTGCAAGGAAGAAATCGGCGTGACCGTTTTCGCGAAAGACAGGACTATTGTAGGCGTCAGTATCCTGGTTCTTTTTGTGGACAAGGTTTTTGTAGCCACCAGCGGATAGGTGAGGGGTGCCTTCGTTGCCGCTATTATTCTCAGAATTATAATCATCTTTTGCGTCATGCTGATCTTTGGCAGACGTATTGCCAAAGATCGCTGTGCCGTAGGTGTTCGTCACCAAGGTCTTGCCCGTCGGGCAAACCGCAACGCCGCCACCGTAGCCACCGGCCTCATTGCTGCTTATATAGGAGTTATAGACAAATAGCCTGCCCGCATTAGATGCGGTATCCGAATCGCCCTGGACAAAGATACCGCCTCCGCCCCAGTCAAAGCGAGACATGCAGGAGTTATTAGTGATATAGACTGGAGTAGATTTTGACGCACCTTCTATCATCGCGTCAACCATCTGGCCCACGCGAATGCCAGCACCCTCGGAACGGTTGCTCACGTTTGCGGCAATAGTTCCCCCCGTAATGTTGAGCCATGCCATTGTCTCGCGAGAACTCGCCCCGTGTCGATCGACATCGGTAATGTAAACGCCACCGCCAGCTTCCTGAGAATAGTTGCCCGTAATCTGGCCGCCCGAAATGGTGACATGAGTACCGTTTTTAGCGGCAAGTCCAGCACCGCCATGATCGCCATAACCATCTTGGCCACAGAACTTGGCATATTTATTGTTAGTGATGTAGCCGCCGGAAACAGTAACGCTGCCGCCCGAAGCCATGATGCCGCCGCCGAAACCAGCACCAGAAGGAAGCGTGCTGTTGCCGGAGATTACGCCATTAGTCATGGTGACCGTGGAGTCTTTAGCATACACACCGCCGCCACTAGGAGCACTGTTGCCAGCAATTACGCCACCGGTCAAATTAAGGGTCGAGGCATCACCTTTCTCGTTGGACACCATAATGCCCGCGCCCGCACCCGAGCTAGAAGCGCCACACACGTAGCCGCCGCTCATGTTGACGGCAGAGCCGTTCTCGGCATAGATGAGGTTGCCGACGTTGCAATTTTCCTTTTGGGTAAGTACGCCACTGTCGAGATTAAACTTACCGCCCGCATAAACGTTGATGAGCCTCATCGTGGAGCCGGCAGCGGTACCCACGATGGCACCGTTGATGCTGACCTCGTGCCTATAGAGAGTCTCGGTTGTCCCCGTACCGTTCGGCGTCGATTCGGTCACGTAATACGTGAGCTTGGTCGGAATGCCAGAGCTGGTGTCGTACTCCATCGAGGCGACTCGCCCATTATTATCGCCATTCTGAACCGACTTTTGATCCTGCCCTTGGCTAGAATCTTTAAGGGTAAGCGTCGCGCTATTGGCAATGTTGAAGAGCGGCCTGTTTGAATTGTCACCCGAATGCGTGATTTTACAGCCGTTTAAGTTCAGCGTTATTTTAATGCCGCTGTTAAGTGTGATTTCGCCAGCATAGTCAATATCAGCTGTAAGCTTAAAACTGGCTGCTTGATTTTCCCCAACGCTTAGAAGCTTTGCTCGCAAATCTTCGGCATTATTAATATCTGTAGTTGCCTCTTCGCTCTCCACAGCCTCCTCGGCTGACAAGACAGCGCTAGCGTCCATCGCTTCATTATCTTCTGCCTGGGACTTGTCCTTGGACTGCTCCTCCGACTGGGTATCGTCGTCGCCGGTCTCAGCATCATCGCTATTCTGGTTTTCGGCATCCCCGTTGGCAGTGTTGTCTACGCCAGTAGACTCACCTGAGGAACCCCCCCCCCATCACAGTTTCCTCGGCAGAAACTGCCTGGACATCGTTGGCAATGGCCTGCGAGATCGGGGGCATGACGAGCGACAGCACCAGGCTCAACACGGAGGCTCCGCACAAAACGCCTGCCAGTACACGGCGCGTCGCTTTATTACTCTGCTTAGTTTTTTCTGAATTCGCTTTCATCGATGTCTCCTCCCCAAGAGACCGCGATCTTGCTCTTTCACTATCAAACGTATCTGCGCAATCTGTAATTGCGCTCGTTTAGTAATGCAATTATAACGATTGTTTAAACATCTGAGCAACAAAACCGACATTTTTGTAGCGAGTTCTCAATTCTCTTGACATTTGCTCAGATTTACCTTCGTTTATTCGCTATCTATTATTTGTTTCTGCTGGTAATTTAGTTGCCTATTATTTTTTAATGGCATTAGATTTATTTGCACAACATTTTGCTCAAGAGCAAACATCCTGTGAACGGTCGAAAATCGACCGTGAGCGGTAGGTCATTAACCGGGATGAATATCCTACCAAATTGATGAGAATATCTTTAACCCATCGGTAGTTAGAAGCGTGATGTTCAGACAACAATATTTGAATTTTCGCACAGATTTTAGGTATCAATTCGCCCAAATCGCCTGAGGCCACCGCAAAAAGAGCCTGCCCCCTTCTGCGGTGGTTCTCCCCCAGCGCTACAGCAGATGTTCCTCGATAAAGATCGCGATGCCGTCTTTGTCGTTGCTGGCGGTTACAAAATCGGCGGCGGAGCAGGTGGCGTCGCTGCCATTTGCCATGGCCACCCCCACGCCGGCGTCAGCCACCATGCAGGTGTCGTTATCGGCATCGCCAAACACGCAGATGTCCTGGAGCTCCATGTCGTTGAGCTCCGCCACGCGCACAAGGCCGCGCGTCTTGGACACGCGCGGATCCATGAACTCGTAGAGCCGCTGCGTGGTTTGCAGAGCCGCCGCCTTAACAGTGTTATCGGCAAACGTCGACGCCCGCTCAATCACCCGCGGCATTACCTCGGGCGCCATGGTAAACATCACCTTGGGCTGCGGCTCGCGCAAAAACTCGGCAAAATCGACCACCTGGTAGGGCACGCCGTCGACGCGCGACAGGTGCTCGACGCACGCGTTGCTCTCGGGCACGTAGAACACGCCGTCTCGGGGGCAGACGGGCGTTGCCGGAAGGTCCGCCATGTGCTTGCAGATGCGCGCGATAGTCTCGCCCAGCAGTGGATAGCTCAGCTCGTTGATGTCGTGCGCGCGGTCGATGACCTCGGCGCCACCGCAGCCCACGAGCACGTCCACCAGGCCTTCGATGCCCCAGAGCTCGTACATGGCCTCGGTCGCATGGGCGTCGCGCCCGGTGCACAGGCCAAAGAGCACGCCGCGCTCGCGCAGGGCGCGGATCGCCGCCACGGTGCGCGGGGACACCGTGTGCTGGCTCGTGAGCAGCGTGCCGTCGATATCGCAGAACACGGCTTTGATGTGGCTGAAGGTGGTGTCCATGGGGGCCTTTCTGGGTTGTGCGGCGGTGTGGGGTGTGGTCGTGAACGGCGTACATGGTATACCAAGGCGCAGCCGCGGCCCGTCAAAGCAAAAACCACCACAAAGGTGCCTGGCCCCTTTGTGGTGGCCGGACCAGAAGGGTGGCCTGGCCCGAGGTGCAAAGCATCACAACATTCGATGTTTTTCGGCAAAATCGCAATTTTCATCGAATGTTGTGATGGTTTTTACTGCCTTGCGGCACGATCAAAATGTCGGCGTCCAAACAGCAGCAGTGCCGCGGGAACCGCCGTCACGACCATGCCCGCACCAACGAGCGTCTGCTGCACGCCAAATGTCGCCGCCAGCCACGGGGCAATCGCCAGCGGCGCCACGCCGGCGAACATATTGCCAAAGCCCATGACCGAGTTCACGCGACCGAGCTGCTCGAGCGGTGCCGTCGTTTGCACGATGGTGTTGTGGAGCGGGTTGACGATGCCCCAAGCTATGCCCAGTGCAATCTGGCCGACAAGGGCCACGCCCACGTACGGCGTCCCCACATAGAGCAGGCTTCCCAGGCCCACGGACATAAGCGCCACGAGCAGCGTTTTAAGGTTGACCAGGTGCGGCGGCAAGCGGAGCGCGAGCACGGCACCCAGCACCGCGCCGACACCGCAGGCAGACGAGAGCCAGCCCATCCACTCAACGCCAACGTGCAGAACATCGCGATAGAAAAACGACTCGAGCGGATCGAAGGCACCGTAGCCAAAGTTCGAGAGGAAGATGATGCAAAACAGCAGGGCGAGAACGCTGTTGGTAAAGACTGTCTTGATGCTGGCTGCGAAGGTAGCGCGGGAGGATGCGCTGGGGTTGGAGCTTTGTCCCGCACGCTCCCCTTCCTCTGCCGAATCGGCATCCGCATGCCCGGCGACATGGCTGGTCTGCGGCCTAAAGCCCCAACCGGCGACGAGCGCCAGCACGGTAAAGAGCATCATGAGCACAAACACCGCGCGCGACGACGCAGCCGCCGCGACAAAGCCGCCCAGCGTGGGGCCAACGATGATACTCACGTTTGAAAACATGGCGATGGCGGAGTTGATGTCTTTGAGCTCGACAGGATCGTCGGTGAGGTAAGCCGGATAGGATGTGGCGATGGGCTGGGCGAATCCCATCGCAAAGCCCAGAAACACCGCGCCGAGTAGGACGACGCCGGTCGCGCTGCCAAAGGCGATGATTGCCGTGCCAGTTGCGAGAGCGCCGATGATGCTCAGCAAGAAATGGCGGCGCGGACCCCATGCGTCGAGCGCAGCGCCACCCGCAAAGGATCCCAGGATCACGAAAACGTTCATAAACAGAACGGCCAGCGATGTCGCCACGACTGAGGCATCGTCTGCATAGGTGAGCGTTCCGATGACGCCGATAAAATAACTGGTCTGAAACCCGGTGTAGATGAGAAAGCGCATCGCCACCAGCCGCTTGGCCTGCACGGACAGCGATGATTGAGGCTTTGAGAAAAGAGATGCGAGCATGGAGACTCCTTGTTTCATACGAATGCGGACGGCGGGCATTCACCACCGTCTGTCAAATCAATCTATCCGCATGAAACGTTAAGGACACATCAAGCCCCTTTTCTCCGTTTTTCGCCCGTCATGAACTACTTGGTAGATTGTAAGGCATGTCCCACGCATCTACCAAAGAAAAAACCACCACAAAGGTGCCTGACCCCTTTGTGGTGGTTGCGACGTTTACGCTGGTTGAGACTTGGCTAGGCCAGGTCGGCGCCGTTGGACTCGATGACCTTCTTGTACCAGAAGAAGCTGTCCTTGCGGCTGCGGGCGAGCGTGCCGTTGCCGTCGTTGTCCTTGTCGACGTAGATAAAGCCGTAGCGCTTCTTCATCTCGCCGGTCGAGGCGCTCACCAAATCGATGCAGCCCCACATGGTGTAGCCCATCAGGTCCACACCGTCCTCGATGGCAATCTCCATCTGCTTGATATGCTCGCGCAGGTAATCGATGCGGTAGCTGTCGTGAATCGAACCGTCCGCCTCGACCTCGTCCACCGCGCCCAGGCCGTTCTCGACAATCATCAGCGGCACCTGGTAGCGGTCGTAGACCTCCTCCAGGTAGTAGCGCAGGCCCTCGGGGTCGATCGCCCAACCCCAATCGCTCTTCTTGAGATACTCGTTGCCGGCGCCACCAAAAATGTTGCCTTGCTCCAGCAGCACCGGATCGGCCGTGGCGGTGGCGCTCATGTAGTAGCTAAAGCTGTAGAAGTCGACCTTGCCGACGGCCAGCGTGGCGGCGTCCTCGGGCGAAACCTCCACGTGCACGCCTTCGCGGAGCCACACGCTGGGCGCCCACGAGGGATACGCACCGCGCACCTGCACGTCGCCGCAGTAGAAGTTCATCTCGCGCTGCTGCTTTTGTGCGGCCAGAACGTCTGCCGGATTGCACGTGTGCGGGTAGCAGGCGTTGCCGGCGATCATGCAGCCGATCTTGTTCTGGGGATCGATCTGATGGCCCATGGTGACGCACTTGGCGCTCGCCAGGAACTGGTGGTGCAGGGCATCGAAGCGCGCCTGTGGATCGTCCCAGTCGCAGTTGCCAAAGGCCATGGGCGTGTCAGTTGCCTTGGGCACCATGCCGCCGCCCATCACGCCGCCAAAGCCGCCCATGAGCAGGCAATTGATCTCGTTAAAGGTGAGCCAGTAGCGCACCAGGCCCTTGTATTCGGTCATGACGGTGCGGACGTAGTTGAGGTAGAAATCGATGAGCTTGGGATTCTTCCAGCCGCCGTAGTTTTTGGACAGGCCATAGGGCAGCTCGTAGTGGCTGAGGGTAACCATGGGCTCGATGCCCTGCTCCTGACAGGCCTGGAACACGCGGCGGTAGAACTCGATGCCGGCCTGGTTGGGCTCGGCCTCGTCGCCGTTGGGGAAGATGCGGCTCCAGTTGATGGACATGCGGTAGCACTTAAAGCCCATCTCGCCAAAGAGCTTGATGTCGTCGAGGTAGTGATGGTACATATCCACGGCCTCGTGGCTGGGATAGTGGTACTGGGGCAGAATGCCGTCGGTAATGTGGCGCGGCTCGGAGACCGTACCGCCGGTCATGATGTCGGGAACACCGAGGCCCTTGCCGTCCTCGTTGTATCCACCTTCGCACTGATTGGCGGCAGTGGCGCCGCCCCACAGAAATCCATCGGGAAAAGCCATGTTGGCTCCTTTCGTACGTGTTGGGGGTGGTTGCGCGGACGTCGAAGCGGCGTCCGCAGGGAAATTTGCGTCCGGAGCGAGGCCCGCGCAGGAACCGCCGCCACGAAACCGGCCTATCTACTACTTTTTACCGCAAACCCCTGACCACACCGCAATTGCCAAAAATAAAACCGCAGGTAGACGGCTTGGCGATTTTTGGTAAACCGCCGTATGGTTGGCCCCTACCGTTAAAAGGTAGTAGATAGGCCAGTTTCGTGGCGAGGCCTCTATCGACGCCTGTGCGGGACCCCTCGTCCATTTGAAAAAAGCCGGCGGGGCGCTCCCCCGCCGGCCTGGTACCGAGTCTTTGTCGTTTGGGCTACTTGGCAGCCTCGGGCTTGTAGGTGACGAACTCGATCGCGAAGCCCACGGCGGCACCCACGAGCGAGGCAACAATAGCCCAGATCATGTGGTTGATGCCGTTAACACCGGAGGGGTCGATGAAGGACAGCCAGTTGAAGACGCCCAGACCGCCGGACATGTACACCACGGCGCCGGAGATGCCGATGATGAGGCCACCCACAGCAGAACCGATGCTGGCGTTGATGAAGGCCTTCTTATCGGGCAGGGCGACACCGTAGATAGCGGGCTCGGTGACGCCAAAGAAGAAGGCAGAGATCATGGCCGGCAGCGCGATGCCGCGGAACTTCTCGTCCTTGTTCTTGAGATACATGGCAAAGAGCACGGCGCCCAGCGAGAAGGAGTGGGCGATAACGGAGCCCAGGATGTAGTCGTGGCCCAGAGTGGACAGGTTGACCAGCGCGATGGGCACGAGCGACCAGTGGAAGCCAAAGATGACCAGGCACATCCAGAAGGCACCGACGAGGGTGCAGCCCAAGAGGGAGCCGATCATGGGCAGGCCAAACAGCAGTGCGAAGAACTCACCGAGCAGGTTGGTGATGAGCGTGGCGATGGGGCCAATGACCAGGTAGCCAAGGGTAACGGTGACGCTGACGACGATCAGCGGGGTGAAGAACATCTTCATAGAAGCGGGCATCCACTTCTTAACCCAGTGCTCGAGGGTGGAGCCAAACCAAACCATGAGCAGGATGGGGATAACGGAGCTGGTGTAACCCGAGGCAGGCATGATGAGCGGCAGGCCCAGGAACGTGGTGTACCAAGAGAAGGTACCGGCAAAGCCGAGCTCGACGGAGCCGACAACCTCGCCCGAGGTCAGGGCAACCATGGTGGGATACACCAGGGCAAAGGCAATGGCCATGCCGTTGAACTCGCTCATCTTGAACTTCTTGGCGGCGGTGTAGCCAAGCACCACGGGCAGGAAGTAGAACATGCCGTCGGCGACGGTGTAGAGCAGCGTATAGGCGCCGTCGTTGGCAAAGCTCGGGACCAGGAAGGTAGCGAGCGCCAGCAGGCCCTTCATGATACCGGCGGCGGCGAAGGTGCCGAGCATGGGGGCGAAGATGCCCGAGATGAGGTCGATGATCACATCGGTAGCGCTCTTGGGAGCGGCCTCGTCGTCATCGGCGTCGACGGCGCCGCCGTCGCTAAAACCGCCGGCCTTGAGGACGGCATCGTAGACGTCCTCGACGATGTTGCCCACAACAACCTGGTACTGGCCGTTGGCGCGCATGACCTTGATGACGTTGGGCAGCTGAGAGATTGCCTCGTCGTTGGCCTTCGACTCGTCCTTGAGCTTAAAACGAACGCGGGTAATGCAGTGCGCCACGCACTTGACGTTGGACTTACCGCCAACCAGCTCTACGATCTGGGAAGCAAGATCGTCGTATTTACCTGCCATGATCTGTCCTCTCTTTTCCAAATTTCGACAAAAATATCCCCTACCGCGAGCCGGTACCTTGCCCGCAGTTAGAAACCAAAAAGGATTGTTGCGATTGCCGCCGGGCTGGCGGCTTTACTCACTCGGTCTGCGAAGCCGATCGCAGACGGTTGATATGCATCATCAGATACAAGAGTTCCTCGTCCGAGCAGCTCTGCTTGAACTCTTTCTCGAACACGCGGTTGATGGCGTATGCGCACTGGTAGGCCTCGGGAAAATCGCGGGCGGCCTGCATAAACAGTGAGGAGTTCTCGGTCTGCGTGCACTTGCCCTTGCAGAGGCGGCGAACCAAAAAGCGCAGGTGCGCAAGAAAGCGAATGTAGCAGTACGACGCCGTGTCGAGCGAGCAGCCAAGCTGCTTTTCCACGGAATGGGTCACCTCGTCGAGCACGCGGGTGCTCTTCATGATGAAGTCCATGTCCTTGGCGCGGCCCATGCCATCGACCTCGGCGTTAACGATGTGGAGCGCGATGCTCGTGGCCTCGTTCTGACCCAGCTTGGCGCCGGTGTGCTTTTGCACGATGGCGAGCGCGGCCTGGCCGATCTCGAGCTCGCGCGGGTAGATGAAGGCTACCTCGTGCTCGAGCGGGTTGGGAGCGCTGAGCTGGTCGTCGTCGCGCTGGACGGCAAACTGCAGGTGATCAGCCAGGATAAAGGGCAGGCCACCGGATAGCTTGCAGCCAAGCTGCTGCGACGCGAAGCAGGCAATGTCGCTCGCGGCGAGCAGGACGTCGTCGGGAAGGGTGCCCACCATATCCTGCAGGCTCTCGGGAACGTTATAGAATTTGCGCTGGATAAGGGACTCATCGGCAAGCTCGTAGGGCATCTCGTGGAAACCGATGCCCTTGCCAAAGACAACAACCTCTCGGCCGTCATCGCTGGCGGCAAGAGCAACGTTGTTGTTGATCTTCTTTAAAATGAGCATGAAAAAACTCCTCGGACATCGGCGCTAGACGACGGGGGTGCTATTCCTCGTCTTCTATTATGCGCAAGTGATGCCTCCCGAGGAGTAACAAACTTGTGAGCACGTGGGCGATTGTAGGATGAAACTTGCATGCAGCGTAAGCCCCATTGACGCGAAAGTCCGCCGAACGGTAGGAAATCGCCCGTAAGCGGCAAAACCACCACAAAGGCGCCTGGCCCCTTTGTGGTGGTTTTGGCTGATGCCCCGATGCTACTCGCGCGGGGTACCGTAGGGGTTGTACAGATCTGCGAGAGCGAATGTGCTGGTGGCGGGATTAAAGTCGAGTTCGAGCACGCAGCAGTTGCCGATGCGGTTCTTCATCT
The DNA here is from genome assembly GCA_905194545.1 of Coriobacteriaceae bacterium. GTDB lineage: Bacteria > Actinomycetota > Coriobacteriia > Coriobacteriales > Coriobacteriaceae > Collinsella. The sequence continues at coordinate 1,112 of CAJJSS010000008.1, read as the reverse complement.
TGAGCGGCTCCACGCCCACGCCGCGCATAACCTGAGCCGCTGCGGCGCCATGGCTCACGCATAGCACGCTCTCATGCCGAGGGCGCTGCATGAGCTCGGTGATGGTCGCCATGATGCGCTCGCGAAACTCGTCTTCGCCCTCGCCGTCATACTGCTTGTAAAAATCGCCGTACGGCAGGCGCGGATTCAAATCCTCGCTCGCGCCATCAAACTTGCCAAAGTTCCACTCCTTAAGGCCCTTGACGCGCTCGTAAGGCTGATCAGGAAACGCAAGCTCAAGCGTGTCGCACGCACGCTCGGACGTGGAACTGTACGCATGGTCGAACGCAAGGCCACGCTCTCGCAGGGTCGCGCCGACAGTTTTAGCCTGCTCGATCCCCAGCTCGGTAAGCGGCGAGTCGCACCAACCCTGCTTGCGGCGAAGCAGGTTAAAGAGCGTTTGACCGTGACGCATAAAGTACAGCTTGGACATAGTTGCCTCCATAATCGCAATCGTTTGTCAGCGATTATGGCACCTTAAAGTAACTTTAAGTCAATACATGTTAGCCAAAATATCGCAAAAGCGTCCAGCCCCTCGTGGTGGAACTGGCATTTGCCCAGATAAAACCTGCCAAAATAAACCTGTCCCTTTTTGGCAGGTTTTAGGCGAGGTGATCTTGGATGAGATCGCAGATGGCTCGGGCGTCGTTGATGTTGATGGCTCGGGTCGCTAAGCCGGCGTCGAATGCCTGGCGTGCCAGGGCCTCGTTGCAGGCAAGGGCCAGCGTGTGACCGTCGACCAGGTCGAGCGAGCTCTTGCCGCGTAGACGGTCGACACCGGAGCGCGCGACGACGATGTTGTCGAAGCCCTCGGTCTTGTAGCCCTCGATGATCACCACGTCGACATCGTTGTAACGCGACAGCAGCTCGCGCGCGGGCATCTCGTCCTCCTCGCGCGTGTCGGCGTACTCCGCCCAGCGCGTGGCGCAGATGAGGCCCACGTGCTTTGATCCGGCTTGGTGATGGCGCCACGTATCCTTAGCGGGCACGTCGATATCAAAGCCATGATGCCCATGATGCTTGAGCGAACCCACGCGCAGGCCGCGGCGGGTGAGCTCGGCAATGACCTTCTC
>CAJJSS010000007.1:0-74438 GCA_905194545.1 Coriobacteriaceae bacterium | reverse complement strand
AAGGTGCCTTGAAACGAGACGGCATTGACCTTCTGATCATGCCGCCGCAGTTGAAAGGCAGATTGCCGCTCTGGCGGGTTTGCAGCGTCGGCTGGTTACGGTGTTTGGTAAAACGCCGTAACTCTACAGTTCAGTCACGACAACGTTGTTGTAGATCTCGTCCCAGCGGTCCATGACCAGGTGGCCGGTCTTGGGATCCATGGCGTTAAGCTTGCCGCAGGTATTGGCGGTCTTGAGCACCGTGACATCGTCGGCACCAGCAGCAATGGCATGCGCAAAGCCGGCGATGGTCGAGTCGCCGGAACCCGTCGCGTTCACAGCCGCAATCGCGGGCGTCTTGGCGCGGAACGCGCGGCCCTCATGGAAGCCCACCGAACCGGCAGCCCCCATCGAAACGACAACCCAGGGGATACCGGCAAAGCGGTCATCGGCGGCAAGCGCCTCGCGCAGGGCATCGACATCATCAGTCGTAAAGGACGTACCCAGCAGGCCGTTAATCTCGGTCAGGTTGGGCTTTACGAGCTCAGGCTTAGCGTCAGACTCCAGCGCGGCCTCCAGCGATGCACCCGAGGTGTCGAGCAGCACCTTGGCGCCCGCCTCCTCGGCGATCTTGACGAGCTCGGCATAGTAGCCGGCATCGACGCCACGCGGCAGCGAGCCCGAAAGCGTCACAACGTCCGCCTTCGCTGCAAGCTCGGCGAACTTGGCCGTAAAGGCATCGAGCTCGGCGGGAGCGATCTGCGGGCCGCTCTCCAGCAGCTCGGTCTGATTGCCCTCGTGCAGGATATTCAGGCAAATGCGCGTCTCACCGGCGATGGGCACAAAGTCGTTCTTGACGCCGTCGGCATCCATAAGCTCGGCCATATAGGCACCCATGTGGCCGCCGAGCAGACCGGTCGCGAGCACATCGTCGCCCAACTGCAGCAGCACGCGGCTCACGTTGAGGCCCTTGCCGCCAGCGGTCTTTTCGGGCGTCACGCGGTTCACGTCGTCGATAATCAGCTTGTCGAGTTGATAGCGCGTATCGATCGACGGGTTCATGGTAACGGTCAGAATCATGTTGAACTCCTGTTTCCGGGGCACGACACGCGCAGCCCCAAACATACGATAGCTCGTTAAAGGATCTCGATCTCAAAACCGCGAGTGACGGTCTCCCCCGGCTTGGCAACCAGGCAGCCACGCTTGTGCTCCAGAATATCGTCCTCGTCGGAGCAGGTGGACAGGCCGCCCCACGGTTCCACGGCCACAAAGTCGCCCTCGGGCTTGCTCCACACAATCAGGTATGGCATATCAGGGAACGTCAGGCGCACGCCCTTGTCCTCGGTTTTCTTGGTCAGCGTAACCACGCGACTGTCGAGCACGTCAAAGATGGTCTCCGCGAAGTCGAAGAGTTCGTGGGTCAGCGGCAGGTTCTGACCGATCATGGGGTTCTTGCTGCGATGCTCGACATCAATCAGGCCCGTCGAGGGAACGGCAGTACAGAGCTCGGCGGCCTCACGCTGATCAAAACGAAGCTCATAGTCGTCATAGGACTCGTCCTCGTCGAGCGGGCACTTAAAGCCGGGGTGGCCACCCACAAAAAACGGCATGTCCTCGGTGCCCTCATTGGTCACCTCGTACGACACGGCCACCTTTTCCGAATCGATCGTGTAACGAGCAACAATCTTAAACGGATACGGATACTGCTCGAGCAGCTCGGCGTGGTCGGCAGAGCTTAGGCTCAGCGCAACCATGTTGTCACCCTGCTCCTCGAGCTTCCACTCCTGCTTGCGGGCAAAGCCGTGGCGGGCAAGCTTGACCTCGCGGCCGCCCATGGTCATCGCGCGGCCGCCACGAAGGCCGCCGCAAATCGGAAAGCAAATGGGTGCCTGGCCCGACCAGACCGCCGGATCGCCCTGCCACAGGTACTCACGGCCGTTGGCCGCAATAGAAGTGAACGACCCGCCCGCCGTGGTCAACGCCACACAAATCAAACCGTTATCAAGAACAAACTCCATAGGAGCCTTCCCTTTCTTACGACAGCCCGCCAAGTCAATAGGGCTGATAGAAAACCGGCCCGCGCCCCCTCACAGAAACGCGAGCCGTCAATTGAAAAGCTGCAGAATGCCGGGTACCGCCAAAACGAAGCACACAAGCTCGGCAAGCAAACGTGTTATCGGAGCAACTTGCCATACCAGAACGCTTCGCAACAACAGCGGCAACCCCACAGGCCACTCAGACATCAGCGAGAAGCCAGCTGGCGAGGCAAGGTGCCGTGAAGCGAGACGGCATTGACCTTCTGGTCATGCCGTCGAAGCTGAGCGGCAGATTGCCCGCCAGATGGCTTCGCAGCGTCGACCGGTCCGGCGTTTGTTAAAACGCCGGAACCCCCTTAGTCATGGTATTCGCCGCGGTCCCACTTCTCGAGGAACTCGTCAAAGAAGTGCGGGTCAGCCTGAGCCTCGGCGTCGGCCTTATTGCAAGCGTCGATCTTGGCGATCAGGGCATCGTGCTCGGGGGTCTTCTCGTAGGGCTCCTCCAGGAAGGCAAGCATGATGTCGGCCATCAGGAACTCACCGGTAATCTTGCCGCCAAAGCCCACGATGTTGGCGTTGAGCTCGCGACGGGCATACAGGGCAGAGGTCATGTCGCGAACCAGGGCGCAACGGGCGCCGGGAACCTTGTTGACGGCGTTGGTGATGCCGATGCCGGTGCCGCACAGGGCCACGCCAAAGTCGGCCTTGCCGCTGGCAACAGCCTCGCCCACGGCCTTACCGTAGATGGGATAGTGCGTACGGGTGTGGCTGTAGGTGCCGCAGTCGAGCACCTTGTAGCCAGCCTGCTCCAGGCGGTCGGCCAGATAGATCTTCTCGTCCGTAACGATATGGTCGCAACCGATTGCGATGGTCTTCTTCATCAGAACGTCCTTTCGTCTGAATTCACAAGTTGAGATAGAAGTTCGAGTTCTCGGTGGCTCTCGTTAGGCCATCTTGTTGAGCATGTCGACACGGATCTGGTGACGGCCGCCGGCGTACTGGGCGCGCAGGAACTCGCGGGCGATCTTCTTGGCGACCTCGGTGCCCACAACGCCCGGGCCCATGGTGACCATGCGCGAGCCGTTGTGCTCGCGGGTCATGTAGGCGGAACGCTCGTCGGAAATGTTGGCGACGACCATGCCCTTGATCTTGACGGCGGCCATATAGGAGCCGACGCCGTACTTATCGAATGCGAAGCCCTGGGAATCCTTGTGCTCCAGCAGGTCCTTGGCAACGGCGGTCGCGGAATCGACAAAGTCCGCAGCAGGGGTCTCGGAATAGTCGACGACCTCGTGACCGTCAGCGATGAGCATCTCCTTGATGGACTCCTTCATCGACATACCGTCGGCATCGGAAGCGATTACAACCCTCATGACATCCTCCTTGAGAGATACGCAGGTGCGTAGTTTCTGTTTGGAAGTGTTGAATCGCGCTCAGGTCCGGGCATCTGAATGTGCGGTTCTTCACTGTTCATGTTTATTTGAACACATTCGAACATAGGTTGCAACCATTATTTGTTTAACTTTGTTCTTTTTTGAACAAATACCGTTTACGGTTGATTGCCGACCGTTTGAGCCCGGCGCAGACGTAGCGACCATGTGTTCAACAAACAAAAGGGCGGCCGAGAACGTGTCTCGGCCGCCCCTTCGGCGGTATTCCCCGGTATATACAGCTGTTTTAGCTACTCAGACTGCCTGTTCTTCTTGGCATGTTTGGACGGAGCGCTCAAGAAACGACCCGTCAGATAGTTCGCGGGACCGGAGATATCAATCCCCAGCAGGGTGTGGCCCAGCCACAGAAACGCCACAAGCACCAGCAGCGGGATAACGCACGAGGTCACGATCATCACGATGACGCCTTCGATCAAATCGGTCACCTGCTGCACGATCTCATCGGTCATTTGCTTGGCACCACTGGTTACCGACGTGACCAGGCTCGAGGCACCGTCGGCAAGCTGTTCAAGCACGTTCTTGGACTCTGTGGACTCGGTCTTTTTCTTGCTTGCTTTGGAGCTGTCGCTATCTGCCGCACTCGCAGCGTCGGCCGCCTTTTGCTCGGCTGCCTCGATGCTCACTCGATACGTTTCGTCGACCTTTTGCGACACCCATACGCTTGCAGGCACCAACGCCATGCCGATCATGGCAACCACCAGCACGCGAGTCGCCACGCGGCGCAGGACGGCGCTCGTGCTCCAGCGCCCATGAATGCCAAGCGACACCGCAAAGAGCACCAACGCAAACGGGATTAAGATGCCTAGGCCAACCGACCACAAAATAGTCAGCAGATATTTCTCGAGATAGAGCACGGCAAGCACGATGCCCAAGTTGCCTGAAAGCTGCGCGAGCTGCTCGGCAACCGGCGTTCCCGTATCACCCGGCAGCGCGGTAATGCCCGCAGATAGCGCCACGCACGAGGTCGTGAGCGCCAGTACGTTACCTTTCTTTTGATCGATGACCTCGATGGTGGAGTCCCAAGTCTTGGTATCGGCAAAATGCGGACGAGCTACAAAGCCCGACAGCAGCGCCAGCACCACGAGCGCAACGATAAAGCCAATCTGCAGCTTTTTGTTTGCGCACACGACATCGGACAGGCTGGGCTGCAGCTCGGTTACCGTCGTGTGCTCGGTTATCTGGACAGGACGCCCATGAGCCATCTCGTGCGCGTCTCTTTTTTGTATTGACCCGTTATCCGGCATTTGGATACCTCCTCAGTCCGGCGTTTAATGTGAAAGGAAGTATACCCACCCAGCGAAAAACCGAACGGCAAGACGAACGGGCACCAAGACTGTCCCCAATGACTATTTCGGGATGAGTTGCGGTGGAATAGGGATTGTTTTGCGCCCGCCGGTCCCTATTCAGTCCCTATTTCACCGCAACTTGGAGGAGTGCAGAAAAAGCCCTGCCGCGGGTAGCGGCAGAGCTTTTGGAAGGGGACTTGGTTGTGAGAGCTCGTTAGGCGAGCTTAGCCTCGAGTGCGGCGATGCGCTTGTAGGCATCGATGGTAAAGCGGGTCTGCTTCTCCAAGATCATGGTGGTCATGAGGGTGTCCTGAGCGTGGGCCATGATGAAGGTCATCTCCATCTCGCCGCCGCCGGCCTCCTGCGAAAGCAGCTTGGTCTGCGTGTCGTGGGCGCCAATGAGTGCATCGCTCGCATCCTTGTGCAGCTGTTCGGCCTTCTCAAAATCACCCTCGCGAGCAGCATCGAGCGCTGCAAGCAGATCAGTCTGGGCGTCACCCGCGTATGCGACGATCTCGAATCCAACCATCGAGATTTCTTCTTTGGTTGCCATATTGCGTTCCTTTCACATATGAACCAATGGAGAGCATCGCGTCCGGGCATACGCGCTGCGTTGTGTATGACAGAAACATTAACATTCAAACAAAACAGAACAATGCAAAACGCAATTTCGAGCTATGAACGGTCGATTTTCGCCCGTGAACGGTTTTTAAACCAATGCGAACAATATCGAACACAATTAGTGGCAACCCAAACAGGTCCACACCCTAGCGTACATCGCGCACCGTATCACCCTCTACGAGCATGCCGGGGATCAGCATGTGCTCCACGCCAGACGCACCCCCCTCGGCGCCGGCAATCTTGTCGACAGCCCACATGCCGACGCGCTTGTTGTCAAAGCGCACCGTGGTCAGGCGACGGTCGGGCACGATGTCGCCCAGACTATCGTCAACACCCACTACGCTCACGTCCTGGGGCACGCGCTTCCCGCGCGACTCGAGCCCGCGAATGCAGCCGTAGGCCATGGCATCGTTGGAAGCATAGATGGCGGTACAGGTCGGATCGTCCGCTAGAGCCTGACCGGCAGCATATCCGCTCTGTGCCGTCCAATCGCCACGGACGAGTCGCGGCGGCTCAATACCATGTGCGCGCAGTGTCTCACGCCAGCCTTCCTCGCGCTGCATGCCCGAAAGCGAGCGCTCGGGGCATGAGATAAAGTGCACGGTCTTGTGCCCCTGCACCAGCAAGTACTCGACCACCTGGCGCGAGCAATCGAACTGGTCGTTATCGACCGTTGAACAGAGCGGGTGCTCCAGCATGGTAACGAGCACCGTCTGCATACCGGGCAGCGGCTCGAAGGTGCCAAAGTCCGCCGGCATGCGATTCATGATCACAACCATGCCATCCACCGGAAGTGCGCTCATGCGCGACGATGCACTCTCGAGGGTATACGGATGCCCGTCTACTTTAGTTAGGGTGATGGCATAGCCGTGTTTGTCGGCCGCAGCGGTAAAGCCCTCCATACGGTCGAGGTTGCCGGTGCCGGTAATGTTGAACATGGCGACACCGACGGTCTTAAACTTGCCGCGGCGCAGCGATCGACCGGCAAAATTGGGACGATACCCCAGCTCGCGCATGGCGGCACGCACGCGCTCCTTGGTCTCGGGGCGCACGCTGGACGAATCGTGCACGGTGCGCGAGACCGTCTGCTCCGAGACGCCCGCGAGACGCGCCACGTCCTTAACGGAAACCGATTTTTTAACAGCGGCCATAGGTCGATCTTTCTATGTCAACGATGCCATTGGCGGCACCCTACGCAGTCAAATGAACGCCTTCAAGTATATCCAACACCTCCCCCACAATACGTTTACCACCTAAAACCTACCGTTCACCGACAATCTTGCTTCCCCGAACGGCTTTTGTCGCCCAAATGTTAACGTTGCCATTGCGCAAATACAGAGCCACCGGGCGGCTCAAACGTTTACGCGTAAGGAATCGATGGTTCGCAGGCATAGGAACCACTGGTTCGCGTCTTTTTTTGTGTCGCAAAATGGCAACGTCAACATTTTGGCAACCGAACGCCAAAAGCTACCATCGTTGCTAACCCACCGACTCTTAGGAGCATTGCATGGAGCAACTCATCGCCATCATCGAAAAGGGCCAGCCCTTTTTCAACGCGATCGCCCGCAACAAGTACCTCAAGGCGATCCGCGACGGCTTTATCTCCGTCATCCCCATCATCATCTTCTCGTCCATCTTCTGCCTGGTAGCCTCGGTCCCCAACATCTGGGGTTTCTATTGGCCCGATGACATCAACAACGCCCTGTGGAAGTGCTACAACTACTCCATGGGCATCCTGGCCATCGCCTGTGCCGCCACCACGGCCAAGCACTTCGCCGACGCCCAGAACCGCGACCTGCCCAAGAACAACCAGATCAACTTTATCTCGTGCATGTGCGCGGCCATCATCGGCTTCTTGCTCCTTTCGAGCGACACCATCGCCACGGACGCCGCCAGCGGCTTCAACACCACCTACCTTGGTTCCAAGGGCCTGTTGACCGCCTTTATCGCTGCGTTTGTGACCGGCATCATCTACAAGTTCTTCATTAAGCGCAACATCACCGTCAAGATGCCCGAGCAGGTTCCGCCCAACATCTCGCAGACCTTTAAGGACATCATCCCCTTCTCCGTCTGCATCACCGTCTTTTGGGTCTTTGACATCGTCTTCCGCGCTGCCTTTGGCTTCTGCTTTGCCCAGGGCGTCATCCAAGTGTTCCAGCCCCTGTTCACCGCTGCCGACGGCTACATCGGCCTCGCCGTCATCTACGGCGCTATGAGCCTCTTCTGGTTCGTGGGCGTCCACGGCCCCTCAATCGTCGAGCCCGCCATCGCCGCCGCCCTCGTTGCCAACATGACCGACAACCTGGCTGCATTCCAGGCTGGTCAGCACGCTTCCGCTGTCCTGACCCAGGGTGCCCAGTACTTCGTCGTCTGCATGGGCGGCACCGGCGCCACGCTCATCCTGGTCTTTATGTTCTGCTTCCTGGCCAAATCCCAGGAGATGCGTGCCGTCGGTAAGGCAGCCATCGTCCCCGTGTGCTTTGCCGTCAACGAGCCGCTGCTGTTCGCCGCACCCATCGTGCTCAACCCCGTCTTCTTTGTCCCGTTTGTCTTTGCTCCGATCGCCAACATCTGGATCCTCAAGATCTTTATCGACTTCTTGGGCATGAACGGCTTTATGTACACCCTGCCTTGGACCGTCCCCGGCCCCATCGGCACCATCATGGGCTTGGGCTTCCAGCCGCTCGCCTTTGTGATGCTCGCCATCATCCTGATCGTCGACTTTGCCCTGTACTACCCGTTCTTCCGTGCCTATGACGCCCAGAAGTGCGCCGAGGAGGCCGAGATCTCCCAGGAGGAGCTCGCCGCCAAGAACGCCGAGAAGGCCGCCAAGCTCAACGACGCCTTCCAGGGCAAGGCCGATGCCAAGAGCGTTGCCGCCGGTGCCGCAGCCGAGGCCGTGAAGGCCGACGCCCCCACCGCTTCCACAGCACCCGCTGCCGAGGCAACGACCGCCAGCGACCTCAACGGCAAGCGCGTGCTCGTGCTCTGCCAGGGTGGCGGAACCTCGGGCCTGCTCGCCAACGCGCTGGCCAAGGCTGCCAAGGAGCGCGGCATCAATCTGGAGACCGCTGCCGAGGCCTATGGCAACCACGTCGACATGCTCCCCGACTTTGACCTGGTCGTCCTGGCCCCGCAGGCCGCCAGCTACCTGGCCGACCTGCAGAAAGACTGCGAGCGTGTGGGCAACAAGTGCGTCGCCTGCCGCGGTAAGCAGTACATCGAGCTCTCCCAGAACGGCGACAAGTCTCTCGCCTTCGTAAGCGAGCAACTCTCGAAGTAAGTAACGCTCAGGGCCAGCCGACCATCCAAGACCGGCTGGCCCTTCGATTTAGACGATTGGATCATCATGTCCGTTAACCCTGCTAGCGTCACCAACCCGCCTGCGCAGTTTCCCGAGAACTTTGTCTTTGGCGGCGCCACCGCTGCCTACCAGGTAGAGGGCGAGACCCGCACTCACGGTAAGGGCAAGGTTGCCTGGGACGACTTCCTGGAGGCCCAGGGCCGTTTCTCTCCCGATCCCGCTTCCGACTTCTACAACCAGTACCCCGTCGACCTGGAGCTGTGCGAGGAGTTCGGCATCAACGGCATTCGCCTCTCCATCGCCTGGAGCCGCATCTTCCCCAACGGAACCGGCGAAATCAACCCCGAGGGTGTCCAGTTCTACCATGACCTTTTCGCCGAGTGCCACAAGCACCACGTTGAGCCGTTTGTCACGCTGCATCACTTTGACACGCCGCTGCCCCTCTTTGAGAAGGGCGACTTCCTCAACCGCGAGACCATCGATGCCTTTGTGGACTTTGCCACCTTCTGCTTTAAGGAGTACGCCGACCAGGTGACCTACTGGTTCACCTTTAACGAGATCTGGGCCGACGCCTCCAACACCTACATCGAGGGTACCTTCCCCGGCGGCGTCAAAGCTCATCTGGCCGAGGCCTTCCAGTGCGAGCACAACATGATGCTCGCCCACGCCAAGGCCGTGCTGGCCTTCCACAACGGCGGTTTTAAGGGCAAGATCGGCGTCATTCAATCGCTGGAGTTTAAGTATCCGCTCAACGAGAACGACCCCGCCGACATCAAGGCCGCCAATAACGAGCACGTGCTGCAGAACCAGTTCCTGCTCGACGCCACCTTCCGCGGCGACTATGCCCCCGACACCCTCGAGTGCGCCAACCGCCTGGCTGCCGTCTCCGGAGGCACGATCGAGATCCGCGAGGAGGATCTCGAGATCATGCGCGAGGCCGCGCTCTACAACGACTACCTGGGTGTCAACAACTACCAGTGCCGTTTCCTGAAGGCCTATGACGGCGAGAACGACCTGCACCACAACGGTACGGGCGAGAAGGGCACCGGCCGCTGGCGCGTTAAGGGTATTGGTGAGCATGTGAACAAGCCCGGCATCCCCACCACCGACTGGGACTGGATCATCTATCCCGAGGGTCTGTTCGATCTGCTCGTCTACATTAAGCAGCGCTACCCCAACTACAAGCAGATCTTCATCACCGAGAACGGCATGGGCTACAAGGACCCCTACAAGGACGGTTTTGTGGACGACCAGCCGCGCATCGACTACATCGAGCAGCACTTGCGTTGGCTGCTCAAGGCCATGGAGGTAGGCGTCAACGTGGGCGGCTACTTCCTGTGGAGCCTGCAGGATCAGTTCTCCTGGACCAATGGTTACAACAAGCGTTACGGCTTCTTCTACGTTGACTTTGAAACCCAGAAGCGCACGCCCAAGGCAAGCGCATACTGGTATAAGCACGTGGCGCAGACCCGTCGTCTGGACTAGCGACTTGCGACGAGCGGCATTGCCCCACTCACATAGCTTGTCCCCATTTCTCAGCCGGGGGCGGCACGTCACACGGCGCGCCGCCCCCGGTCTTTTTGTTTTTGAGCGGGTCGGGAGCCGTTCGTCTCGATCTGTAACATCTGACCCGCGGTTTCGGCCCCAACTGTTACAGATCGAGATGAACGGGGTGGGCCGGGCCGAATTGTCTCGATCTGTAACACTAAACCCGGTTTTGGGCGTCTACCTGTTACAGATTGAGACAAACGCACAGGTCAGTCCCCTCAATCTCAATCTATAACAGTTAGCCGGTTATTTCGCCCCCACCTGTTACAGATCGAGATGAATAGATTAGACCTAGCCGAAAAATCTCAACCTGTAACACGTAGCCGAGTTTTTCAGTCCTAGCTGTTACAGATCGAGACAAACAGGCCGAGCAAGCTACACCCGTAGGTCTTTCACGCTGGAGCATTCGACCAGCACGCCCGAAACAAGCGTACGGCTTCTGGAGCTCGGGGCTTCTAGGCACGCAACGACCTCGTCGGGCGCACGAACACCCAGTCCGCGGTGACGGAACTTCACCGACATATCCCGAAAACTCGATCCCCGGCTTAGCTTGCGCGCATTATCACAATAAACTCCCAACGATACACGGTCCTGCGGTTCAATGAGCCACAGGACCGCATGCCGTCGATCAGATAAAGATCGTCATATACAGAGGTAGATATATCCTATGCCCTTCAGCCCTGAGCTGTTTTGGGTGAAGAACTATCTCTTCTCCGACTCGTCGTTCGAATCGTCTGCCGAAATCGTCAAGCGAGATTGTTGAATACGATTTGGAAGATTTAACTTCAACAGGAGTGACCCGCGGTTTTCCAGCCGCGTCTTCAAAGCCGCGCGAAACAAGAAAATCAATTTCACGCGTTCTGGGCCGACTCCCCTCTGTTTTGGAAGGCTCCTGCCAGCTGTAATAAAAAAGCGAATGCCCCAGACTCTTAAGCTGCTGCGCCACGATGTTCTCGATTAGCATTCCTTTATTAATTGAAATTCTTCCAAATTGAATGTCTCTATGAACATCCATAAGGTCCGGACCATCATCAAACGCCAAGCTCACGAGCAGTCCCGTGTCCGCCATATAGCATTTAAGCGAAGACGCGTCCTCGTGCAGTCGGTAACCCACGCTCGGATCACTGCATAAATAGCAACGGTTAATCAGTCGCGCATCCTCAAGCCAGATTAACGCCGACTCATATGTCTCAAAACGGGACCCCTTCTCCAAGCTGTCAAATTTGAACCGTTTATTTGCCGCAGATAATTGACCCGGAATATCGTCATAAACCGCCCGCGCACGTCTAGCGTCCGAACCTCCAAACTTGGCAATGTCCTCCCTGTACAGTGCGATAATCTGCCGTTTAACCCTGTCGCATCCTCTAAAATCATTCTCTGCCACAAAGGAGTCGACCGACTGAGGCATACCACCGACAAGCATATACTCATCAAATAATCTCATGCACGTCGCATGAACGCCGTCCGGAAGCGCGGTCCGAGATTCGCGCGCTTTACGGATCTCTTCTGCATAAAGATCTTTTCCGGTCGCCCAAAGATACTCCTCAAAATCGAGGGGCTCGAGAGGGATTCTTTCTTCCTCTGACGGCATGACAATGCTATCGACATTCTTTTTGATGGAGACAAGAGAGCCTGTCTCGATGTAATCAAATCTGCCGTCTTCTACAAGATGCTTTATGTATTCGCGCGCGATGGGAAACCGCTGCACTTCATCAAAAATGACCAGCGACTCTCTCGGTTCGAGGGCCTTACCATACTGCAGCTGAAGCATGCGTAAAAAAAGATCGACATCTTCACGATGGTTCAGAAATATATCGAGCGTGGCTTTGCTAGCAGCCGAAAAGTCAATGTACAGATAATCCTTGTATTCATTTTGCGCGAAGCACTTGACGAGCGTCGTTTTGCCAACGCGTCTTGCACCCTCAATAAGCACCGCAGTGCGCCCTTGCGAGCGTTCTTTCCACTCCTGCAGACGATCATATGCCTTCCGTTTAAACATAATCTCACCTCAGCATAATTTACGTGCTAGTTTACAAAAATACCGACCTTCAGATATATCTAATAATACAAAAATACCGAGCTTTAAATGAGCTTATAGCTACAAAAATACCGACCATTGCAATGGTTGAGACATACAGTAATACCGAGCTTTACGCATAACGGATGCTATGCCTCACCGTAAAACAGCTGCAACTCATCGCACAGGGGAACCTGCAATCTGCACGCGCACCTATTATGCGTCGTGATGATGTAAATACTCCGCAATGGCAGGGGCAAAAGTATCTCCCGCAGCACTCGCTAGCAGATAACCTGCGTATGCTCCTCGATGGCGGCGCGATCCTCATCGTCAATATCCGGCTCGCACACCACGGCGTCCAAATTGTCCAGGCGGCAGAACGTGCAGAAGTCACGCTTGCCGATTTTGCTGGAGTCGGCGATAAGATAGCGCGAACTATCAGGAACCTCGGCGGACGTGCCACTCAAACTCACAATAAAATGCCCCTCCCCGATTGCTCGGAGAAGGGCATCTGCATTGGCGTTCTTGCCAAAATCGACGGCGCGCAAGAACGCGCACCCGTCCGCATCAAGAGTGCGCTACTCGCCGAAACCGCCCTCAATAAGAGCGACCAACGCGTCAACGGCGGCAACCTCGTCGTCGCCCTCGGCACGCAACTCGACCTCATCGTTCTGGGTGATACCCAAGGTCATGATGGCAATCATGGACTTAGCGTCCTTGAAGTCACCATCCTTGGAGGCGTTGCGAACCTCAATCTTCGAGGCAAACTTAGCAGCCTCGGTCGCCAGCGTCGCTGCAGGGCGAGCATGCAGACCAGTGGGGTTAACGACCATAACGTTCTTGCTATACATTTCTAACTCCTTCGTCGTAGACCGACCAATTCATTTAGCCCAACGCGCGCGTTAGGCAAGGTAGAAGCATGCCGGACATTACGCATGCATACAACAAGTAGGCCGCGGACAACGTCGCCGCGGCAAATTCACAGGTGACTAGTCCTGATACAGCGGATGCCCCTCAGTGGGAACCACGCGCGTGCCAGCCAGGCAATCGTGAACGCACCGGCGCGCGGGGACGATCAGGAACATGAGCAGAGACACCGCTGTAATAATCATGCCCGCGATTTCCCAGTAATAATTCACGTCAACGCGGGTGACAAGCACCATTGTCTCGCGAATATATCGGGACACCACATACCCGCTGCCTTCGAGCAAAAAGCCAACGATAACCTGACGCCAAATCAAGCGTCCGACGGAAGGCAAGCCGCCATCAAGCGTTGCGACACGAACATGCGCGATGCGCTTGCCCGGCGTTTGCCCCGGCCACGCCAGCAACGGAATCAGCACAAAGTATGCGATAGCGGCGAGCACGCACGATAGTCCGACCACGATACCGACGCTCCAGGGATACCCCATTGCCTCAAACACGTACAAGTCGGGGAGCATCGCGTTCTTGTGGGTCAGCGCAAGATAAACCAACACGGCTGGCAAGCCAGAGACAATACCACCCAAAATCCAGTCGATAACGTACGCGTACAAACGCGACAGCGGGGGCGCCGGCAGAATCGAGGATGCATTAGCCTTCGATTCCTTGTGAATCTTGCTCACAGTGCTCGCCGCAGGAGAAGGCATCTGCTCCGCGGTCGCCGCACGCGGCCGTTCCTTGCGCTTTTTAGCCATGCGCTACCTCACATTCAGAATGCGCAGCTGCTTATCAGTATGGTTAAGCGGGCATGCAACGCCGTCTTTCAACAAGACGTCGTCTTCAATGCGCACGCCTCCGACTCCAGGAATATATACGCCCGGCTCGCAGGACATGATCATTCCGTTGTCGAGCACAATCTCACCAGAGGGGTTTAGCAGCGGCAAGTCGCCACCCATGCCGATACCATGACCAAGACCATGGGTGAAATACTCACCGTAACCCGCTTCGTTGATTACACGACGTGCGGCCGCATCCACATCGCGCGCCACCACACCGCAACGAATGGTATCGATGCCTGCAAGATGAGCATTCAAAACGGTCTCGTACACATGAGCCATCCGGTCGGTCGGGGCGCCCAGGAAGCACACGCGCGTCATATCTGACTGATAACCGTTGATCTGCACACCGAAGTCAATCAGGATCGGCTCATGTGCTTGGACCCGACGGTCGGTAGGACGGCCATGAGGCATGGCGCTGCGCTCGCCGGTGGCAACGATGGTATCGAACGACATTGCCTCGGCACCGGCGGCAATCGAGTAATAGTGCACGAGTGCGGAGATTTCAAATTCAGTCATATCCACGTGCAACTGCTCGATCACCTTGGCGTACACGTCATCGGCAACATCGACCGCATGCTGGACCGCAGCAATCTCAGCCTCGTCCTTGCGCAGGCGCATCAGCGCCATCTCGCTGCCCAGCAGCGTAGTGCCAAAGCCCAAGCCCTCCAAGTTGCGATACTCCGAGATTGAGATTTCGGACTCCTCGATGCCCACCGTGGCACAGCCGCACTCCTTGAGCGCACGCTCGAGCTCGACCAAATAGCTCTTCCCCTGCTCGTGAACACGGAACTCCAGATCGAACTCGCGACCCTGGGCCTCGTTCACATAGCGGCCGTCCATGATGAGAAAACCGCGGTCACGCGTGATGAGCACCTTGCAACCGCTACCGGTCAACGTGCCCAGGTAGCGCTTCATGGTTTTACTCTTGATCAGCAATGCGTCGAGCTCGTGCTCGTCCAAGAAGGTACGGATATTATCCACATGTGCATTCATCGAACGTAGCGCCTTTCAAAGGAGCCCGACAACGAAGTCTCCCCCATCGCCGGGCTTTCATACTTTCAAAATTAGCAGGCGCAGGCGCCTGCTATTCCACTTGATTAGAAGTCGAGGTCAAGATCCTCGAGCAGAGCCTCGTCCTCAGCAGAGATCTCGGAATGTTTCTCGGCAGCCATACGAGCCTCTTCAGCCAATGCACGCTTCTCGGCAACCTTGCAGAAGGGGTAGTACACGATCAGTGCGAGGACCAGCTGAACCACGTTGGCCGCAATCGAGGTCCAAGACATGTTGGTCAGGAAGCCTTCCAGGAACACACCGACGTAAGGAGGCGTGAAGGTAGAGCAGGGTACCCAGCCCCAGCTCATGAACCAGAACGGGATGGAGGACAGGATGCCGCCGAAGATAACGAACGGGATAAAGAAAATCGGATTCAGAACAATCGGAGCACCGAACAGAATCGGCTCGTTTACGCCGAACAGCGACGGGATGAAAGCGATGCGGCCGATCTCGCGCTGGACCTTGGACTTGGAGAACATGAACCAGATAACAACGCCCATGGTCACACCCAGGCCGGTGAAACCGCCAAATGCGGACATGGGGCCAGGGGTGAAGATGTGGGTAGCGACACCACCGGCCTGAACCGCAGCGATGTTCTCAGCCAGGAACTGCGTGGAAATCGGCTGAACAATCGGCGACAGAACGGAGGGGTGAATGCCGAAGAAGAAGATGAAGCAGCGCAGGATGTGGTAGAAGGTAACCGCGAGCGGGCTGTCCATCGAACCGACGAGCGGGGCCAGGATGATCGAGAAGATCTCGTTGGGCATGATGCCGAAAACGCCCTGACACAGAACACGGATACCCAAGAACAGGCCGATGACGATAGCGGTGACCGGGATGATCTCGAAGGAGCTCGAGATGAAGTCGGGCACGGTATCAGGCATCTTGATGGTGAAGTGACGCTTCTTGCACCAACGGTACACCTCGACCGCGAGTAGCGAAGCGACCATGGCAACAAACAGACCCTTGGAACCCATGCCACGCAGCGCGATGCCGCCGGCCTCGTCCATTTCCATGCCGAGCAACAGGAAGGCAACGAGGGCCATGGACATGGAGCCGGGAGCGTCCAGCTCATAGGACTTGGCCAGGTGGTAGGCGGTAACGACGGAAACGAAGACCGACATCAGGCCCATGGAAACGTTATAGGCCAAATCGAAGTACTGGGTGTTGTTCAGAATCCAAACGGAGATGGGGTTGGTCTCGCCAATCATGTTGGGAATGGCGGCCGGGATCAGGCAGAACGAACCAATCAGTAGCAGCGGGGTCATGGCGATCATGGCCTTCTTAACTGCGGACAGGTGACGTTGCTTGTCCATCTTCTCGGCAACAGGGCCAAGATAGGTGTTCAGCAGGTTTTCGAATTTATCAAAGGCACTCTGCTTTTTCTCTACAGCTTCCGACATACGTCGCATCCTCCACTTCAGGATATATCAAACAGGGGCTTACTGGTTTGCCTCGGCGGCCTCGCGGGCCATGTCAGCCTTCTTCTTGGCGATGAGCAGCTGCTTAAACACGGTAGCACCGTCCATCTTGCCGTAGGTCTCCTGATCGACGATCACGTATGGGATGTGACGAGGCTCAATCAGGGGCTTGATGGACTCGAGCTTATGGGCGATCTGAGGACCCATAATCAACGCGTCCATGTGGTCGACCTCCTGGTCCAGCAGGTCGGCAGCGATGGCCTTGAGCTCAAAGTCATCGTCGTTGAGCTTCTGGCTGTTGTGGATCGTCTGCTTGATGCGATCCATCAGCATGGTGGTGGAGAAACCACCGGCACAGCACAAAACGATGTTCATCTTTGCCATTGTTTATCCCTTTCTAACGGCAATTGAATACTGTTGGAGAAGGAACGGACCGCAGCGCTCGTAGCGCGCATCGCTCCTTCGCAGACGTGTTTCTTACGCCTGCTTGGCCTCGGCGTCGCGCTCCTCGAAGATCTTGACGATCTCCTCGATGAGGTCACGGGCGAGCTGAGAGGTCATGTAGTGATCCTGGGCATGGACCATAAGCAGGCTCGCAGCGGCGGCGTTCTCCGCGCCGGACAGGGCCTGGGTAATCACCTCGGTCTGGGCGGCATGGGCGGCCAGATCGGCCTCCTTGGCTTCGGCAAGCAGCGCACGGGCGCCCTCGTAGTCGCGCTCACGCACGCAAGCGAGCGCGGCGAACGCCTTGCCCTTGCTGGCGCCGGCAGAGCCGATGATGGTCATGATTTGCTGTTCGTTGTTTTCCACCGGGATAATCCCTTTCTGCTCGGCGGGCACGTCACCGCTTTGACGGCGCGCCCGATTGAAACCGTTGACTGCCGAAGCGCTACTCGAAGCTCTTAAGCTCCTCATAGGTGACGCGATCGATCGAGGTTGCCAGCGCGCATACCAGATCGACTGCCGCGTCCAAATCGGCACCACGCATGACAGACCACGAACCGTGGCAGTAGCGCAACGGCACGCCGATCACCGTTGCCAGCTTGCCGTCTCCCACTAGATGAGCGGTGCCGGCATCGGTGCCGCCGCCCTTGAACAGGTCACGCTGGAAGGGGATGTTGTTCTTCTCGGCGGTGTCCACGATGAAGTGCAGCAGCTTCTCGTTGGGGACATGCATGCGGTCGTAGTGCACGATCATGGGACCGTGGCCGTTCTTGCGGCTGTTATTCCAACCGCGATCGAACTCGGGCGGATTAGCGATGTCCACTGGGATGACGATATCGGCATCCAGGTGCGCCGCAGCCGTCTGAGCACCGCGGCAGCCAACCTCCTCGGAAGAGGAACCGGCGAACCACAGCTCGGCTGCGTGCGGGGTGTTGGCCAGGCGCTTCATGGCCTCGGTCACCACATACACACCGGCGCGGTCGTCGAACGCCTTGCCCAGCAGAATGTCACTCACGGGCTTGAGCTCGCACTCGGCCGCAAAGGTTCCCCAGTCGCCAATCTCAATGCCCAGCTCACGGACTTCTTCAGCCGTCTCGCAGCCAAAGTCGATGTACATATCGGTCGGAGTGCCGTCGGCATCGCGCTTGGCAAACAACACGCCGCGAACTTTCTCGCCGCTACGCGTCTTGATGCGCACAATCTGGCTCTCGACGCTGTTCTTACGCGGGCCGCCCACGCCGATCACATGAACCATGCCGATATCGGAAATATAGCGAACCATAAAGCCGGCCTCGTCCATGTGGCCGGTGAACAGAATGCGGACCGGATTCTCCTCGGTACCCGCGCTCTTAAACATGATCGAACCGAGTTTGTCGTACTCGACGGCGTCGGCGATATCGTCAAGCTCGGCATGCATGATGGAGCGGACCTCGCCCTCGCGGCAAGCGACAGCGTCGGCGTTGCTCAAGGCGAACATAAGCTCCTTGTTCATAGGTAACCCCCCTTGTGGTCGTATGGCGGCGCCCGTAGTGGCGGCGTCTGTATGCGAGTGTATCGACAGCGCGCCGCAAATGATGTATCCGGGCTTTCACCGTAGCGGTGAAACGGTGAAAGCCCCTCCCCTTTCACCACGGCCGTGCAATTACTGGGGATGGGGCTCCAAATGCATCTTTGTCATACTTATCTGCAACATACGCCGCTGATGCGAACCACGCCGGCGGTGTGCGACCCACATCCGCGGGTCGCGCCTATATCGCCGAGGAGGATACCTTATGCCGGTTTACGACTTCGATTCCATGGCTGACCGCTCGCTCGATCACGCTCGCAAGTGGGACCCCGCCATCATCAAGCAGAAATTCCCTAAGGCTGGGGATGACTACATTCCCATGTGGATCGCCGACATGGACTTTGCCGCCGCCCCCGCAATCTGCACGCGTCTGGCCGAGGTAGCCCAAAACGGAGCATACGGCTATGGCTATGCGCACGACGGCTTTTACAACGCCGTCATCAACTGGCAGCGCCGCCGCCATAACAACGAGGTCAAGCGCGAGTGGATCACACTCGCCTATGGAACCGTCCCGACCATCCACTACCTGTATCAGGCATTCTGCCAGCCCAACGACTGCGTCATCCTCAACACGCCGGTCTACGACCCCTTTGGCTACGCGGCGCACAACAACGGGTTCCGCGTAATCGAAAACCCGCTCATCTATCGCGATCGCACCTATCGCATCGACTTCGACCTGCTCGAGGAACAGATGGATCGTTTCCGTCCACGCGTGCACCTGTTCTGCTCGCCGCACAACCCCGGTGGTCGCATCTGGACGCTCGATGAAATCACCCGCGTCGCCGAGATCTGCCACAAGTACAACTGCTTACTGGTGGTCGATGAGGTTCACTGCGAGCACATCATGGCCGGCTCGTTCATCTCGGCCCTGCAGCTGCCCGAGCGTTATCTGGACAACCTTATCGTACTCACCTCGCCCAACAAGGGCTTTAATCTGGGCGGCCTCAAGACTTCCTACTCTATGATCCCCAGCGAGCGCATCCGCACTATCTTCCGCCATCGCCTGGAGATGAACTCTATTACCTCTCCCAACACGTTTGGCTGCGCCGCCATCATCGCCGCTTACGATGAGTCCGAGGAGTGGCTGGACCAGATCACCGACTATCTGCGCGAGTCTTATGCACAGACCGCCGCCTTCATCGAGGAGAAGATGAAGGGTTGGGAGCTCATGCGTATGGATGCATCCTACCTACCGTGGGTGAACATCGCTGGCACGGGCGCCACGGCAACCGAAATCTGCAACCACATGGCAGCGAAGGCGGGCGTCATCGTGGGCGATGGCACCTTCTATGTCGCGAACGGCGCCGACTTCGTGCGCTTGAACCTGGGCATGCCTCGCAAGCTGGTCATCGAGGCCATGGATCGCATGGCTACCCACCAGCTCATCAAGTAGACCTCGCCCGCGTATCAAAGGCCCTCCTTTCATGCAACGCCCGCCCGAGTATGTGCTCGAGCGGGCGTTGTTATTTATGAGTTGAAATGTCGCGAAGCGACAAGCGAGAAGGCGACCACCCGACGGAGGGCCTTTTTGACGTAGCCACCCCCGCTTGTACGCAAACCCTACGCACAACGCAACAGGGCGTCCAAGAACTCCTGGTAGCTTTTTGCATGGGAGATGGCGCGCACAGCACCGGGCTTGAGTAGCACGCCCGAGATGTAATTGAACAGCTCGCCAAAAAACGCCCGGTCATCACGGGTAATCGACAGCATGATCACCGCATGCACCGTCGCGTTGTTCCACGCAAGGCCGCGCGGGAACAGAGCGACCGAGACGGCAGTGCGCTTGGCGTCCATATCGAGCGGGTGTGGCATCGCGATGTCACAGTATGCACTGGAGCTGATGTCCTCACGCTCCAGTAGGCGCTCAGTAAAATTCTCAAACGCGTAGCCACCCTCGATCAGCGGCGCACTCATCTTGCAAATCGCATCGCGCCAATCGTCAACCTCGGGCTCGATCGCAAAGAAATCCTCGGTGAAGAAGGTGCGCATGCTGCACTCAAGGTTTGTCCGCAGGCGCGCCTTAAGCAGCGCTTCGACACGCTCACGCATCAGCGAAATATCTTGCTTGCTAAAGAACGGAGAGACATTAACCACCGGTACCGGGCAATACCCCGACAGCGGCACGGTTGAAATCACGAGGTCAACGCGCGAGA
The DNA here is from genome assembly GCA_905194545.1 of Coriobacteriaceae bacterium. Lineage (GTDB taxonomy): Bacteria > Actinomycetota > Coriobacteriia > Coriobacteriales > Coriobacteriaceae > Collinsella. The sequence goes on along the minus strand of CAJJSS010000007.1, from coordinate 53,798 downwards.
TGTCACCCGCCGCGTCGATGGCAGGCACGATACCCTCAACCACCACACAAGCATCAAGGGCATCGAGGAAACTGTCGATATGAGTCTCGTAGGCGTTGTGACGTGTGCACACCACCAGCGCATGCAGTTTATCGGCATTGGCGCGCTGCCCCTCCACCAAGCACCCCACGTGGAGCGCGATGTAGGCGATTTCGTCTTCGTTGACAGAAACGCCGGTCTCCGCAGCGATGACATCGGCGACAAACACCGCAACATCGTAAATAAACGGTTGACTGCTCTTGATGGCCTCGAGCTGCGGGTTACGCAACAGCATCCCGCAGCGCACGCGGGATAGCATATTGGCCAGATGCAGAGAGAAACGAAGCTCAAACTCGCCATCGCTCAAATTAAGCCCGAATTGATCGTGCACGCGCTCCACAATCGCACCCAACAGTTCGCGCGCATGCCGGTGCTCCGGGTCACTTGGTTCAAAACGATTCGCATGAATCAAGTTTGCACCCAGCATCAAGCGGACGGCATCGCGATCGGCATCGGACACGAGCACAGAGAAAAGGTCCTCGATAGCCGCGCAAACCTCACCCGCCACCTCGTCAAGACCCTCGCGCGCCTCGTTACCGGCGGGCTGAGCCGCCTTGACCGTCGTCGGTACCGACTCGAACCCATTGCTTGTGCGCTCCACGAAGATGGCAATATGTATGATGAGGCTCGAGAGCGCATAGCCGTTGATGTAGAACCCGCGGCGCTTCAGGCATGCGTCGATGCGCTCCTGCAACTGCGCGAGGTCGAGCTTGGGGAAATAGCGATTGATAAGGTCGATTTGGCTGAAATAGTCCTTCGTCTCGTCAAAGATCAGCTGGTTGACCATCTTCTTCTCACCCGATGCACTGCCCTCGATATACAGCGAGCCCGCGCGCGAACGCAGCACCAGGCCGTACCCGGACAACTCTCGTTTGATGGCAACCAGCTCATTATCGAGCGTCGCAAGCGAGATATAGAGGCTTTCCGCCAAATCAGCCGCGCGCACCTTGCGGTGGCGCATCAGCAGTTCAAACAGAATATAACGCTTGCGCGCCTCGGCCGTCTGCGGCACCTCGTTCGCCTGCTGCGACAGCAGCTGCGCCGCTGCTGTGGCATCCTCGATACGATAGCCCTTCGAGCTGGCAACAATCATGCCCTCATGGGTGCGATTCAGCGCGGTGATGTCGCTTTTGACAGTACGGGAAGAGCATCCAACCTGCGAAGCGATCTGAGACGCCGTGGTCCAGGACGCCCCGCTTTCGAGAATACGAACAATTTCCCTGCTTCGATCGGAACTCACGGCACCCTCCTATCATCGTCTCAGATAACTATACCTTCCGTCATAGGACCTGCCAATTTCACGCGCATTCAAATCTTTCACCGCGTAGGTGAAATAGCAATCGTGGAAGTGCTGGTTGTGCGATGTTGCAGCACGAAAAACCCGCCTATTATCGTAACGACAATGAATGCGCCACGGGAACGGTATCCCCGAGCGCGGCGGACGGGCCACACGGGCACCGGCCGCGACGTATCATACGCCGACATAGAAAAGGAACGCTATGAACATCAGACTGTTCGAATTGCGCGACGACGAGGTCGCCGCCTACATGCGCGCTGCCGCCAATCTTCCAGCAGGCTACTCCATCTCCTTTGACACTCAAATCCTCTCCGAAGCTAACATTGACTCCGTTGCAGGCTGCGAGGGAATCATCATCAACAACAAATCCGTGATGTCCGCCGCTTTGGTGGAGCGCGCGCACGAGCTGGGCGTTCGTTACATCGCTATCCGCTGCGTCGGCTTCAACCACGTGGACGTCAAGCGCGCCCAGGAGCTGGGCATCAAGGTGTGCAACACCGCCTATCCGCCCTACGGCGTTGCCGAGTTCACCGTTATGCTCATCCTGATGGCCTTGCGCCGCTGCAAGGCCGCCATTTGGCGCCAGCAGGTGAATGACTACTCCCTGGACGGGCTGCTGGGCCGCGAACTGCGCACGCTGACCGTGGGCGTGGTTGGCACCGGCCGCATTGGTCGCACCGTCATCGACAACCTCTCCGGCCTTGGCTGCAAGATCTTGGCCTACGATCCCTACCCCAATGCCGAGCTGGCAAACCGCGGCAGCCTCGAGTACGTTGACATGGATACGCTCGTTGCCAACTCCGACGTCATCACCCTGCACGTGCCCCTCATGGACTCCACCCGCGGCATCATCAATGCCGATGCCATCGCCAAGATGCGCGAAGATGTGACCATCGTCAACGTCTCGCGCGGTGAGCTCATCGACACCGATGCCGTCATCGAGGCGATTGAGTCCGAAAAGATCGGTGCGCTTGCTATGGACGTCTTCGAGGACGAAGTGGGCATCTACCATGAGAACCGTATGCACGACATTCTTGCCAACCGCAAGATGGCTTACCTACGCCAGTTCCCCAACGTGCTGCTCACCAACCACATCGCGTTCTACACCGATATCGATGTAAACTGCATGGTCGAGCAGGGCGTTGCCGCTGTTCCCGCTATGGTTGAGGGTACCTGTGCCACTCAATTGTAATCACACCCATTCAGCGCGATAGCGCACCGTAGCCCCCGTCGGAACTTAGGTCCGACGGGGATACTTTTGTTCTTGGGCTTTGCCTTCTCAGCATGATATGGGCTCATAACTCGTCGCAACGCGCCAGCGTGCAGAACAATCTGGCAACGAAGGCGATGAACACACCACCGGATGAACTGTATCCTGGCCTTTTTGTTTTTAGAATCGTGTTGAGCGTGTCACTTGCCCCTGCTTGCAAGCCTGCTCCACCGGCCGCCGCGACTATCGCGCGCGATTGAGCACCTTACCAATCCCGATTGCATGGGCGCTGCGTCCATGCGCCTCTTTCCGTGTGGCGGATACGACCTTCCCGGTAGATGCCCCGCATCCTTGGTCGTATCTGCCTTTTTTGCTTTTGAGCGGCCCGCGCCGCACGTTTGTCTCAATCCGTAACATCTAACCGAACTTTTCGGTCCTACCTGTTACAGATTGAGACAATTCAGCGGCGCCGACAATTTTTTATGACGTGGCACAATTATGTCCCAATGCGAAGGAGATACCTATGCCCATCTGTGTGCCCGTCCGAGACATGAAGGACACTGCCACATTCACCGCACTTGTTGAGTCTGAGCGCGACGTCACCGTAACTAAGAACGGCTACGAGGCCATGCACTGCATCAGCAGCGACCAGTATCGCCTCATGCAAGAAGAAATCGCCAAAGCCAAGCTGCTGTCTCGTATGATGCTGGCAGAAGACGAGATATCGCAAGGCGACTACAGCGACTACGACTCCTTCGCGACCGCGATGCGAGACAAATATGACCTATAACGTCGTAATACTCAAAAGCGCACGATATGAGTACGAGAGTATTGTCGGATACCTTGCTCAAATCCTCATGAATCCACGTGCAGCGGGCAATTTTGTTGCCGAGTTTGAATATCAGCTTGACCTGCTTCGCGAGCAGTCGCTCCTACGGCCCCTCTCCCACATACGGGAACTGGCGACACGCAATTATCGATCGTTTCCCGTCAACAACTACGCGTGCCTTTACAAGTTTGAGCACGATGCGATCTATATCGCCCACGTCTTTCACCAGTCACAGGACTACGCCCGCCTGATCTAGCACGGCGGCACTCGCTAGCAAATGACCTGCGTGTGCTCCTCGATTGCGGCACGATCCTCGGCGGTAATACCCGGCTCGCACACCACGGCGTCTAAATTGTCCAGGCGGCAGAAGGTGTAGAAGTCGCGCTTGCCGATCTTGCTGGAGTCGGCGATCAGGTAGCGCGAGTCGGCCTTGCTAAAGGCGAGCTGCTGGATACGGCCCTCGTCCATGTTGGACGTAGACACGTCACCGTCCAAGATACCGTTGGCGCCGATAAACGCCGCATCGATGCCCAGCGTGCGCAGGGTATCCTCAGCTGTTGGTCCCACAAAAGCGGCGGTGCGGCGACGGTACATACCGCCCACGAGGCACAAGTCGCAGTCCTCGCGCGCCTCGAGCAGGTTAAACACCGAAAGCGAATTGGTCACAATGCGCAGGCGAAACGTCGGCAGCATCGAGGCCATCTGCTCAACCGTGGTGCCCGTACCCAAAAAGATGGTCGAGCCTTCCTCGATAAGCTCCACAGCACGGCGCGCAATCTGCAGCTTTTCCTCAGCATGCTTAGTGCGCTTTTCGCTGTGCGAATACTCATGGCGCAACATAGCGTGGGGACGGCCCTGCGCACTGCGGGCTCCGCCGTGCACGCGCTCGATCTCGCCCAGGCTCGCAAGTTCTTCGAGGTCGCGGCGAATCGTCATATCCGAGACGCCCAGCGCATCCGAAATCTCCTTGACCGAGACCGTGCCCTGCTCTTCGAGCAGTTGTCGAACCTTATCCTGTCGTTCTGCCTTAATCACGATGAATCCTCGCTGTTCTTTGCGCGCATATCATTCAAACAGTAACGAACAAATTGTATCAGACTCGTGCGCGTCAAAAATGAACGCCCGCACAGCTCCAATCATCACTTTTTTGAGAAAAATACCATCTGCTTTAGTGGGGTGTAGTGATAATCTTGCCTGTTCGCGCTACAGTTTGTCCGAAATACCTCGATGTTAGGAACCAAATGATCACTTCCGAGCTTTTCGGCACCGCGCCGTGCGGTACCCCCGTTCATCGTTACACCCTCAACGGGCCCGAGATCTGCGTTCGCATTATGGACTATGGCGCCACGGTGCTTGGTATCGATGTGCCCGACATTGCCGGCAACGTGCGCGATGTGGTGCTGGGCTTCGATAAGCTCGAGGATTACTTTGACAACCCCGCCTGCTTTGGCGCGACCATCGGCCCTGTGGCAAACCGCACCGCTGGCGCCACGATCGCCATCGACGGCACAGACTGGCATATGCCCGCCAACGAGGGCGCCAACAACCTGCACAGCGACCTTGAGCACGGTCTGCACAAACGTGTGTGGGATGTTGAGCTCGACGAGGTCCATAACGCCGTGCGCATGACCACCTCGCTTAAGGATGGCGAGCTGGGCCTGCCCGGCAACCGAACCTTTACGGCCGTGTTTACCGTTACGCACACCGGCATCTTCCGCATCGATTATGGCTGCGAGAGCGACCGCGCCACCTACGTGTCCATGACCAACCACACGTACTTTAACCTTGCAGGCCATAACGCCGGCATGGACTGCGAACATTTCTTTGTCGCCAACGCCGCCCACTACCTGCCCATTAACGAGCAGAACATCCCAACCGGCGAGATTGCTCCGGTCGAGGGAACACCGTTTGACTTTCGCGAGCTTCGCCCCGTCGCACCCGGCATGGAGGCCGACGACCCGCAGATCAAGCAGGCCCGTGGCTACGATCACTGCCTGTGCATCGATGGCTATCAGTACGGCCGCAACCTGCGCCGCGCGATGCACGTCGAGGAGATGTGGACCGGTCGTGAGATGGACTACTACACCACTGCCCCGGGCGTGCAGCTCTACACCGGCAACTGGCTGGGCGACGAGCACGCCAAGGACGATGCCAACTATGGCTGGGGCGCCGGCTTTGCCCTCGAGGCCGAGATGTACCCCGACACGCCGCACCAGCCTCTGTTCCCGCAGGGCATTGTGGGCCCGGGCCATCCCTACAGCAATGTGATCGAATACCACTTTATGAGGCACTAAGCCCGCAACGCGACATATCGCACAGCAGCGCCCGCCGGCACCACCGCCAGCGGGCGCTTTTTCATCTTTTAGGCTCGTTTTTTCTGTGACTGTATGAGTGACATATCAAAACTATGCCCATTTACTACGTTTAGCCCGGGATGCTCGACCATGCACCGGTTTTTGTTACATTTGTGAGCAGTATACCTGCGGTTTTGTTTATCTCAAATTCAACATGCTCGACGATAGCCAATCAAACGTAGTAAATGGGCATAGTTTTTGACAGGCGGCATCGCGCGCATCCCTCGCAAGGGCAAAATGATCCGTTTTCCTCCGTCCCCAAGGGATCAGTTGAACAGATTGCCAATGGGGTCGGGGGCGGAACTGGGGAGATAACGGATTTCTAGCTCTATGCCGAGCTTTTGCAACTCTTTGAAGGCGGCAATGTCCGTATCGTCTACGGCAATGGCAGGCGTTGCAGAGCGCTTGCCCTCCCTCGCCCGCATATGGCCGATGCTGATCTTGGTTATTGGCACACCGCCCTTAACCAGCGCGAGTGCATCCGTGGGCGACGCCACCATGATGAGAATCCATTGGCGCGGCGTTGCGGTATAAATGATGTCGATGGTCCTTTGCACCGAGAAAAACCGCGTCCAAACGCCTTCTGGCGCCGCCACCCTCATGGGTGCCCATTGGCGCGAATCCGCCGCGATCTCATCGTTGACGATTAAGACAAGATTGGAACCCACGGCTTCGTTCCACAGCTCAACGTCTTGCCCGTAAATGAAACGGTCATCGATACGCGTGAGAAGGATCTTGGGTTGAGCCATGGCTGCCCCATTCTGTTTGAGACCCATACGAGCGGGACGTCGGCCACCAACTCAACAGCAGGTCAAGTACCAAATGGGCACTGCAGACATCACGCCTCTAATATTAGTGCATTTAAAGTGAGAAAAGCCGTCAGAACACTTGCGCGGATGTGCGATGTCCCGTATCATAAACAGCCGTTGACGCCTCAGTTGCGTCATCACATGGCCGCCAGCGTAGCTCAGTTGGTAGAGCACCGCTCTCGTAAAGCGGGGGTCACCGGTTCGAGCCCGGTCGCTGGCTCCATTGCACAAGATAGCCGCCTTCGGGCGGCTTTTTTGTTGCCGATTTCGGGCGCACATCCGCCAATCCAAGCACAACGCCGCCGGCAACTCCCCTACTCAACAAAAAGCCCCGCCAACCGCAATCCCCAAAGGAACCGCGATCAGCGGGGCCCAAGCGCGCTCCTCAATGGAATCACGCCATCAGACGAGCAGCTCAGACGAGCAGCGCGTTACTCCTCCCAGTAAGCGTCGGCAAGCAACTTAAAGCAGATCTTCTTGACCGGCTGTGCGCCATCGCCCGGGAACTCGAGCGTGGGCATGTGGGGCTCGCCGGCAACGAACAGCGCGAATTTGTCGTCGGCAAGATCGCCGGCGATCGAGGCGTCGGAATCGACCAGATCATAGTCGTCCTTCTCGTCAAACTCCTGGACCAGTGTCAGGCTGCCCGTAGCGACCTTGAAGGCCTCGCGACCCTCGACGTCGATCTGCAGGTCGTGATAGCGCTGATGCGTCTCATAGTGAGCCTCAGCCTCGGGACGCGTCGTGGGAGACATGACGTTCGCAAAGACCTTCTCACCCAAAATCGGATGGCTGCCGACCTCGAGCTGTGCCGGGTCGTTCTCCTCGAGCCAGTCGATCAGCACGTCGAGGCCCTTGAGCATTCCGCGGTATTCCTCGATATCGCCCAATGCACCGTAAATCATCTAAATCCCCTCTCGGATCGTTTATTTGGCAGCTACTCGGTAAATGCATTACCGACGCTGTTGCCACCCACATACGTCTCGACCAGGGTAAGGTCGGGATTGAACACGACAAACTCGGCGTCGCGCCCCAGCATAATGCTACCGCACTTGTCGTCGACATGAGCTAGCAAGCAATGCCGGGGCCGACGCCCAGGCTTTTACAGCTCGGTCACGACAACGCCGTTGTAGACCTCGTCCCAACGGTCCATGACCAGATGGCCGGTCATGGGATCCATGGCATTGAGCTTGCCGCAGGTGTTGGCGGTACGCAGCACCGTCTCGTCATCCGCGCCAGCAGCAATCGCATGCGCGAAGCCGGCAATGGTCGAATCGCCAGAGCCCGTAGCGTTAACGGCGGGGATATCGGGGGTCTTGGCGCGGAATGCACGGCCATTATGGAAGCCCACGGAGCCGGCAGCGCCCATGGACACGACGACCCAGGGGATATCGGAGAAGCGGGCATCAGAGGCGAGCGCGGCGCGGAGCTCGTCCACATCGTCGGTGGTAAAGCTCGTGCCCAGAAGGCCGTTAATCTCGGTCAGGTTAGGCTTGACCAGCTCGGGCTTAATTTCGGACTTAAGGGCGGCCTCGAGCGAAGCACCCGAGGTATCGAGCAGCACCTTGGCGCCGGCGTTCTCGGCAATACCCGTGATCTTGGCGTAGTAGCCCGCCTCGACACCACGGGGCAGCGAACCCGAGATGGTAACGACAGCGGCCTTGCTCGCAAGCTCGGCGAACTTGGCGGTAAAGGCATCGAGCTCCTCGGGGGCAATCGTCGGGCCGCTCTCGAGTAGCTCGGTCTGGTTGCCGGCGTGGAGGATGTTAAGGCAAATGCGAGTCTCGCCCTTGATGGGTACAAAATCATTCTTAATGCCGTTGGCATCCATGAGCTCGGCCATGTAGGCGCCCATGTGGCCGCCGAGTAGACCGGTTGCCACAACGTCGTCGCCCAGCTGACCCAGTACACGGGCCACGTTGAGACCCTTGCCGCCGGCGGTCTTTTCGGGCGTCACACGGTTAACGTCGTCGATAATGAGCTCATCGAGCTGATAGCGTGTATCGACGGACGGGTTCATCGTAACGGTGAGGATCATTTTTAGCTCCTTATCTCGCAGGCTCCTTGTGCCTCGCGATACGAGTCGACAAAACGGAATTACAGAATCTCAATCGTGAACGAGCGAACGACGGTCTCCTTGGGCTTGGCGACAAGGCAGCCACGCTTATGCTCAAGCACGTCGTCCTCATCGGAGCAGGTCGAAAGGCCGCCCCAAGGCTCAACTGCCACAAAATCACCCTCGGGCTTGCTCCACACAATGAGATATGGGAAGCCCTCAAAGCTCAGGCGAACGCCCTTGTCCTCGCCCTTTTTGGAAAGCGTGACCTGGCGGCTCTCGAGCACGTCAAAGATGGTCTCCGCAAAATCGAAGAGCTCGTGCGACAGGGGCAGCGTCTTTCCCACCATGGGGTTCTTGGAGCGCTTGTCCACGTCAATCAAGCCAGTCGAAGGGACAGCGGTGCAAAGCTCTGCAGCCTCTTCTTTCTCAAAGCGCAACTCGTAGTCCGTATAGGCCTCGCCCTCATCGAGCGGGCACCTAAAGCCGGGATGCCCACCGATAAAGAACGGCATGTCCTCGGTGCCCTCGTTGGTAACCTCATAGGAGACACGCACGGCGGCGTCCTCGAGCGTATAGCGGGCGACGAGCCTAAACGGATACGGATAATCGCTCAGCAACGCAGCGTTATCCTCGGACGCCAGACACACAGCCAACTCGTTCTCGCCTTGGCTCAGCAGCTTCCACTCCTGCTTGCGCGCAAAGCCGTGGCGAGCGAGCTTTACATGATGCCCGGCAAACGTCATGGCACTACCATCGCGCAGGCCTCCGCAAATCGGAAAGCAGACCGGCGCCTGGCCGGACCACACGGCGGGGTCACCCTGCCACAAGTACTCGCGACCTCCGGCCTCAATCGAGGTAAACGAACCACCAGCCGTGGACACCTTAATAGAAATCGAATCGTTGGAGAGAGCGTATTCCATTGCCCATCCTTTCGAACAACTGCTTTTTGCTCGCAAGTACCCGTCTCGGCTCTGACCAATGGACAAACCCGCACGCTCATCGATGCGTCCGGTATCCCGGCCATGTAACGGGGTACCATACAGACATTGATGCAATTACAGCTGAAAGGCCTTCTTATGCGAACCATCATTCTTTATGCCTCACGCCACCACGGCAATACGAAAAAGCTCGTGGACGCCATCGTCGAGGCGCACCCCGAAATCGATACCCTCGACGTGAAAACACTCGGCAAAAACGAGTATCCCAACCTGCACGAATACCATCTGATTGGTGTCGCCACGGGCATCTATTACTCCGAGATCGACAAGGACATGGCACGCGTGCTCACTAACGTGTTGCAGCCGCAGGACAAGGTGTTTGGCCTTATGACCTACGGTGGCAAAAACAAGTGGTACGGCAAGGATATCGATGGCATCTGCCGCATGAGGCAGGCCATCTTTATGGGTGTCTACGGCTGCCCCGGCTTTGATACGTGGGGGCCGTTCAAACTCACCGGCGGTGTCCAAAAGGGGCACCCGACCGCTGAGGAAATTAAGGGTGCCGTCGACTTCTTCGACAAGATCGAAGACGAGTATGGAGACATCATCGTCGAAGAGTACGCCAAGCGCGAGAAGCGCCTAGCATACGAGAAGGAGCATCCTGCAGGAGGCCTGGTGGCCGGCGTTAAGCGTACGGCAAAGAAAATCGCTAGCAAGCTGTAACTGTAAAGGTGCTTTTGAGCGTTTAACCCGTACGGCGGGTCCGAGCAGATTCGGGCCCGCCGTCTTTTTCTTTCGTTACTCGGTAAAGGCGTTGCCGACGCTCTGGCCGCCAACATACGTCTCGACGAGGGTGAGCTCATGGTCGAACACGACAAAGTCGGCGTCGCGACCCGGCATGATGCTGCCGCACTTATCCTCGATGTGCGCGGAGCGTGCCGGCACCTCGGTTGCCATGCGAATGGCGATATCGGCGCTGGCGATGCCCCAGTCGACGATGTTCTTGACGCCCTGGGCAAGCGTGAGCACCGAACCGGCAATGCTCTTGCCATCGGCGAGCCAGCACAGGTTGTCCTTCATGATGACGTCCATGCCGCCGCTGGTGTAGCTGCCCTCGGGCATGCCGCCGCAGCCCAGGCAGTCGGTGATGAGTACCGTGTGCTGCCAGCCCTTGGCCTGCAGCAGCGCCTTGATGGCGGCAGGGTTTACGTGCTTGCCGTCACAGATGATCTCGGCGTAGGTCTCGGACGTGGACATAGCAGCACCCACGACACCGGGCTCACGGTGATGCAGCCCGCGCTGGCCGTTATAGGTATGCGTAAAGCAGCTGGCACCGGCGTTGATGGCGGCGATGCACTCATCGTAGGTGGCGTCGGAGTGACCGATGCTGGTCACCACACCCTTGGCGTTCAGAGCAGCCGCATAAGCAGCGGCACCGTCGCGCTCGGCCGCCATGGCGCTCTTAACGATGCGACCGCCCGCAGCCTCCTGCCACTGATCAAAGACCTCCTCGGAGGGATCGATAAGATAAGCGGGGTTCTGCGCGCCCACGTGCTTCATGGTAAAGAAGGGGCCCTCCAGGTAGATGCCCTGAATGCGAGCACCGCAGAAGTCGGGGCCGCGACCCTCGTCCGCCTGAGCGATGGCGGCGCAGGCGTCCTTGATCTGCTCGACGCCATCGGTGAACGTCGTGGGTAGCCAGCTGGTGGTACCGCGACGGGCGAGCTCAGTCGAGCTGATATCGATACCCTCGGGGTCGTTATCGGTAGTTGAGTGGTTGTAGAAGCCATGGATGTGGGTATCGACCATACCCGGTGCGATCCACGATCCCGTGTAGTCCTTGATCTCGCAAGAGGGCTCGTCGGCCTGCCAGGCGCCAAAGACGCCATCCTCGACCATAAGATAGCCGCCCAGTTGCGGGCCTGCCGGCAAGAAGAACTTGTCAGCCTTAATTGCGTACGTGCTCATATGCACTCCTTGCTTCTAAAGCAGTTGACTGTGGTGATGCTTATACCCAGCCCACGTAATAACAAAAAGCGCCCGCCCGCCGTTATGAGCGGACGGGCGCCCTTACAGGGGGACGCGATTAAGCGGTGAAGGGGTGAATCGTCACGCCCTTAACCACGCGGTTGACCGTACCGGTGGGGCTCGGCGTGTCGGGCGTGTTGCCCACGCGCACGGAGTTGAGCAGGCTGATAGCCTGAGCAAACATCACGAACGGCAGAGCAAGGTAGCCCTCGGGAAGCGCCTCGTAGCCCTTAAAGGTGAAGGACTCGCCCTCGTAGACGGTAGCGCCATCCTGCTGAACGGCAACGGTGTGCTGAGCGATCTTGTCGCCACCGATCTCGTTGAGGATGTCGATGTCGTACTGACGGGTGTAGGCGTCGTTGTTGACGAACACGAACACGAGGGTCTTGTCGTCGACGAAGGACTTGGGTCCGTGACGATAGCCCATGGAGGTGTCGTAGGAAGTAGCGACCAGACCGTGAGCAAGCTCGAGGATCTTGAGCTGGCTCTCCTGGGCAAGGCCACCGAAGGAGCCGGAACCCAAGTACGTCACGCGGTTGAAGTCGCCAGCGAGGTAGTCGGCAACCTCGGACTCGCGAGCGATGACCTCCTCGCCCATCTTGGCGATGGTCTCGACCCACTCGGCCTTCTGCTCGTCGGAAGCCTCGTCAAAGATGAGGGTAGAGAGCAGGGTCATGCAGGTGTAGGAGCCGGTCATGGCGAAGCCCTTGTCGTTGGCGCGCGGAATGAGCAGCGTCAGCGCATTGGGATCATCGGCAGACTCGACGGCGAGCTTGCCCTCGGGCGCGCAGGTGATGTTGAGGAACTTGACGTTGTGGACGAGCTCCTTGGCAACGGCAACGGCGGCAAGGCTCTCGGGGCTGTTGCCAGAGCGGGCAAAGGAAACCACGAGCGTGGGATCCTCAGCGCGCAGGAAGTCGCGCGGGGCGCTCACGATGTCGGTCGTGGCGATGGGCTTAAAGTCGTAGAGATCAGTGTTGCCGGCGTGACGCAGATACGGGGCGCAGGTATCGCCAACATAGTCGGACGTACCGGCACCGGTGAAGACAACGGACAGACGGCCCTCGCCCATAGCACGAGCCTCGGTAAGGAAGGCCTCGATGGCCTCCTTGTTCTCGCGATAGATGTTGAGCGTATCACGCCAAAGCTCGGGCTGCTGAGCAATCTCGGCCGTGGTGATCTGGGCGCCGAGCTCGGTGAGCTCCTCGACACTCTTCTCGAACATTTCTAATACCTCTCTCTAGAAGTAATCCTCTGACGTGCAATTATACACTTCGGTTGGTTATCTGGTAGTAACCAGTTAAATGCAAAGAATCACCATATGGAAACGATGCGGACACTAGTTGCTACGCTGGTGGTAAACCTTGTATTTAAACTGATCGGCACGAGCAACCGAGAGTGTATACTCCACAACCTCGTTTGACTCGTTATACGTAGTCCTGACTAAATCGAGCACAGGCGAGCCCTCGACAATTCCCAAAAGGTGGGCGTCGGTGGGACGGGCTATGCTCGCATAGAACTCCTCTTCAGCCACGCGTATCTTTTGCTGAAAGTCTTGCTCAATCACATCGTAAAGCGGCTTGCGCTCCAGCAGCGGTCGCTTTAGGGACAGAAATTGACGAACCGGTAGATAGCTGCGTTCGACCATCATGGGCATGTTGTCGGCAGAACGAAGGCGCTTAAGCTTAAAAATGCGATCACCGATACGCAATCCCATATGCTCGGCCAGATTCTTATCGGCCTCCATCTCGCAAAACTCGAGAATCGTGGTCTCGGGGTCGCGACCCATCGCGCGCATCTGCTCGGTAAAGCTGTAGGACTGCATAAGATTGGTTGCTTTTGCCGAACGGTCAGTCACAAAGGTACCGCGACCGTGCTGCCGAACCACCAGTCCTAAACGCTCCAGTTCCTGCAGAGCCAAGCGTACCGTAGTGCGCGAGAGACCATAGCGCTCCGAAAGTTCGCGCTCGGAAGGAATCATGTCACCAGCGCGATATTCATGGTCAATCTTTTCGGTCAGAATATCGACCAGCTGATCGTACAGCGGTTGCTTACGCGCTCCGATCGCCATCCTATCCTCCCTTTTGCTCGAATTCGGCTAACTACCTAGGGTGTTAAGCATTATCAGTCCGCAACACCCGACTCATCAAGAAAACAAAAGCCGCGCGCTCTTACGAGCACGCGGCTTTTAACATACACATGGCTTAAGGGGTCGGGGTGTGAGCCGCGTAGGGACACACCCCTCAAGCTAGAGCCTTACCAGATGCTCGGCCAGAGACCAAGCGGGCCAGCGCCCAGGATGCCCAGGACGAAGAGCAGCAGAATGCCCTTGGTCGGGGTCCAGCTGTGCTTAGCGAACATGTAGTAAAGCAGCAGCGTAAGCATAAGCGGGACGAGCTTCGGGACGATGGTGTTGAGGGTGTCGGCAACAGAGAAGTTGACCGGATCCTCGGTGACGGTGCCGTAGGTAACGGACTCCATGCCGTTGCCCAGATCGGTGACGCCGCACTCGACAGCGTTGCCGTCGGCATCGGAAGCGGTGAGGGCGTTGCCGTCCTCATCGGTCATGGCGATGGTACCGGCCTCAGCGGTCTCGGTATCGATGCCCTCCATACCGGTGAAGTTCTCGGCCTCCTTCTCGGAGACGATCACGGTAGTAGCGGAGAGGCCACGGGTGGTGCCGTTGGGGATCTGGAGGTTGATCTGGGTGCCACCCATGGTGACGACCAGGCAACCGACGACGAAGACGCCCATAATGGAAGCGGCACGCGTGAAGGCCTGCATGTTGGCAGTCAGAGCGTCAATAGCGCTGGTGCCAAGCTTGTAGGACCAGTTCATGAGCCAGAAGCGCAGAGCGAACTGGACGACGTTGAAGATCACCAGGAAGATGATCGGCGCAGCGGCGTTGCCGTTGATGGCCATGTTGGAGGTGATGCCGGCCGTGATAGGCACGAGCGTCAGCCAGAACAGGGCGTCACCGATACCACCGAGCGGGCCCATTGCGGCGACGCGGACGGCGCGGATCGTGGGGATGTCAACCTTGTTCTGCTCGAGCGAAAGCACGATACCCATAACAAAGGTGACGAGGAACGGGTGAGTGTTGAAGAACTCCAGGTTGTGGCTCATGGAAGCCGCGAGGTCGTTCTTGTTGGTGTGGATCTTCTCCAGACCGGGGATGATGGAGTAAAGCCAGCCAGCGGCCTGCATGCGCTCGTAGTTGAACGATGCCTGCAGGAAGCAGGAGCGCCAAGCCATCTTGTTGAGGGTCTTCTGGTCGAGCTGCGGAGCAGGAGTGAGATCCTCGTAGTGCTCCGGGATCACATACTCATTAGATGCCATCTTCGAAGTCACCTCCGTCAGAAACAGCTGCACCCTTCAGCTCGGTCTGCTGCTGGAAGTCCCAGAAAGCAATGCCGAAGCCGATGAGAGCGAGGATGAGCAGGGCAGGGGTTGCCAGAGAATCGTTGGCAACGGTGATGAGCGCGAGGCCAAAGCCCATGAGGAAGAAGCCCCACATATCGCGGTTCATCATAACCTTGAGCAGGACGGCGAAGCCGACGAAGCGCATCATGCCGCCTGCAGCGGACAGACCGGTCTGCAGCCAAGTCGGGATGGCGGAAGCGATGGTCTGACCGATGGTGGCGCCAGCGATGAAGAACAGGGTGACGACGACAGCGAAGATCAGGCCGAGCAGGGTCATGGCGAAGTAGTTCAGGCGCTCGATGCCCTTGGTGTCCGCGTTGTGAGCCATGTTATCGGCCGAGGACATAAGCGGGGACATAAGCGTGAAGACCAGGGTAACACCAAGCTGGCCAAGCAGAGCGAACGGAATGGCGAGGCCGACTGCCGCGTTGGGCTCGAGCTTCGTAGCGATAGCGAGAATGGCTGCCATGATGCCGCCGATGACGGCGTTAGGCGGCTGAGCGCCTCCGATCGGCATGTTGCCGATCGTCATGAGCTGATAAGTACCACCCACGAGAAGACCGGTGTTGAGGTCGCCAAGGATAAGACCGATGACGGCGCCGGTGACGATGGGCTGATAGAGAGACTCGAGGAAGTTGAACTGGTCGATTGCCGCGATGAACGTAACAACGAAGACCAGTGCGACCTGAATGATCGAGAATTCCATCTTGCTCCTCCTTTCAAAATGTATGTACGCACTTTGGATATCACGTACAGAATGTCAGGGTTTCACTCCTGACAACGTGGATCACGAGGATTACGAGAAGAGCTTGCTCGTATCCTCAACAGGCGTGCTCGGAACGCGCCTGATCTCCAACTCCACCCCCAATTCCTGCAGCTCTTTAAACGCAGCGACATCCTCGTCGTTAACTGCGACGGAGGTGGCGACTTGGCGCTTTCCTTCCGACATGTGCATGTTGCCGATGTTTACCTTCTTTATAGGCACACCGCCCTTGACGAGCGTAAGCACGTCTTCCGGTGTTTCGGCCACGATGAAAATCTTCTGGCGCGGGCTCGCCTTGCCAATGACGTCGATGGTCTTCTGCAGGGAGAAGAAACGCGTAGCGACGCCGGCGGGAGCGGCCATCTTCATGAGGTTCTGACGCATGGTGTTGGTCGACACGTCGTCGTTGGCGACGAGGATGAGGTTGGAACCCAGGGTGGAGTTCCACTGGGTCGCGACCTGACCATGAACCAGTCGGTTATCGATGCGGGTAAGAAGAATGTTGGGTTCTGCCATGTTGATCAGCTTCCTTTCGTTGATTGCTGACGACAGTTACTTAATCTCCTGAATCGCGTAACGCGAAACATCTACGACGGCACCGGATCGGACTTTAATCTGGACCTTCTCGCCTTCGATGCCCTTGACGGTTCCGTAGATACCGCCGGCGAAAAGAACCTCCTGACCCGGCTTGAGCTCGGTGTGCAGCTCTTTGAAGTACTTCTGCTTCTTCTTCATGTTGATTTGCGACCAGATGGTGTAAATCAAGCCCATGATGACAAGCAGGCCCAAAAGAGCGACCGAGGAACTCAGAACACTGGCTCCGAAATCGGCCATTAGATGCCGTCCTCGTCGCCGAAGATATCCTCATCCTCGGCACCAGCGACGGAGGCGACCGTCTGGGCGGTGATGCCCGTCTGGCCAACGGTCACGGCCTGCTCGCCAAGCTCGGCGAGCGTGGCGTTGCCGCGGAGGAACAGAAGCTCAATAACCATGGGAAGGTTAGTTCCAGTCAGAATCTCGACGTTGTCGACATCCTGGGCAATCATCATTGCCTGGTTGAACGGGGTACCGCCAAGCAGGTCGGTAAAGACGAGCACGCCATCGCACTCCTCGCGCATGGCGGTAATAGCGGCGCGGAGATCCTCACCGTAGGAAGCAGCCTGGTCGCCCTCAAAAGGAACGACGGTAAAAGCGGGTTGATCGCCAGCGACCATAGCGATAGCGCTTGCGATGCCGGGTGCGAACTGTCCATGACCGGTAAGAATAAAGCCAACCATTCAAATTTCCCTTCCGAAGGTGTGTACGATCTGAGTCCGATGTTTTCGGAAGCCAGCGGGCGGACGCCCTTAAAGCTTCTTGGAAAGCGTTCTTTGAAGACCAGTGGTCTCTCAACTGGTAGTAACCACGTGACGTGTTGTTGTCACTATATCATCACAGAAGAGGTCGCTTTCGCTGATTCACGCAGTAAAACGTTTTTGCACCGCTCACGGCGATAAATCGACCGTTTACCGCTCGTTAACACTTCTACCTGCGGTTTTGAAACCGTTTCGAAATACTTTGACGAAAGATCGGAACCTTTTCTGTGTCTAAACAACGCAGGGTGGCCAAAAAGGCATGTAGAAAAAATGCAGGTCATTGTGAAGATTTATGAATTGGTCTTTTTGACTTAATACCAGTTAGAACCAGTTTAGAAATTATCGGTGAACGGTAGTTTTCGACCGCTCAGCGGTTATTTCCAATCGTTTGCAGCTCCTTTTCCATATGAATTAGGGAGACCCGATGAAGCACTTGCGCGGTTGCGGGAAATTTCGATACTCGTCCATCCCCCACGTGCCAAACTCTCACTCCCTAAATATGCCATAAGCTCTCGCTATTCGTCTTACAAACATAACTTACTCTAATCTGTAATTGTTTATCGTTTATCATTAAGTATGTTATAAGATTTAAATATCATCCTAGACATTGGTTGGAGGAGCTATGATCCGCTGGAACGTATCCAAATCGAATGAATCCATCAACCGCGAACAGGCAATAGCCGATCTGAGGAAGCTCGCTCACATCTGCAAATGGGCCACAATCTGCACCGCCGTAGCGCTCGCTCTGGGACTTCTCGCAGTCATTGCAATCGAGCTTCTACTCATATTGCCTAGCCTCTCCCAAGGGTTCTGCCTCCAATCCGTAGAGCTTAATGCCGGCGAAGGGCCATCTCTCGCTCTCGTCGGCGCCAATGAACAGACCCCTCTTATGCTTGTCGCGCACGACGGTCATACTGCCATAGGGAGCGCCATGATGACATGCCTTGCGCTTGCCATTGTGCTAAGCGCATACAGGTTTTTCTCCGCCATTGAAAAGGCGGGCAGGCCCTTTGACCTCGAATGCATCCGCATACTACGTCAAGTAGGACATTTGTTCCTTATTGGCGGCGTTGCTGTGAAGCTTCTTGGTGCCATAGTCACGGGGCTGATACTCTCAGGATTTGGCGGCAACTTTACGGATGCGCTTGGCGGCCAGCACCTCGACCTCTCTATGGTCTTTGCAGGCCTGATTATTAGCCTGATTGCCAGCGTCTTCCAGTACGGGTGTATCCTGCAAATACAAGATGACGAGTTGCTCTAGGGGGAATCCATGATTATTCTGCGGCTCGACCGCATGCTCGCCGAACGCAAGATCTCATCCAAAGAGCTTGCGGAACGCGTGGGCATCTCCCAGGTCAATATGTCGCGCATCAAGACGGGCAAGGTTTCTGCCGTGCGCTTTTCAACTCTTGACGCGATATGCCGGGCACTCGACTGCCAACCGGGCGATGTACTGGAATATATGCCTGACGATGAAGCCGATAACCTCTTTGGACTTAAAGATTAATTGAGATTATTTAACTACCGGTACCTCCGACGTAATAAGCCCGCTAGAACGGATATCGTTCAAGCGGGCTTATTCAGATAGTTCGGCTACGCGATCGGTAAGCTCAGGCAGATCTTACGCAAACAGGCCGTAAATGCTGATGTTGACCTTGGCGTACAGGCTGTTGGCGTACTCGGTCCACTTGGAGCTGGCGCTCGAGGCCTGCGAAGAGTACTGCTGGTAAGCGGTGTAATAGGCGGTCATTGCCTGCTTATAGGTCGCGCTATCGGCCGTAAAGGCATCGTCGGCGAATGCCTTGGCGTAGGTGCCATCGGCGTCCTTCCAGGTGCCCTTCTCGCTATCCCACTCATCGCCGGCAAGGTTGATGATGTAGTCGGCGTAGTCCTTGCTCGCGGTCTCCTCGTTGCCGTCAGCAGGCTCGGTCGGGGCGGTCGGCATGCTTGCGGAGCTATCGCCCACCTTCTTCTTGTAGAGCTTCTGCAGCGTCGCGGACTGACGGACGATCTGCTTGGCCTGGTCCTTGGACACGCCATACTGCTTGGCCATGGTCTTGTAGTCGGAGGTGCCGATGGAATCCTCGGCGTACTTCTTCATCTCCTTAGAAGAGACGGTAATGCCCTCGTCCTCGGCAGCATCGAGCAGAATCTTGTTGCGCACGTAGGACAGGATGACGTCGGCAGAAGGAGCGGTGTAGTTGCCGTCGCTATCCTTGACGGTGTCGAGGCTGTACTGGCTCTCGATGGCCTCGCGCGCGGTGATGTCGCTCTTCTTGCCGTTATAACTATAGCTTGCCACGGTCGAATCGAGCTGGTCCTCGGTCAGGGTCGACGAACCGACACCCTTGCCGCCAAAGCCGCCATTGCCAATAAAGAAGCCGACCACCGCAGCGATCACGACTGCAACCACAAAGGCGGCAATCATCGTCTTCTTGTGCTTGCAAGCGTGGTCGTCCACGTCCGAGTCGTCGTCCTCGTCCTGCTCCTCGGGCATGAGGTTCTCGTCGGCGGCGTCCGCGGCGATCTTTGCCTCCAGGCGAGCGTCCTCCTCCTCGGCGGTCGTGCCGGCGGCAATATGTTCGGCAGACGTGCCGGCGACCAGGTCGATCTTCTCGTCCTCATCACCGTCGGGGCCTTCGCCGCGCTCGATGATCTGGATACCGTCGATCTCGTCCTTCTCGTCCTTCTTTTGAATCAGACCCATAGTCAGTTACTCCTTGTTAGGAAACATAGTCCTCAATAGAATACGCCCGACGGAGCGCCGGGCGTATTGATTCTTAGGTTATACGCAAACACTTAAGTACTATTTAGGCGTTTGCAGCGTGCATACCTTAGACCAGGTGCGCGATAACGGCATCGGCAAAGGCCTGCGTGCCCACCGCGCCCTCAACGGAGCCGGTCTGGGCACGACGCACGTCACCGGTAACCTGCTCGCCCTCGTCGAGCGTGGCAGACACGGCGGCGCGGATACGATTGGCCGCATCGTTCTCGCCCAGATGATCGAGCATCATAGCCGCAGACAGAATCTCGGCCG
This sequence comes from Coriobacteriaceae bacterium, assembly GCA_905194545.1. Lineage (GTDB taxonomy): Bacteria > Actinomycetota > Coriobacteriia > Coriobacteriales > Coriobacteriaceae > Collinsella. The sequence goes on along the minus strand of CAJJSS010000007.1, from coordinate 33,618 downwards.
TGGGGTTGGCGATATCCTGGCCCGCAATATCGGGCGCGGAGCCGTGCGTTGCCTCAAAGATGGCGCAATCGGCACCGATGTTGGAACCCGGAGCCATGCCTAAGCCGCCCACCAGACCGGCACACAGGTCGCTCACGATGTCACCGTACAGGTTGGGCAGCACCAGGACATCGAAGTCGTTGGGGTTCTGGACCAGGCCCATGCAGGTGGCGTCGACGATCTTGTCGTTGAACTCGATATCGGGATAGTTGGCGGCCACCTCGCGCGCCACGCGCAGGAACAGGCCGTCGGTCGCCTTCATGATGTTGGCCTTGTGCACGGCCGTCACCTTTTTGCGGCCGCAGCGGCGGGCGTACTCAAAGGCGTACTCCACAATGCGGCAGCTCTTGGCGATGGAGATAGGCTTGATCGAGATGGCGGAATCAGCGGCGAAGGTCTTTTGGCCCGAACGCTCGACGAGCTGCGAGAGCTCCTCGACCTCGGCAGCGCCCTCGTCGAACTCGATGCCGGCGTAGAGGTCCTCGGTGTTCTCGCGCACGATGACCAGGTCGACGTCGCGGAAACGCGAGCCGTCGCCCGGCTGCGACAGGCAGGGGCGCACGCAGGCGTACAGGTCAAAGTGCTTGCGCAGGGCCACGTTGACGCTGCGGAAGCCCGTGCCGACCGGCGTGGTGATGGGGCCCTTGATGGCAACCTTGGTCTCGGCGACCGCATCGAGCACATGCTGGGGCAGCGGCGTGCCAAACTCGTCCATGACGCCGGCACCGGCCTCCTGGACGTTCCAGTTGATCTGGACACCGGTGGCCTCGACCACGCGGCGCATGGCCTGCGTAATCTCGGGACCGATACCGTCACCGGGAATCAGGACTACATCGTGCGCCATAATCTGTTACTCCTCGTCTTCGGCGGCCTCAGATTTTTTAACGCTAGCACGCTTCTTCTTTTTGGAGAGATCCAGGCCAAAACGTTTAACAAGCATTTCGCAAATCTCGCTCGAACGGGCCTTGAGATAGCTGCCCTTGCCGTTCTCGGCGTCGAACTTAAGGCGCAGCGCGAGCTTCTCGGCAACCTCGGCATCGATCTCGCCCTGGCAAAACTCGTACAGGCAACCGAGCATATCGCGATACTCAAGGTCGCCGTGGTAGCACTGGATGGCCTCGTCCAGGATCGGCCAAGCCTCGCGCGAACGCTCGACGCCCGTGGCTCCCCACACGCACAGCAGGCGGAAGGCGGCGTAGCGCAGCGTGGAGGAAATCTCGTCGAACAGCGCGGTCTCGGCGCCCTCAAAGGCATTGCCCAGCTGTTCGGGGCAGGTGGTGGCGAGCGCCGTCAGGGCATCGAGGGCCTCCCAGCGGGTCTGCGCCTCGGGGCGGTCGAGCGCCTCGATCAGCGCGGGCACGCAGGGCACGACGCGCTGGGGATCGCGCTCGGCAAGCAGATGCAGCACGCGGGCGGCAAACTGGCGGATGCGGCGCGTGGGACAGCCGAGCTCCTGGACCAGTCGATCGACGGCGTTCTCGTTCTCCTCTGCCAGCTGGAGCTGTGCCAGCTCCTCGTCGGTGAGCTGTTCGTCTTTGTTTTCTGCCATAGTTACCTCTTCTTTTTATTTCTTGGCGTGCTTGCCAGCACCCTTGCTGTCATCGGTGACCGAGATGAGCTGTCGGTCGGCCGCGCCATTGCGACGTGCACGGCGGCGTTCCTCGGCATCGCCCGCGTCGGCGGCGGCTCGATGAGCCTTGTTGACGTTAAAGACCTCGTCGTGCTTGCGCCACGGACCGACGGACTCGCCAAAGCTCATCTTAAGGCCGGCGATAAAGCCACCGAGCCAGCCGATCGGCGCAAACTGCACCAGCGGGAACAGCGAGAACACCCAGGTCAGCAGGACGACTGCCGCCGCTCCTGCAAAGTTGGCAATCCAGTAGTCGCGCTTGGTGATCACGCGCTTTTCGCACGCCCACTGGCCGCACAGAAAGCCGATGTAAATCGCAAAGAGAAAGAGCACCAGCGCAAGCACCACGAACGTCCAGCTCATGGGCGCTACTCCCCGTGATGGTGGCCGCAGCAGCACTCGTGGCCGTCATCATGGCCGTGGCCGCCGCAGCACTCGTGGTCCTCGCCGTGATGGTGGCCGCAACCGCACTCATGGTCGTCGCCGTGCTCGCCGCAACCGCAACCGTCCTCGTGGGCACCGTGCTCCTCGGGGCGATACTGCGACCAGTCCAGACCGGCGGCGATGGCGTCGGCCTCCTCCTTGTAGAGGACCGTGATGGCCTGGGTGCCCAGCTTGGCGCCACCGATGGCGTCAAGCATATCGTAGAGCGTAAAGGCCACGTCGGCACCGGGCAGCGCGAGCTCGCGGTCGTCGGCGTAGGCAAGGGCCAGGCGCAGGTCCTTAATGAAGTGCTCGACCATAAAGCCGGGCTTGTAGTCGCCGTCGAGCGCCTTGGGGGCCAGGCTCTCCATGGCACCGGACTTGCCGGTGCCGCCCAGGATCATCTGGCGGGTCTTCTCCAGGTCAAGGCCGCTCAGCTCGGCAAATGCCATGGCGTCTGCCATGCCGACCATGCAGGCGCCCAGCGACACCTGGTTGGCGAGCTTGGCAGCCTGGCCCTTGCCGGCACCGTCGAAGCAGCAGATGTTGGCCGCAAAGGTGGCAAGGATGTCGCGGACCGGCGCGATGTCGTTTTCGGTAGCGCCAACGATAGCCGTAAGCGTGCCGGCGATAGCACCCGACTCGCCGCCGGTGACGGGGCAGTCAAACGCCATGCGGCCGGAAACCTGGGCGGCCTCGGCAATGTCACGGGCGAGCTCGGGCGAGCTCGTGGTGAGGTCGATCAGCACCGCGCCGGGCTTAGTGCAGGCCAGCAGGCCGTCGCCCGCCAGGTAGAGCTCCTCGACCTCGGAGGGATAACCCACCATGGTAAAGACGACGTCGGCGTTCGCCACGGCATCTGCCGGCGTATCGGCCCAGACTGCGCCGTGCTCGATAAGCGCCGCCGCCTTGGACTTAGTGCGGTTGTTGACCGTGACGAGATAGCCGGCGTCCAGAATGTGGCCGGCGATGGGGGCACCCATGATTCCGGTGCCGATAAATGCGACAGAGAGCTTGTTTGCCATGAAACCTTTCCTTTTGGGTTGGGTGTTATTACCAGGTTGAATACTCGGTGCCAGCGTTTGGGCTGTGAGTTGAGGGCGATTACGGCCGCGTTACTTGCCTACTGGCCGCGCACGCGGCGGGCGATGCGGTCGGAAAGCGAGGCTTTCTCGGCGCGGTTCTTGCCCCAAAACGCAAGTGCCACCATGCCGGGCCCCACGTGCGAGCCGATGGTAGGACCGACGGAACTACGGATAATCGTGACGTCGGCGCAGCCCTCCTCCTTGCGGATGGCGGCTTCGAGCCAGTCGCCGTCCTTCTCGGCATCGGCAGTCATAATGGCGATGGGCATAGTGCGATCGGGCACGTAGTTCTCACGGAACGACTTGAGGATGGACTTGAGCGCCTTCTTGCGGCCGCGGTTGACGCCGATCAGCGACAGCGAGCCGGCAAGGTCGTAGGAGAGCTCGGGCTTGACGTCGAGCTTTGCCGTGAGCTGTGCCGCCGCGGGCGGAATGCGGCCGCCGGCAGCCAGCGCGTCAAAGCTCTCGAGCGTAAAGTAGCCGTGGACATAGGTCTTGGCCTCGTTTGCCCAGTCGACCAGCTGCTTGGCGGTGAGTCCCGCTGAGCGTTGACGGACGGCCTCGAGCGCCAAGAGCTCGCCGGTCGCACAGGGCAGAGCGTTGTCGACCACGTACAGCTCAAAGTTAGGATACTCGGCGCGCACGGCGTCCGCCGCCTGGCACGCGGAGTTGTAGCTCGACGACAGCGCCGAGGTAAAGCACAGGTAGACCGTGGGCGTACCCTCTTTGGCGCACTCGGTAAAGAACTCGATATAGCGACCGAGCGACACAGCCGAGGTGGACACGCGGGCACCGGCGCGCATGCGGTCGTAGAACTCCTTGGGTGTGATGCTCGACCAGATGTCATCCGTGCGCTCCTCGCCATCGATAATGAAGGGGAAACCCAAGATATCGACATCGAGGTTCGCGGCGACCTCGGGGCTAAAGTCGCAGCAGGTATCGACGACGATGCGGCAACGGTCCGAATGACCGGCGGATGCGGCCTTGTCCATCAAAGCGACTCCTTACGTAAAAAGGCGGCCACCCGCATGGGATGGCCGCCAACCGTTAACTCATGCAAGTTAACGTATTTTACTCGTCAAGTGTTTCGATGCGGGGCTTGATGATGCCATATCCACCATTCTTACGGTGATACACCACATTGATGAGGCCAGTCGTCGCGTTCTCGAACACGTAGAAGTCGTGGCCCAGCAGATCGGTCTGCACCAGCGCCTGCTCCTCAGTCATCGGGGTGACATCGATGACCTTCTCGCGGACGAGCAGGTCGTCGTCCTCCTCGGGCAGCAGCAGGTCGGCCAGATCCTCGACACGCTCGACCGGTGCAACATCCGCTGCGCTGGCACCACCCTGGCGGTTGTCCACGACCTTGGTCTTGAACTTGCGCAGCTGGCGGGTGACCTTATCGGCGGAGAGGTCGATGGCGGCGTACATATCTGCACCGTGCTCGGCAACGCGAATCACCGAACCGCGGGCGCGAACCGTAACCTCGACGATTGCCGGGTTGGGGTTCGAGGGGTTCTTCTCATAGCGAAGTACAACGTCGACCGTCATGGGCTCGATATCGAAAACCTTGAGCGCCTCGCCGATCTTCTCATCCACATGCGCACGCAGAGCATCGGTTACCGTCGTCTTGCGTCCAGAAACCTTGATATCCATACGTGGCTCCAATCTGCCTCGGGGACTTACTGTACTGGCTATGTACCCATTGCCGTGCATTTAATCACGCGGATTCCCAAAGACCCGAATAACGATTGCTTGATACCGCATACCGAAGTCTCGCACTTTTCTGTGGCAAAGTGCGCTATAGGAGGGAGCCGGCGACTTTGTATTTGGTCCCGAAAATTGGCTTTGAACTGCTGGTTTTATAGAGATGAAAAAGCCGGGCTCCCCTATTGGGGAAGTCCGGCGGTGCGTGTTGAAACCGTGAAGAGGTGTCCTTTCCAACGTATAGAAGACACCACCCCTAGCAATAACTAGCTATTAAGCTTGTTAATGTCGTCGTCGGTGATGGTGCCTTCCTGGCTGGACGATTTGTCCTCGGAGGATGCGGTCTCATTGTTGGAATCGGAGGACTCGCTGCCGGAAGACGTGGTCTCACTGGACTCAGAGTCGCCCGGCTGCACGTTAGCGCCCGAAACCGTCTTAGTGGTGAGGTCGTAGGGCATCGTGCCGTACCAGACGCAGTGGACCGCCTCGAGCGTGCCGTCGGCCGTAATACCGTCGAGGGCATCGCTCACGGCACGGCACAGTTCGTCATTGGACGAGAGGCCCGCAACACCAAGCGTCGAGGGCGCCTCGAGCGCACCGACATAGGAGACCTCGCTCATCAGGCGTGCAAGATAGCCGCCGGCTGTGGAGTCGCAGATCACATAGTCGACCTCGCCGGACTCGAGCGCCTCAAAGCACTCGTTGATGTTGGAGTAGGTCTTTTGGTTGGCGGTGATGCTCTGCTTAGCAAGCGCCTCCTGCGAGGCCGAGGACATCTGGACACCCAGAGTAGACGTGTTAAGGGTATCGGTGGAAACGCTTAGCGACCCACCATCGCTGGTTTTACCGAACACGGAAGCGGCATCGTACAGGCAGGTGCCGAGCGAGCTAACGTCCCCGTCCGTGGAGTTGATCTCGCCGATAAAGATATCGGCCTTTTTGTCGCCGAGCGCGGAACCTGCCGAAGACGCATCGACAAAGGCGACCTTAAGGCCCATGCGGCTTGCGAGGGCACGGGCGGCGTCAACCGCATACCCCGTGAGCTCGCCGTCGGCGCCCTGCATTGCCTGCGGCGCATCGGAAGTATCGAGGGCAACCGTCAGGGTTCCGGGAGTGACCAGGGCATCGTCCGACACCGCCGGCGTGACGGTCTCGTACTCGATCTGGTCGATCGTGGGAGTCGTGAACGTAGACAGCGGGTTGAACGCGCATCCGCTCAGGCCCAAAACGGCAATGACCGCTGCGGTCCCAGCACCTAACCGAGCCGCGTGCATCAAGCTGCCCCTCACCATGTCCACTACCCTGCCTTCTGTGTCGTATACGATCCGTGCGTTGCGCGGAATATCGGGTTGTTCCCACCAGCTGACCTGGTATTTGACCCCACACTTGCGCACCGGGGTGTTTGCTCGGGAGGCCGCAGCCACCTTCACGACTGGCCCGCTCGCCCGCGAGGCGGTATTGCCCCAAAGAAAGTAGAACGGACGGTGCGGCTTACATCTAGGACGCGCCATGATCGCGCCGCGCGCACGCGGTCGCTTACGTGGATCCCTTTGACCGCGTCTGTCTTGGACTAGGACGGGCATTTCGTCCGTCCGCAACCACAGCCTGGCAGGAACGTAGCGCATTATAGCTAAGTTCAAGCTAAAGTTTAAGGTTAAGGGCGTCATTCGCATCGTGCGCACAGATTTTGCAGGTCGGAGTGGGCTATTCGTGCCCCTATGAAGCCCGGAGCTCCCCTACGGGGAGCTCCGGGGCGCCCTTCTTAGGGTGCCCTGGTCAAAATATGGCAAATATGAGTACTGCCACCAATTTAGTAACAGGCAGTTTTAGCCTCTCGGACAGATTTTGCGCTCAGTGTCGCCAACCTGATGCTTAGTTATTCTACATTTGTTTATTATCTTCATACTTTATGACGCCTCCGAGTCCTAAATTCCTTGATTTTGCTGTTACTGATTTAGTGACAGTACTCATATTTGCCATATTTTGGCCAGGGCATATGATTAACCCCCTATTTTCGACGTGAATTAGACCGGCTTAAGCCCAAAACACGCCCGCAGCGTGTTAAGCAACGCCTCTTGCTTCTTCCTGCGGGCATCGACACGATTCCGGTACCGCTTTCGCATACGCTGGTGCATGCGCCATGCGAGCGCTTCCATCGCTTCCATGTCACAGAGCATTTCGTTGTTGACCGTCGCGACCTCGATTCCCATAGTAATCAAGCCCGTGTTGCGCTTTTCATCATGGATACGTCCCCTCCGAGAGGAATGGCCCAGCTCACCGTTGTATTCCAGGTCAAACCGGGCTGCCTCTTGATACGCATCGCAAACTGCATGAGGCATCCCCGAGATTGCCTGCGCACGGTCATCGAACTCGATCTTGTAGTCGGTCTTAAAAGGTCCGCAGGCAAACCCGCCATAGGAAAACGGAAGCGAAAACAGGGCGAGCATGATGCACTCCATGGGCGAGAGCAGGTTTTCCGAAAGATAGGGACACAGACGCAGCAGCTGTTTGGCCACATTCCCCTTGCATGCCGCAAGGTAATCTGCCAGACGATCGGGCATCAGCACCGGCCCGACTTCAAAGTAGCCCACGTCTGCTGGCTGGTCCTTGTCCTTTGCAAGTTTATTCGTAACAGGCGAGGTGTAGGGAGGCAGATACTTCCCGCGGTCGCTCAGTGAAATCTTAGAGCACAGCTCCTGGGCCAGGGCAAACGCCTGGATGCAGCCGACCTCACGCGCAACGGCAACACAAAGGGCCTCGGGAGATAGGCTGTACACCCCCGGTTCCACCTCTAGAATCGAGCCGGCGGGCAACCCGGAACACACGGACCAGCCTACGCCAGGCATGCGGCGGCGCTGCGCCGCAGATCCCACCAACAAGCACAGATCTTCCTGCACCTCGCCACTTTTGGCTCCAATTCGCACCAAGTCAGGAAGATAGATATCCTCGGTCGAGGGCGACGACGTGCGCAGCACACGGCGCTCTTCATCGGGATTAAGGTCCTTCCAGCTGATGTAGCCCATCTGCCGGCGCTCGGCGCGCATCATGCGTAGCGCCGAGGCACCTGTTAGGATTACGGAAGCCGCTAGCTGTTCGCCTGTCGGCTCGTTGCGCCGCTCAATCTTCACTGCCACAAAACCACCCCTACCAAACACGTGCGATAGCAAGGCCATCGACTGCCGCAGCGCCGGCACGCTTGAGCTCCGCCGAGGCTGCTGCCATGGTCGCGCCCGTGGTGATAACGTCATCGATAAGCAGTAGGCGGCGGCCGCGCACGTCCTCAACCGTCTCGTACATGCCTTGGGCACGCTCGCGACGCTCCTCACGACCGAGTTCGCGCTGGTCGCCACGCCCGTACTTGACGAGGGCATCGAGCAGGGGAACACCCGACAGCTCGCAAAATGGGCGCGCAATGGCCTCCATATGATCAAAGCCACGCCGCCGAAACGCTGCCGCCGTCGCAGGCACAAACACCACCGCATCCGCACCGGACAGCACACCTCCTAAGCGTTCGGGCGCTACGACCTGGGCATGCAGGGCGGTGTCGTAGAGCAGCTCCGCCAGATACGGCGCCAGGCGTCGCTCGCCCGCGTCCTTGTACGCTTTAATGATGCGCGGCAGCGGATGCGCGTAGACGGCGCACGCCAGGCAGCGGTCGAGCGCCTCCGCCATTGCCGAGGACGTGCCCTCGACCGAACACTCAGTGCACAGCAAATCCCCAAACGGGGCGCCGCATCGGGTACAGCTATGACGTGGGTCGATGAGCGTGAGTGCGGCCAGGCAGTCTTGGCAAATAAGCGCACCGGCGCGCTCGCAGCCGGCACATCGTGTTGGCGACAATGCCTCGAGTGCCTCGCGTGCCGCCCGCTCGGCAAACGGCAGCAATTCGTCCGCAAACGGTAGGGCGCCGGCACCCTGCAGACAGCTCAATATGTTCAGATGGCTCTTCAAGACACAACCCTCCCTACATTCGGTCGCAGGGAGGGTTGTTGATCCGGCGCTATGATACCCCGATGCGCTCGGGGCAAGGCGGGCTAAATCCGCTCGCGGGCGTTATTCGCCGGCGGGCGGTTGTGGTGCGGACGAAGACGGGGTCGAGCCCTCGCCACCATCCTGGCGCGGCTTGCGGGAACGGCGCCGGCGACGGCGCTTTTGACCCTGGTCGGCCGAGCCCTCGCCACCGCGATCCTCGCGCGGCTCGCGAAGCCTTGGCAGCCGCTCCCCCGCCATCTCCGGGACGACGGCGCGTGACCTTGACCTCGCCATCCGAGACCTGATCGGCCACGGAGGGCACTGAGGGCTTCTGTTGCGCGCCCGAGGAATGGCGACGGCGCGGACGCGGCGCGCGCTCCTCCTCGCCACGTGACTTGCCGCCCTTGTCGGCAGACGCATCGGAGGCCGAGGGACCCTTGGAAGCGGCACCGGCCTCGCGAGCAGCTGCGGCGCGGAAGGCGTCCTCGCGCTCCTCGCTCGACAGATGACGGCGGCGGCGACGTGTGGGGTTCATGCCACCGCCGCGATTCTGCTGCTGGGGCTGCTGAACCTCGCGCTCGCGAGAGGCGTTCTTGCCCGCGGCTGCAGCCTCGGTAGCATCGCCCGAGCCCGCGCGCTTGCGACGACGACGGCCACCGGCGGCCTCCTCGGCCTCGGGTGCCTCGGCCTTGCCGCGGCCCTTTCCACGGCCACGGCCCTCGACCTGGCTCTGAGCAGCGCGGGTATCGGAATCGGCATCGCGACGACGGCGCTTGGGCATCGACGTGCCGGCAAGACGGTCGGCGCTCGACAGACCATCGCCCACGTCGACGCCGTTCTCGCGATCGAGCTCCATGAGCGCCAGACGCATCTCGGGCGACTCGATGCGCTCGAGCACATCGCGCGTCACGCAGTCGGGGCGGCAATTGCAGCCCTGCTCGGTAGCCTTCTTCTTGCAGCCCTCCGAGCAGGTCATATCGGCCAGGTTGACCTTAAAGACCTTGCCGTTCTCCAGGCGCAGCACCAGCTGCTCGCGCGGCGTGTCATATTCCTGAATACGCGCCTTGCCGAGCGGCGTATCGATGAGCGTCTTCTTTTTGGGCGCGCGGCTCTTAAAGTCCTTGTAGGCCTCGAACTCGTAGCGCAGGCAGCACATCAGGCGGCCGCACACGCCGCTGATCTTGGACGAGTTGAGCGGTAGGTCCTGCTCTTTTGCCATGCGGATCGAGACGGGCTCAAACTGTCCGCCAAAGCGCGTGCAGCAGAGCTCCTGTCCGCACTGGGCATAGCCGCCCACCAGGCGAGTCTCGTCGCGCACGCCGATCTGGCGCATGTCGACGCGAATGTGCAGCGTCGAGGACAGATCCTTGACGAGCTGGCGAAAATCGACGCGCTCCTCGGCCGCAAAGTAGAACACGGCCTTCTCGCCGCCAAACAGGTACTCGACGCCGACCGGCTTCATCTCGAGGTCGAGTTCTTTGACCAGACGGCGGAAATCGACCATGGCCTCGTCGCCCTGGATGGCAAGATCGTCGGCAAGCTGCAGGTCAATGTCGCTCGCCACGCGCAGCACGGGCTTGAGCGGCTGACCGATCTCGTCTTGCGGCACCTCGAAGGGATCGGCCGTAACCAAGCCGATCTCGGTTCCGCGCTCGGTGGAGCAAATGGCATAATCGGCCTCGAGGATATCCAGGTCCTGCGGGTCAAACCACAGGTCGCGCGAGGCGTAGGTAAACTTAACGGGTACGACTAACGGCATTTCAGTGCCTTCCTGATATCGAACAGCATGACCTCGATGGCCAGCTGGGGAGTAACGTTTCTGGCGATGTTGCGCTCGGCGGTCGCGACCGCCTCGAGCGCCTGGGTGGCACCCGCAACATTGGTCGCGGCGGCAAGCCGACCGATCGTGTCGCGCACATCCTCGTTCACCACGTCGGCTGCCTCGTCCTGAAGTGTCAGCAGCACGTCGCGCATGAGCGTCCGCGCGCTCGCCAGCGCTTCCATGATACCCGAACGCTCGCGCGCGTTGAGTTCGCGCTTGTTGCGGTCCTCAAGCTGCTTCAATGCTCCACGCGACAGGTAGTCGGCGTTTTGCTCGAGCACCTTTTCCTGCGTGGACTTGACCTCGGCGAGCGGCGCCTTAACGGCAACGATGAGTGACTTGGCGCGGCTGAGCACGTCGGCCTCGTCGGCGGCGATGAGTGAGTCGATGGCACGGACCATCTGACGGCGAGCGTCCTGGCGCTCGGCGCTCTTAAGGAACTCGATGCCACGCGTGGGGCTTCCCGCCACGGCGACGGCCATGCGGCAACGCGCAAGGTCCTGACCGGTGGCACGGCCCACTGCCTGCGCGGCCACGGCGGGCGACACCAGTCGAAACGGCACGCACTGGCAGCGGCTCACGATGGTGGGCAGCATCACGTCTGCCGAGGTGCCCAGCAAGATGAACATAACGCCCTCGGGCGGCTCCTCGAGTGTTTTGAGCAGCGCGTTGGCGGTGTTGGCGCGCAGCTGCTCGGCGCGGTCGATGATGTAGACCTTGGCCTTGGCGCGAATGGGTGCCAGCGGCACGTCATCGAGCAGCTCGCGGGTCTGGGCAATAAGGTAGCCCGTGGCGCTCTCGGGCGTGTAATAGTGCACGTCGGGATGCGTATGCCGAGAGACGCGCACGCAACTGTCACATGCGCCGCAGCCGTCCTGCTCGCACAGGAAGGCTTGGGCGAGCGCCCACGCGGCATCGAGCTTGCCCGCGCCGGGGGCGCCCAAAAACAGGTAGGCGTGCGATGCACGGCCGCTGGCGACGGCATTGGTCAAAAAGTCGCGCACGCGCTCTTGGGTGTCGAGCTTGGCCAGCAGGCTTGCCTGAGCGGGGGCCATGTTACTCGGCCTCCTTGGCAAGCGCGGCGGCGACAGCATCCTGGGGGATATCGAGACCGTACGCGCGAACCTGCTCGACCGTCTTCTCGAAAACTTCCTTGACGGTCGTAGTGGCGTCGATGAGCTTTACGCGGTTTGGCTCCTCGGCAGCAATGGCACAAAATCCCTGGTACACACGCTCCTGGAATGCCATGCCCTTAGCCTCCATGCGATCTGCCGCGCCACGGGCTGCCATGCGTAGCGCCGCCTGCTCGGGCGTGATGTGGTAGACGAGTGTGAGCGCCGGGTGCGTTCCCGCGACGGCCAGGTTGTTGGCGTCGCGCACCATCTGGCGGTCGAGGCCATCGGCAAACGCCTGGTAGCAGGTCGTGGAATCGTAGAAGCGATCGCACAGGACCACCTTGCCGGCCGCAAGGGCGGGGGCTATGACCTCGTGCACCAGCTGGGCACGCGCAGCCTCGTAGAGCAGCAACTCGCAGGTGTCGCCCATCGCCATATTGGCGGGGTCGAGCAGCAGGGCGCGGATCTTTTCGCTGATGGCGGTGCCGCCCGGTTCGCGCAGGCTCACAACCTGGTGGCCAGCGAGCTCGAGCGCGCGGGCAAGCAGGCGCGCCTGCGTGGACTTGCCGGCACCGTCGACGCCCTCGAGCGTGATAAAGCTATGTTGAGCAGGCTCAAAAGCCATGGGCGCAGCCCCTTCCTACAAGGCGCGTAAATGCGAGTTATAGCAACCAAGCCATGATACCCCAGTGCTCGGCACGTCCCCAATGGCTAAAGGCGCCTTTCCAGAGTTGCGGTGAAATAGGGACTGATTGAAGCTCTGAGACCGTCAAACAGTCCCTATTTCACCGCAACGTATGATGGGGAATTTTGGATGCTGGGTATAATCGTCGTATTGCATTGAAATGTGGCGAAAGGAGTGGCAATGTCTCGGTATTGCGCCTCGTGCGGCAAGCTTCTTGAAGATAATGCCAAGTTCTGCACCTCGTGCGGTGCACCCGTTGAGCAAACAGCCGCGAGCGATAGCCAGCCCGCTTTTGAGCAGACCGGCTCCCTTGATACGCCGCAAGCCAAGGCGGACGACCCCCTCGCCTATAGCCCCGACCCCGCCGCAAGGACCGAAGCCGTCGAGACCACGCAGCGCATACCCGTCGCGAGCGGCTCGCCCCAACAGCAGCCGGCTCCCGCATACGCGCCCGCTTCGCCACAGACCCCCGCTCCCAAAAAGAGCGGCACCGGGCCGCTTATCGCCGTTATCGTTGTGCTGGTGGCGATCATCATCGCCCTGGTCATCTTCTTTGCGATCAGACCGTTCGACAACGCCGCCACGCAGACGACTGCCGAGGTAGCTAAGCTGCACCATGACGTCGACGACGATGACCTAAAGCCTCTCGGCAATCCCAACAGCCTGTACGACGATGATGACGATGACGACGAGGATGGCGGCGAAGCAACGCTCTCCGAGCAGAACCTCTACCGTCGCCTGAGCGAATACTACGACCTGCTCGAAGATCTCGACAGCCAGGTCCGTGGCTGCGCGCAGAACTTCAACGGCAACTATCTGGAAGAGGATCGAACCACCCGTCAAAATCTCGCCGACGTCGCCGAGCGCACGGAGGACACCATCGAGCAGTATTACGACATCGTCGAGGACCTGGACGTCCCGACGAGCTCCAAGAACTACAGCTCCTGGAAGGATATCATCGCCCTGTACGACGACCTGGATCACCGCATTGACGCAATCTGTGATGCCTGGGAGATCAGCCTGAAATACGCCAAGCCTGCGGACCACAAGAATGAGATCGTGGCGCCGCTGTCGCGCGACAACGTGGCGGGCACCAATGACAATAAGTACCGCCTAGACTTTGAGGAGCGCTATCCCGGCGCTAAGCCTGTCGAGGTGAACTAGCGCTTTGTCGTTCCCGAGCCGGCAGTTAGGGACGTTCCTAAACTGCCGGCAGAAAAGGAACGTCCCTAACTGCCGGTCAAAAAAACGAGCGAGGATCGCGGGGTCCTCGCTCGTTTTTTTGGGCAATGTTTCGACTGCGCCGTTACTTGTCGGCGGCTGCTTTCTTGGCAGTCGACTTCTTCGCGGTCGTCTTCTTGGCGGCAGTGGCTTTCTTAGCCGTCGTCTTCTTTGCCGTGCTCGCCTTGGTTGTGGTCTTGCGACCGCGGGCGGGCTTCTTCTCCTTGGTCGGGCAGTCCATGTTGACGCAGATACGCCACGGACCGCGCGCCGTGTTGACCACCACGATGGGGGCGCCGCACTCGGGGCAGGTCTCGCCCGTCGCCTCGAGCTTGCCGCGCGCCGGCAGCGGATAGCTCACGCCGCAGTCATCGTAGTTGGTGCAGCGGATAAAGCGCTTGCCGCTCTTCTCGCTCTTGTGCGCGATCAGGTCGCCGTGACGTCCGGCCTCGGCACACACCTTGCACTCGCCCACCTTAAGATCGGGCTCGTAGTTGGTGGGGCACGTGGGGTTCACGCAGATCTCGAAGGCCTTCTGGCGGAATGGCTGGCACTTGATGCGCGGCGCGCCGCACTCGGGGCACACGGCGGCCTCGCCCTCGAGCGGGCTCACCTTGACGCCACTCGGCACCGGATAGGTCACGTCGCAGTCGGGCCAACCCATGCAGCCGATAAAGCTGCCGCGGGTCTTGGCGCTCGTCTTCATAACCAGGTCCTTGCCGCACTTGGGGCAGGCGCCCACGCGCGCATCGGCCGTGACGGCGTCGCTGATGGCGTCGCCCAGCTCCTGCGTATGCTTGAGCAGCTCGTCGAGCACGCCGGCCAGCAGCGCACGCGAGTGCGTCACGACATGCTCTTCGGTGTCCTCGCCGCGCTCGACGCGAGTCATGTCGCCGTCGAGCTCGCTGGTCATATCGGGGCTCGTGATGCGCGGGGCAAACTGCGTCAGTGCATCGATGATGGCGATGCCCAGCTGGCTTGGCTCCACGGGATCGTTTTTGAGGTAGCGCACGGCGTACAGGCGCTCGATGATGCTCGCGCGCGTGGACTTGGTGCCCAGGCCGCGCTTTTCCATCTCCTGCACGAGCTTGCCCTGGCTGTAGCGCGCGGGCGGCTCGGTCTGCTTGGCCTCAAGCTTAATGTCGAACACGTCGACCATGTCGCCCTGCTCCAGCGGCGGCATCTGCTCGTCGCGCTTGAGTCCGTACGGATACGCCTCGCGGAAACCCGGGGTCACGAGCACATCGCCCGAAGCCACGAACGGCTCACCGTTCACGTCGAGCTCGAGCTTGGTGTTCTCGATGGTCGCGGGACCCATGAGTGTTGCTAGGAAGCGACGGGCGATGAGGTCGTAGAGCTTACGCTGGCCGCCGTCGAGCGTGGACGGATCGCCCTCGCCCGTGGGGTAGATAGGCGGGTGGTCGGTGGTCTCGACCTTGCCGCGTGTGGGCTTCATGGGACCGGCAAGCACCTTTTTGCACACGGGCGCCAGCGCCGGGTTGATCTTTGCCAGGTCGCTCACCACGGCGCCCAGATCGAGCGTCGCGGGGTACACGGTATTGTCGACACGCGGGTAGCTGATGAGACCGGCCATGTAGAGGGACTCGGCGATGCGCATCGTACGCGCAGGCGAGATGCCCTCGGCCGCGGCGGCAGCCTGCAGCGAGGTCGTCGCAAACGGCGTGGGCGGCTGCTGCTTACGCGAGCGCTTGGTCACCGCGGCGACGGTTGCCGTCGTAGCGCCGTCAACGTGACCGTACGCCGTCTCAGCAGCATCCTTGTCGGTAAAGCGCGCCGTCTTGTGCGCGATCTTAAAGCGATCGTCCTCGGCAGCGCCTTGCGCGGCGCCCATGCCGCGAATCTGCCAATAGTCCTCGGGCACAAACGCCATGCGCTCGCGCTCGCGCTCGACCACCAGGGCGAGCGTCGGCGTCTGCACGCGGCCGGCGGAGCGCACGTTGCCAAAGCCGCCAAACTTGGCGAGCGTCAGGTAACGCGTGAGCACCGCGCCCCAAATGAGGTCGATGTGCTGACGGCTCTCGCCGGCGTCGGCCAGGTTCTGGTCGAGCGAGACGAGATTATCGAAGGCCTGCGTAATCTCGGCCTTGGTAAACGAAGAATACTGGGCGCGGGCGACCGGCAAGTCCGGCGCAACCTCGCGCACCTTGTTAAGAGCGTCCGAGCCGATCAGCTCGCCCTCGCGATCGAAGTCCGTGGCGATAATGACGCTGTCGGACTTCTTGGCAAGGTTCTTGAGCGAGCGAATGAGCTCTTTCTCGGCCGGCAACTTAATGACGGGCGCCCAGGTGAGATAGGGCAGGCTCTCTAGCTTCCAGCCCTTGATGGAAATGCCATCGGCAAGGAACGGCTTACGCTTGGTATCGTAAGGCGGACGAGCCAGGCCATCGGGCATGTCGGCCGGCAGCATCTCGCCGTCCTCGGTGACCGAGTACCATCCCAGCTTTTTATCGAACAGCACGCTGTCGCAAAAATCGGGTGCAAGGATGTGACCGGCAAGGCCGATCGTCACGCACTCCTCGCCCTTCCACTCAAAACGGTAGATGGCGGTGTTGTACACCTTGTCCTTTTTGGGCTTGCCCGTGGACAGACGCTCGGCGATCTGACGCGCGGCGTCGTTTTTCTCGGCGATGATGAGCTTCAAAAGAGGCTCCTATCTCGTATCTCTGCGGCTACGCCCGCCCGTATGGCGGCCGACTTACGCCCTTGCTTGCTCAATCTGCCCGATGAGCCAATCGCACCAGGCATCCATGCCCTCGCCCTTGCGCGCGCTCACGGCAAACCGCGGCGCCTGCGGATTGAGGTCATCGAGTGTCTTAGTATACCTATCCATGTCAAAATCGAAAGCCGGAGCCACGTCGACCTTGTTGAGCAGTTGCGCGCCAGCGTGCTGGAAGATGCCCGGGTACTTGATGGGCTTGTCGTCGCCCTCGGGCACCGAGAGGATCATGATGGACAGGTTCTCGCCCAGGTCAAAGTCGACTGGGCAGACCAGGTTACCCACGTTTTCGATAAAGATGACGTCGATGTTTTCCAGACCCACAGCTTGGTCGAACGCGTCAACGGCCTCCATGATCATGTTGCCCTCGAGGTGGCACAGGCCGCCCGTGTTGATCTGGATGGCGGGCATGCCGGCTTCCTTCATGGTGATGGCGTCGACGTCCGAGGCGATATCGCCCTCGATAACGGCACAGCGCAGGCTGGCTTTGTCACGCAGGCGCTCGTTGGTGCCCAGAATCGTGGTGGTCTTACCCGAGCCAGGGCTCGACAGCACATTGATCACGTAGGTGTCCGTCTGCTCAAACCGCTTACGCAGCTGATCTGCCAGGCGCTCGTTGCGCGACAGAATCGGCGACGCGATATCAATCGTTTTCTCGGCCATACTTAGCGCTCCTTACTTTGGCCCTTTTATACCCCATCGCTAGATGGCGAGCGTGCTAATCGTCGGGGGTCTCGATCTCGATACTTGCGATGTCGAGTTCGCGGCCATGCAGCAGACGCACGTTGGCACCGCCACATTGGGGACAACGGCAATGGAAACGGTCGTGCTCAAAGACCTCACCGCAGTCCAGACACTCGCTTTGTGGATGGACTTCCTCCACGGCAAGCTCGCAGCCGCGCGTGAGCGGGTCCTCGTCGCGAAACGTCTCCCACGCAAAGTCAAGCGCCTCGCGCACGACCTCGGTCATATCCCCGATACGCAGCGTTACCAAAACGGCGCGCGAGGCCCCCGCCCCACGCGCCGCGCGAATCACTGTATCGAGTATGCCGTTGACAATGCCAACCTCGTGCATACCGATTTACTCCTCGTCGTCCTCGTCGTCCGAGAACAGGTCCAGACGGCTCACGAACAGGCCCTCCTTGCCCTCGCGCGCGGTAATGACCACGCGAGCGATGGCGAGCGAAATCTCGTAGAGCGAGAGCAGGGCGCCATACATGAGACCCAGCGTAACGGGCGAGCCGTCGGGCGTAATCACAGCCGAGCCCACGAGCAGGCCAACGTATACGTAACGCCATGCACTGCGGAAAGCCGCGTAGGACACGAAATGGAAGACGGACAGGTAGAAGATGATGAGCGGCAGCTCAAACGCCACACCAAAGCCGATCATAAAGAGCAGCTCCATGTTGACGTAGTCCTCAAGATCGGGCAGCGACGTGGCGACAGCCGAGGTTTCGCCGATGAGCCACTCAAAGCCTGCCGGGATAATGATGAAGTAGCAAAAGATGGCGCCCAGGAAGAACAGCACCGTCGAGGCGAGCACCGTGGGCACGACCCACTTGCGCTCGTTGGGGCGCAGCGCCGGCAGGAAAAATGCCAGGATCTGCCAGATGATCATGGGCGTGCACATGACCACGGCCATCTTGATGGCCAGCGAGAAGCGCAGGCCAAAACCGCCGAGTGTGGTGGTGATGTAGAACTTACCGTCCGGCACAAAGGAGCGGATGGGGTCTTTCAGGATGTCGAGCACCACGGGTGTGGCGAAATACAGCATGATAGCGGCGGCAAACACCGACACGACC
Source organism: Coriobacteriaceae bacterium (assembly GCA_905194545.1). Lineage (GTDB taxonomy): Bacteria > Actinomycetota > Coriobacteriia > Coriobacteriales > Coriobacteriaceae > Collinsella. Next base: position 15,380 of record CAJJSS010000007.1, on the reverse strand, counting down.
ACGATGGTCAGGCGGCGACGAAGCTCTCCCAGATGATCGAAGAGCGGCATGCGCGCGGGTCCGATAGGCATTACTCATCGCCTCCCTTCGGGGCGTCGGCGGTAGCGGTGTCGTCCTCGGCCTCGAGCTCGCGGGCGAGCTGGTCGACGACGGCCTTGCGCTTGCGGGGACGACGGGCGTAGAGATCAGCCGTCGTGGGCTCTGCCGGCTCGGGCTCGGGCTCGGGCTCCGACTCTGCAGCGGAAGCGGACTCGGCGGCGGCATCGGCCTCCGTCTCCTCGGCAGCATTCTCGCCCTCAACGGCACCCTCGCTTGCGGCCTTCTCGGCAGCAAGACGGGCGCGACGCTCGGCAAAGGTCTCCTTCTTTGCTGGCGCAGCCGTCTCGGCGGCGTCCTCGTCCGCATCGGAATCGTCATCGACGGCAGCCTTCTTGGGCTTGACCGGGGCCGACGCGGCCTCACTTACCGGATCGATAATCTCGGACTGAACAACGGCCGTCATCTTTTCCTGCGTCTCGCGGAACTGACGGATGGCACGGCCAATCGTGCGGCCCATCTGCGGGAGCTTATCCGGGCCAAACAGCAAAAAGCCGAAGACCACGATGATCGCGAGCTCACCCTCTCCAATACCAAACACACATACCTCCAAGGCTCGATGTGAGTCGAGCCCGCACCGCGCCATTCGGCCGGAACTCGTCTATTCATTCGGTCAAGTATAGCGCTCGGACGCCAAAACGTCCGAGCGCATCACAAACATATGCCATACGGCACGCCCTTTTGGGGGCAATGATTATGCAGCGGTGATCGAAATCTCCTGGTCGACACCCAACAGCTGAACCACGCGCATCACCGGGGGCTGCACATTGGTGCAGCTAAAGCGCTTGCCGTGGTCGACCGCGTGGTGTGCAGCTCCCACGAGCACGCCAATGCCCGTCGAATCGATGTAGCTCACCTGGGCAAAATCGAGCTCAACGGCCTCAGTGGGCTGCTCGAGCGCCAGGTCGATGGCATTACGCAGGCTATCGGCGTTAGAGATATCGATCTCGCCGGTGACCTTAATGGTGTAGAGCTCTGGCGTGGGGTTGGTGGAAATACCCAAATCCATGTATACGCTCCTTTACGTATCGAAAGTGCGGATAGTACTGGGCCGGACTTGCGGGGCCATACGCGCTAGGCGCGCTCGGCACGCGCAAGCTCGGCAGTGACGAGCTTGACGGCCAGCACCAGCACATCGAGCGCGGCCTCCAGGTCCTCGACCGTGGGATAGCTCGGCGCGATGCGGATGTTGGTGTCGCGCGGGTCCTTGCCATAGGGCCAGGTAGCACCGGCCGGCGTGAGCTTGACGCCCAGGTCGGCGCAAAGCGCGGCGACCTTCTGGGCCGAGCCCTCGGGACCATCGAAGCTCACAAAGTAGCCGCCGCGGGGGTGCGTCCAGGTGGCACAGCCCGTGTCGCCCAAGCCCTCGGTGAGCTTGCGCTCGACGGCCTCAAAGCGCGGGCGCAGGAACTCGGCATGCTTTTTCATGTGCTCCTTGACCGCCTCGATGGTGGGAAGGAAGCGCACGTGACGCAGCTGGTTGAGCTTGTCGGCGCTGATGAGGCCGGCCTTCAGGCGCTTGGAGAACTCGGCGATAACCGCGGGGCTCGCACCGATAAAGCCGATGCCGGCGCCCGGGAAGGTGATCTTGGACGTCGAGGCGAATGCCACCACGCGATCCTCGGTGCCCGCCGCGCGAGCGAGGTCAAAGATGTTGGCGAGCTCGTCGGTCTCGTCGTACAGGTCGTGCACGCAGTAGGCGTTGTCCCAGAAGATGCGGAAATCGGGCGCGGCCGTGGGCATCTCGACCAGGCGGCGCACAGTGTCCTCGCTAAAGGTAATGCCCGTGGGGTTGGAATACTTGGGCACGCACCAGATACCCTTGATGGAATCGTCGGCGGCAACGAGGCGCTCGATCTCGTCCATGTCGGGGCCGTTGTCGGTCATCGCGACGGGGACGTTCTCGATGCCCAAGTCGGCGGTGATGCCAAAGTGGCGATCGTAGCCGGGAACAGGGCACAGGAACTTGACCTTCTTGCCGTCGTGCGCGGCCTCGTAGGCGTCCCAGGGCTCGCTGCCGCACGAGCCACAACGCCAGAACATGCCGGCGATGTCATGCTCGATCAGCAGGCTCGACGAGCCCAGTACGAGCGTCTGCTCGGCAGGGCAACCCAGGAACTCCCCCGCCAGCTTGCGTGCCGAGGGAATGCCCTCAAAGCAGCCGTAGTTGGAGCAGTCGACGTTGCCGTCGTGCAGATCGGCGTCGGCGTTGAGGATATCGAGCATGGGGCGCGAGATGTCCACCTGGGAGGGCGACGGCTTGCCGCGGGCCATGTCGAGCGCCAGGCCCTTGGCCTTGACCTCGGCGACCTCGGCTTTGAGTGCCTCGATGGCGGCATCGAGTTCGGTGGTTTCCATCTTCTGGTAGATCGTCTGCATGGGTGCGACCTTTCGCGAAGCGGTACGTTGCAGTTCGTCTAAGTATAGACCGCCACCGCCGCAACGTTATGAAGCCGTGATAGATTAAGTTCATCGCAATGAATTACGAATCGCCGCGCATGCCGGCGTGGGGCGCCCAAGGAGGCACTATGGAGTACGGATCGTTTCAGGCCGAGGAATTCGGCGACCTGCAGCGCCTGGTCGACGGACTGTTTTACGACCGCCACGCCATCGACCGCCTCGATTTGATCGTACAGGCCGAAATCTTGGACCTGGCACCCGACCTTATGGAAATCGTGAACCTTTTGCCGCCCGGCTACTACGACCGCCAGTCACTTTGCGACCAGCTCAACTCCGCCTTGGCCGCCCACGGCTGGGGCGCCGTCTACGGAACGGTGGAATAAACCTAGTCATTGGGGACAGACTTAAATGACTAGTCAACCATATGCCCCCAATGACTAAAACGCCGCCTGTGATGGTGTTCACAGGCGGCGTTTTCAAACTTGTATGTGCCCTTACTCGTCCTTGGGCGCGGGGTGTTTGCAGACCACACTCATGTAGATCATGCCGAGCACGGCAGCGGTGACCGAACCGGCAAGGATGGCGGCCTTGGCAGCCAGAACCTCAAACTGGGCCGTCGGGAAGGCAAGGCCGCTGATGAGAATCGACATGGTAAAGCCGATACCGCCCAGAATGCCCACACCGGCAATCATGTGCCAGTTGACATTGCGCGGCAGCTCGCAGGCCCTAAGCTTAACCAGGGCAAACGTCATGCCAAAGATACCGATCGGCTTGCCCAGCAGCATGCCAAAGTACACGCCGAGCGTCACCGGGTCGGTGAGCAGCGTGCTCATGTCCACGCCCACTAGGCGAACCTGTGCGTTCACGAACGCAAAGATCGGCAGGATCACAAAGTTGACCGGCGTGGAGATCAGACGCTCCATGCGGATGAGCGGCGGGGTCACGCGGTGCATGACGCGCTCGACCTTGGTAGTCGAGACGGTAAACTCATGCTGGCCCAGGATGTGTGCCTCGTCGTCGTAGCGATCATCGAGCAGCGGCAGGCACTCGCCCAGCCAATCGGTGAGACTATCGAGCTTGACGCCGCACTTGGCCGGAATGGTGAAGGCCAGGATGACGCCAGCAAGCGTGGCATGTACGCCGCTCTTGAACATGCAGAACCACAACAGCAGACCCAGTACCGAATACGGGGCAAGGCGGTAATGCTGCGTCTTGTTGAGCCACACGAGTGCGCAGGTCACAAGCGCGGTGGCGCCCAACCAAAACGGATTGGGACTCTGACCGTAGAAGATGGCGATGGCGGCGATGGAGATGAGGTCGTCGGCGATGGCGAGCGTCGAGAAGAACACGCGCACGCCGTTGGGCACGCGATTGCCCAAAAGCGACAGCACGCCCAGCGCAAAGGCAATATCGGTTGCCATGGGGATGGCCCAACCGTTGCGGGCGCCGGCATGGTTAAAGATCAGGTAGATGCAGGCGGGAACAACGACGCCGCCCACGGCCGCCAGCATGGGAAGCATGGCCTGACGTGGATTCTTGAGCTCTCCGACCGTCATCTCGTACTTAAGCTCAATGCCCACCAACAAAAAGAAAATCGCCATGAGGAAGTCGTTGACGAAAAGCTCAACGGTGAGACCGGCCGTAAGGTTGCCCAGACCCACATACAGCGGGGTCTCCAAAAAGTGATGGATGGCCTCGTAGGCATCGGTATTGGCGCAAATGACGGCGGCGATGGCGGCGAAGACCATGACGGCGGCGGAAATCGTGCCGTTCTCGGCGATGCGCTCCCAGATATCGTGACGCTCAAAGCGCTTGCGCTCACGAACGTTGAACAGCTGCTCAGTTGCTGCCATGGGCGGCTCCTTTCACGGGATGGCTCCCGTCTTAAAAAAGCACGGCCCGCCCAAGTGGCGGCGCCGCGCTCTAACGTATTACGCTTGCATCTAGCCTACCCTGCACGACAAGCACGCAGGCGTGGCCGAAAAGCGGAACCACAGGTTGAACATTATTTGCTCAACGGCGCGGGCACGCCTGTCCAAGAGACGACGCGGCGCCGTGCACAAAAAACGACCGGAGCGCGGGGCGTCCGCGATCCGGTCGTCGGTGTTAGGTCAAAAGAACCTAGCAGGCGGCCATGATGGGGGCAGCGACCTGCTTCTTACGGGAGAGGACGCCCGGCATCCAGACGCCGTCGTGCTCGTCGGCAATGCCCAAGCCCTTCTGAGCAGCCTCGGTCTCGCCCTCGAGCAGGACCTGCGAGCCCTCTTCCATGATGTCGGTGATGCACAGGACAATGCCGTCAGCACCCTTCTCGGCGGCGTAGGCGCGCATTGCCTCACGGATCTCGTCGATCATGCCGAGTGCGCGGGTCTTGTCGACGGTCTCGTACTGGCCGATGAGCAGCTTCTTGCCAGCGGGCTCGAACATCTTGATGTCATTGCCGACCATCTCGGCTGCGGTGAAGGAGCCGGACGGACGGGTGAGGAAGACCTCCATGCCAAACTTGACCGGGTCGACGCCCACCTGCTCGCCGAGCTTAGCAGCGACGGCGCGGTCGACATCGGTGGTGGTGGGGCTCTTGAGCATGAGCGTGTCGGTCATCATGGCCGAGAGCAGCAGCTTGGCCTGTACGTCGGAAAGCTCAACGCCGAGCACGCCGGCGAGCTTGGTGACGATGGTGCAGCTGGAGCCCCAGGGCAGGCAGATGTAGTGCAGCGGGCCGGCGGTCTCGAAGTCGCCGATGCGGTGATGGTCGACGACACCAAAGACCGTGGCGTCCTTAAGGCCGGCAACGGACTGGGCGGACTCGTTGTGGTCGGTGAGGACGACGAGCTGGCCGGCCTCGACGGACTCGATCACGCGGGGCTCGGCAATGCCGGCGTCGGTAAGCAGCTTGGCGGACTCGGCCGGAAGCTGGCCCAGAGCGCAAGCCTCGTAGGTGTTGCCGGCATACTCAACCTGGTTGAGCAGCTGGGACAGGACGACGGCGCTCATGATGGCGTCGTTATCGGGGTTCTGGTGACCAAAGACAAGAACGTTTGCCATGGATATCCTCCACTTGATATGTGTACTTGGACGTAGCTATGGTAGCACGCCGATGCCGAGCCTTCGCAGACGGAAGGGCCACGGCATATTTTGGGGCAGGCATGGGGGCCAAGGCTGTCCCTTTTGCACCATGTTGGTGCAAAGTAACCTGACCCCCTTGCACCAGCTATTTACCGGCAGCGCGCAGGGCTACGTAGGCGGCACCGATGATGCCGGCGTCGTTTCCGAGCGAAGCGACCTTGATGGGCGTCTCGCGCGAGGCAGAAAGCGCGTACTGCTTAAAGTGCTCGCGGACCTTGTCGAGGTAGACATCGGCCGAGGCGGATGCGCCGCCGCCGATGAGGAACATCTCGGGATCGACCACGTTGGCAATAAGCGCCAGGGCGCGACCGAGATAGTCGGCCATGGTATCGGCCGCGGCAAGCGCGAGCTTGTCGCCCTCGCGGCAGGCCTGGAACACGTCCTTGGAATCGGAGGGACCGGTGAGCTCGATGGGCTCGACGCCTGCCTTCTTGCACTCGGCAAGGTAGTTGCTCACCACGCCGGTGGCGCTGGAATACTGCTCCAGATGGCCATGGCCGCCGCAGCCGCAGGTGCGCTCCTCGTCGGGGTTCAGGCACATATGGCCAATCTCGCCGCCGGCGCCCACAACGCCTGATACCACGTCGCCGTTAACGATAACGCCGCCGCCCACGCCGGTACCGATAGTGACCATCACCACGTTCTGTACGCCCTTGGCAGAGCCGAGCCAGGCCTCGCCCATGGCAGCAGCGTTGGCATCGTTCTCGTACTTAACGACCGCGTCGGGGCAGTGCTCCTGAATGGCGATCCTAAGCTCGGGCAGGTTAATGGCAATGTTGGCCTTGACCTTGGCATCGCCCGATGCCGGGATGGGGCACGGAACTGCCAGGCCAATGCCCGCCACAAAGGCGCGCGGAATCTGAGCCTTGGCGACCACCTGGTCGATAGCCTCGGTCACCGCGGCAAAGCCCGCGGCGTCAACGATGGGAGGCGTGGGCACGCTGGCCTTGGCCAGCAGGTTGCCGTCCTCGTCGAACAGGCCCTCCTTAACCGAAGTGCCGCCGACGTCAATGCCGATGTAATACTGCTTAGGTTCCATGGGAGCCCGCCTTTCTCGTTTAAACATTGCCTGTATGGTACCGCTCCCAAGGCAAAAACCTACCAAAAAGGGACAGGTTTGTTTTGGCAGGTTTTATCTGGGAAAACGCAAGGCATGAGATTCGGTTCGCTGGGCGGCAAAACGGCCCAACCCCATCTTCGAGCCGATCAATTTGCTCAATACCACATTATTCGAATGCATATTCATTTAGAGCGCTCTAGTTGATAGAGAGAAGCGTTTTTTAATTATATCTTTCTCGAACTTTTCAAAAACGCAATAGGGATGCTTAGGCGTGGACTATACTTTTTTTATACTCAATCAAGCTGGAAAGGAGGTTCCATGATTCCCAAATATGAGGCGATAGCTGCGGATATCCGCCGAAGCATCGAGGACGGCGTTCTTAAACCGGGCGACAAGCTACCCACCGTCGTTGAGTTCTGCGAGATCTATAGCGTTTCCAAAATCACCGTCAAACGTGCTATTGAGCAGATTACCGATGAAGGTCTTGTTACCAGCCGGCGCGGATCGGGCACCTACGTTAAGGACACGGCGGGTCTTCCCGACCAGGCATTTTTCCAGGGCAAGAATGACCGCGCCCAGGGTTTTTCGTATGAGCACCGCGGGGAGAAGGTAACCTCGGTGGTCTACGATTTCTCGATCGTCAATCCGCCGGCAGAGGTTGCGACCCAGCTGGGAATGGCCGAAGACGACTTTGCCTATCACATCGTGCGCGTACGCGAGGTCGATGGTCAGCCCATCGTTATTGAGTACACCTATATGCCACTCGAGCTGATTCCGGGTCTTAAGAAAAAAGACCTGTACGCATCGGTCTACAGCTTCATCCGCGAGCAGTGCGGACTCAAGATCTCGAGTTTCCACCGTACCATTCGCGCTGTCGCGGCAACTGAAGAAGAGGCTGAGCGCCTGGATACCAAACCCGGCTCTCCCCTGCTCGAACTCAACCAGATTGGCTTCTTGGATAGCGGCACCGCGTTTGAATATTCTGTCTCGCACAACGTAGGCGACCGCTTTGAGCTGCACAACGTAACGCTGGCCTAGTTTTGTAATCCGGTGGGTGCTCGTTTTGAGCTGTCCTACGCGGCACCCGCACAACCTTATGGGAGTATGCACATGTCCGATTTGATTAAACTCACGCCAATCTTCCACGAGAAGATCTGGGGCGGCCGCCAGCTGGAGACCGTGTTTGGCTACGACATTCCCGAGGGTCCCATCGGTGAGTGCTGGGCCATCTCGGCCCATCCCAACGGCGACTGCCAGATTGCGGAGGGCCCGTATACAGGCCACACGCTTTCGTGGCTGTGGGCCGAGCACCGCGAGCTCTTTGGCAATTGCGAGGGCAAGGAGTTCCCGCTGCTCATCAAGATTCTGGACGCCAAGGACGACCTTTCGATCCAGATTCACCCCAACGACGAGTACGCCGCCGAGCACGAGAAAGGAAGCCTGGGCAAGACCGAGTGCTGGTACGTGCTTGATTGCGAGCCCGGTGCCACGATCATCGTCGGCCAGCGCGCGCACGACCGCGCCGAGGCCGCGCAGATGATCGAGGACGGCCGCTGGGACGAGATGCTCAACGTGCTGCCGATTCACAAGGGCGACTTTTTCCAAATCGACTCCGGCACCGTGCACGCCATCAAAACCGGTACGCTCATTTTGGAGACGCAGCAGTCGAGCGACGTGACGTATCGCCTGTACGACTACGACCGCCCCGGCACCGACGGCAAGCTGCGCCCGCTGCATATTGAGCAGAGCCTCGACTGCATCGACTTTGATGTTCAGGCACCGACCGACGGCACCGTGACCGCGCCCGAAATCGACGGCGTGACCGAGCTCGAGTCTAACTCCTGCTACACCGTCGATCGCGTGCGCGTCAACGGCAGCAAGACCTTGGAGCAGCGCTGGCCCTTCATGTGCCTGTCGGTCATCGACGGCGAGGGCACCGTGTGCGGCGAGCCCGTTCACAAGGGCAGCCACCTGCTGGCCCCGAGCACCGTGGACCAGATCGAACTAGAAGGCAAAATGGAACTGATCATCAGCCACCTCTAGGTCGCAACAACAACCAAAACGAAACAAGGGGCTCCCCCGCTCAAATACGGGGGAGCCCCTACTCGTATCTATTTCTCAGCCCACCCGGCTCTCCAGACCAAAAAGCGAACGAGCAGAGCGACGTTCGCAAGCAACGTCACCTGAGGACCTGGGTGGGCGTATAGGGCAACATCGGTCGCGAGTTCCGCACGAGCCGGAGAGCACTTAATGTGCTCTCCGTGCGAGCAGGACTGTCCGAGCAGGCGACCAAAGCCCCCGGCGCGCCCGCCTAGCCGGATGTACGGGTTTTCCAGGTGCGGCAGATCGGCCTGAAAGAGGAGGGCATAGACCTTGAGGTCATGCCCGACGATTGAAGGCCGAGGTGCCGTGCCTGGGAAAGCCGCCTAGGTCAGTTTCACTATAGGCGCAAAGCCCTTCATGAGCTTTTTGGTCTGGCCGGTCTTTTCGAACTGTACCTCGATCATGTCGCCCGCGACGCTGATAACGGTACCCGTGCCAAAGGTCTTGTGACTCACGGTATCGCCCGCGGCAAAGTCCTGCGACGCGCTGGTGCGATCGACCTTGCGCTCCACCGTCGGGGACACCCTGGACGACGGCTTTTTGGCTCGCGGCGCGCCCGAGCCAAAGGTCGAGGCAACGCGGCCGGCGTCAGGCGAAACCCCACGATGGCGCTCGGTCCCATAGCTGCTGCCGCCAAAGAAGTCGTCAAAGCTCGACCCGCCGCGCGAACCGGAACCGCCCGTCGAGCGCGTATGCGAGCCAAACACCTTGCCGCCGTACATATCCGAGCCCATGCCCGATCCAAAGGTGCCGTGACGGTCGCCGCGCTTCTCCCAGCCCGTGCCCTCAAAACCGGCAGAACCGATGCCGCTAAACTCGATATCCTCAAACGGAATCTCGTTGAGGAAGCGCGAGCGCGGGTTGGCAGAGGTCGAGCCGTAGGTGCGACGCGTGGCCGCATAGGTCAGGAACAGGCGCTTACGGGCACGCGTGATGGCGACGTAGGCCAGGCGACGCTCCTCCTCGAGCTTGCCCGGATCATCGCTGCCGCCAAAGTCGTGCACGTGTGGGAAGATGCCCTCCTCCATACCGGCCACGAACACCGCCGGGAACTCCAGGCCCTTGGCGGAGTGGATGGTCATCATGGTGATGGCATGCGTCTCGCCGGCCAGAGAATCCAAGTCAGAGCGCAGGGCCAACCACTCCATGAGAGCAGGAAGCGCCTTACAGGTGAGCGGACCGTAGGTGCGCTCGATCTCGTCGGCATGCACGGCACCCGCCGGCATCTCCGTCGGCGCGGCATACGCGTTGCCCGCAATGACGGCAGCCAGGGCATCCTGCGGCGAGAGCGCCGGGGCGGCTAGGCTATCGAGCGGATTGGAACCTGCGGCATCACGCGCGCCAACGAGCGCCTCAAACGAGGATACCGGGGCAGACGGTCCCGGCTCGGGCACGGGCGCACTCACCACGACGGGCTCGGGCTCGGCGCCGGCCGGCACGTCGGCAACACCGGCCGCGCGCAGCTCCTCTAAGCTCTCGAGCGTACCCTCGATATCCTCGTGCGTCTCCTCAAATTCGGCAGCGACGCCCAGGAATTCCTGGATGTTCTCGGCGCGGCTCTCGGACTCCATGGTGCCCTCGGCGCGGAAAGCCTGCAGCAGGCCCGTCTTGTCGACAATCATCTCGACAACGTCCTTGAGCTCGCCGTCCATGCGACGACCCTCGCGCACCAGCGCCACAAAACTCGACAGGCCGTTGCGCACCTTCGCGCTAAACATGCCCGTCTCGGCGCACGCGATCTCGCAAGCTTGGAAGAACGAGCAACGGTTGTCGCGCGCCAGCTGCTCAATCTTTTGGATCGAGGTGGAGCCGATGCCGCGGCGCGGCGTGTTGATGACGCGCTTGACGCTCATCTCGTCGGCCGGGTTCACGATCATCTTGAGGTAGGCCATGACGTCGCGAATCTCGGCACGGTCGAAGAATCGCGTGCCGCCCACGATCTTGTAGGGCACGCCCGCGCGCAGGAACATATCTTCGAGAATACGCGACTGGGCGTTGGTGCGGTAGAAGACGGCGATGTCGTCGTAACTCGTGCCCTTGGAGTGCAGCTTTTCGATCTCGCCGGCAATCCAGCGACCCTCGTCGCGCTCATCGCTTGCCTGGAAGGCCTGGATCTTCTCACCGTCGCCCTCGGCCGTAAACAGGCGCTTGTCCTTGCGCTGCGAGTTGTGACGCACCACGGCGTTGGCGGCGCTCAGGATATGGCCCGTGGAACGGTAGTTCTGCTCCAGCTTGACGGTCTTGCAGTCTTTAAAGTCCTTCTCGAAGTCCAGGATGTTGGTGATGTCGGCGCCACGCCAGCTGTAAATGGACTGGTCATCGTCGCCCACGACCATGAGGTTTTGGTACTTGGCGGCCAGCAGGTTGGCGATCTCGTACTGGACGTGGTTGGTGTCCTGATACTCGTCGACGCTAATGTAGCGGAAGCGCTCCTGGTACTTGTCGAGCACCTCGGGGCGGGTGCGAAGCAACTCGAGCGTGCGAACGAGCAGGTCGTCGAAGTCCATCGCGTTGGCGGCGCGCAGGCGGCGCTCCAGCTCCAGGTAGACCTGCGCGGCCTTTTTGTCGTTGGGACTATCGGCGCTCTTGAGCATGTCCTCGGGGCCGATCATGGCGTTTTTGGCCGAGCTGATCTTGCTGCGGATCATGTTGATGGGGAACTGTTTTTGCTCGATGCCGAGCGCCTGCATGATGTCGCGCACCATGCGCTTTGAGTCGTCGTCGTCGTAGATGGTGAACTGACCGGTGTAGCCCAGCAGGTCGGCGTCCTCGCGCAGCATGCGCACGCACATGGCATGGAAGGTGCACACCCACATGCCGCGGGTGCCGCTGGGGATGAGTGCCGCCAGACGCTCGCGCATCTCGGCCGCGGCCTTGTTGGTAAACGTGATGGCAAGAACCTGCCAAGGCTTAACACCTAGGTCGCCGAGCATATGTGCAATGCGGAAGGTCAAGACGCGGGTCTTGCCCGAGCCGGCGCCGGCGAGCACCAGCAACGGGCCCTCGGTGGACAGGACCGCCTCGCGCTGGGCGGGGTTCAGGCTATCGATATCGACGAGTGGCTTGGCGGGTTTGGGCGCCGGAGCCGGGGCATCGTAGATGTCGAGCGGAACGAGCTCGGGCTCCGGCGCAGCAGGGGCGGCATATGCATCGAGCGGCACGGGTTCCGGCACGGGCGGCACGGGTACCGCGGCGTTCTTTTCCCAGGGCAAAGGCTGGGTCATGGGCGACTCCTCATCTGACGGACGGCGCGCCTGCGGGCAGCGCCATAGTTTGAGCCGTACCAGTATACCGAGCCGCGCGGACACCGACGCAAATCACACCACGACTCCGTGCGTCACCGTCAGGCTCGCCCCAACGGATTTGGCGCAATGGGGTCAGGTTACTTTGCACCAATCTATTGACAATCACGAAACCGCCGATGTCATGGCAGCAGCAGCGAGCGACGGTCAGGGCGAACAAATTGGCATGAAAAGGGGGCGGCATAGACCTTTTGGTCATGCCACCCCCTTTGAATGACAAGTTGTCGCCCTGACCGCCGCGCAGCGTCGACTAAGTTAGAGGCCGAGCATCGGCTCCAGGACGAAGAAGTACGCAAGCACCACGATGCCCAGGATGATGCGGTAAACACCGAAGCACTTGAAGTCGTGACGGCGGACGAAGCCCATGAGCCACTTAATGGCGATGAGCGAAACCACAAAGGCCACAACGCAGCCCACGCCCAGGATAGCGACCTCGTTGGCGCCGAACGTACCGCCCTTGATGAAATACTTGACCAGCTTGAGCGCACTCGCGCCAAACATGACAGGGATGGCCAGGAAGAACGTAAACTTGGACGCCACCGAACGCGTGCAGCCCAAAAGCAGGCCGCCGATGATGGTAGAACCGGAGCGAGACGTACCAGGCACCAGCGAAAGCACCTGGAAGCAGCCGATGCCCAGCGCAGTCTTCCAGCTCAGGTCCTCGAGCGTGGCGATGGAGCCAAAGTCCAGATCCTCGTCATCGTCCTCATCCTCAGCGGTAGCCGCGGCGGGCGCCGCAAAGTGCGCACCGGCGGGACGTCCACCCGACACCACAGCACGCGAACCAAACGAACCGGCAACGGCCATTTCCTCGCGCTTGCTCGCGCGCCAGTTCTCAATCACGATAAACAGCACACCGTACACAATGAGTGCCAGCGCCACGACGGGAGCATTATAGAAATGCTCCTCCATCCAGTCGTTAAGCGGCAGACCGATCGCCGCGGCGGGAATGCAGCCGAGCACAATCTTGCCCCACAACACCCAGGTGTCGCGACGACCCTCCTTGCCCTTGCTGGGTGAGAACGGATTGAGCTCATGGAAGAACAGGACGCAGACGGCCAAAATGGCGCCAAGCTGAATCACGACCAGGAACATATTCCAGAACGTCTCGCTCACGTTCATCTTGACGAACTCGTCCACCAAGATCATGTGACCGGTCGACGAAACAGGCAGCCATTCGGTGATGCCCTCGACCAGGCCCATAAAGGCAGATTTTAAAAGCTCGATGATATCCAAAGGGACCCCCTCGTTAGACACCCGCCGATATTGTTCTGCGGACGGTGCGGGCGATGTCCCATTATCAACCGTTGGCGGCGCGCCTGCGCCTACCCTTACCAAAAAACTCGCCCGTTCACAGAATTGCGAGCGGTCAAACCCAAATCCTTGGGTATAACTGCAACAAGATAAAGTGTCCGGCGGCCAACGCGCCCGCGCCCGCCCGATGCACGAGCCCCGCGCCCGTGCGATAGACCAAGGAGGAAACCATGAACGAGGGCTACACCAAGGTATTTGTTTCACTCGACGGTACTGAACAGCAGGATTTTGTGCTCGCACGCGCCATCAAGGTCGCCGCGAACAACGGCGCCAAGCTAATCATCGGCCACGTTATCGATTCCACGGCGCTCGAGAGCGCCGGTTCCTATCCGGTCGATCTGGTCAACGGCCTAGAGGAGGCATTTAAGAACTCCATCGCCAAGCAGCTCGAGGAGGCCAAGGCCAATCCCGACATTCCCGAGGTCGAGGTCATGATTCGCGCCGGCCGCATTCGCGAGACGCTCAAGGACGAGATGCTCGACGTGGTTAAGCCCGACCTGGTGCTCTGCGGCGCACGCGGCCTGTCCTCGATCAAGTATGCGCTCCTGGGCTCGATTTCGACGTTCCTGCTGCGCAATACGGACTGCGACATTTTGGTCGTGAAGTAGGTTCCTTCCCGCCGGCGCAAGGCCTGCGGGGTTATCACGCCGACGTCCTCGCCGCTTCGCGGCTGCGGGATGTCGGCTTAGATAACCCCTCCCGGTCTTGCGCCTTCGTCACCATACTTCAGCGAGTTGGCTGATAGAAAAATGGCGTGCCGCCCTGGTTGGGGCGGCACGTTTTGTTTGGACGGGCGTTTGCGGCTTATAGGACAAAATGTGTGTCCACTTTAGGGGCATCGGCGCAGGTCGATGCCCCTTTTTCAGCCGTTTAAATTCCGTGCCCGCTTTTAACCGCTCGGACAGAATGTGTGTCCGGTTGCCTATCGTTCTCGCAGGTAGATAACCTTTTCCGGAACCGTTAAATACGCTTTCGGAAGAGGTGCCCATGAAGGCCGTTTATTGCCCCTACTGCGGCGGTCGGACCAAGCGCAACGGCAGGACCTCATCGGGGTCCCAGCGGTGGAGGTGCACGGCCTGCGGTGCGTCGACGACGGTGAGGTACGACGACACGGCGACAAGGCTCGGGGAGTTCCTCGGGTGGCTCCTCTCGAAGGACTCGCAGGCCATGATGCCGGGCGGCGGGCGCTCCTTCAGGCGCAGGACGGCCGAGTTCTGGGAGGTCTGGCCCATGCCCGTCCCCGACGGCGAGCTCCACCGCGTGCTCTACGTCGACGGGATCTGGGTCGCGCGCGACCTCGTGGTTCTCATATGCTGCAGCGGCGAGAGGGTGGTCTCCTGGTACATGGCCAGGTCCGAGAACTCGAGGGCGTGGTCGGCCCTCATGGCGCCGATCCCGGCGCCCGAGGTGGTCGTCACCGACGGCGGGAGCGGGTTCGCCAAGGCCGTGCGCGAGACCTGGCCGCGCACCAGGGTCCAGAGGTGCACCTTCCACGCCTTCTCGCAGGTTGTTAGCGCTAATCTAAAATTAACCACTTTCGCAAACGCATCTCGCCGAATGCGCTAACGCGCTTTCGCCGACCCCGCTAACGTACTTTCACCAACTGCGCTAACGGAACTATGCTCCGATCGGGTATCCGACCCGGGAGGAGCGGGATATGGAGCGAAACGTAATGGGAGAGCTGAACGTCTACAGGGGGTCCGGCGCGAAGCCGAACTTCAGCGAGATCGCGAGGAGGCACGGCATGGACCGGCACACGGTCGCCAAGTACTGGCGGGAGGGCGAGTCCGCCGCCGACGGGAGGTCCGCGAGGGGCAGCGCCTTCGACCCGCTCGAGGAGGTGATCCGCGCGAAGGCCCAGCTGCCCGGGATGACCAAGATGGCAGTCTACGCGTTCCTGCGCGAGGGCCGTGGGGAGGGGCTGCCTGGGTACGGCGCCTGTCAACTCGGTCTACGTCTTTGATGACCGGGTCGTACTC
>CAJJSS010000006.1:0-75957 GCA_905194545.1 Coriobacteriaceae bacterium | reverse complement strand
GGCTCGCCGCGGGCCGCGCGGGACATGTCAGGAAACGAGGGCAGCCCTGTGGGCGCCAGCGGAATGTGGAGTCACCGCGCGGTCCGCATCTGATGGTGTCGACGTCAATGGTATACGGGTGCATCATCGACGTCTTCAATACAGAAGATATCAGTGCGGAATGTTTTCAAAACCAAGCCCGGACCCGGCCTGCGGTGACGTTGCTGGCGGTTCTTGGGCATCGCTTGCTGGCGGGGTTCCTTGTCTGAGTTGGACTTAGTTGATGGGGCTACTGGTCCCGGTCGCTGTCCCGCGCCTTTGGCGCGTGACAGCGCGCCTCTTTGGGAACGCAGAGATGGCTCAGCTGTGGTGGCGTCGCGCACCGATTGCTCCACTTTGGACTGCGTCGGACTCGCTGTTGTTCGAATCCCCTATCCCCTTTCGCTGGTTCGCGTTTTGCGCGAACTCCGCACTATTGGGGGTCAATTAGGCTTCCGTTGTTGGACCCGTCGCATCTTCCTTGCTCAACATCGCCCTCAGCTTCTCGAAGCTCTCCTCGCTCAGGCAATGCTCCATGTGGCAACCTTCTTGCGAGGCAACCTCTGCCGAAACGCCTGCTTCCTCGAGCAGCTCTACAAAAAAGCAGTGACGCTCCCACATTTGGCGAGCGACCTCCAGACCACGCTCCGTCAGATGAACGTCGCGCTTGCCCATTTCGACATAGCCGTTGCTTTCCAGCGTCGCCATGGCCTTGGAAACGCTCGCCTTGGTTACGCCGAGGTACTCCGCAACGTCGATCGAGCGCACGATGCCCTGGCGTTCCGACAGAACGTAGATCGATTCGAGATAGTCTTCTCCGGATTCACGTAGGGCCATGGGCCGCCTTTCGCGATGATTGCTAGTTAGCCTTTGGATACTTTCCTTGGCTTACTTTACCGCAAAAGTTGACCATGTCTTACTGCATTGACCAAAAAGTTAGCCGTGTTTCACAAAACGTGCGGGATGAAAACAAAATGGGAACACCCCGCAAGGAGTGTCCCCAGCTGCCGGCACAAAAGGAACGTCCCTAAGTGCCGAATCCGCAGCTATAGCAGCCCAAAGTGCTTTGCGGCGTTGTAGATCCCGTCGTCGTCCACGGCGGTCGTCACGTAGGTCGCCGCAGCCTTCACCGTCTCCTGCGCGTTACCCATGGCCACACTTGTGCCC
Source organism: Coriobacteriaceae bacterium (assembly GCA_905194545.1). Taxonomy (GTDB): domain Bacteria; phylum Actinomycetota; class Coriobacteriia; order Coriobacteriales; family Coriobacteriaceae; genus Collinsella. Next base: position 74,772 of record CAJJSS010000006.1, on the reverse strand, counting down.
ACGGCCGAGAACATCGACAGGTCGTTCTCGCCGTCGCCAAAGGCAATCGCCTCGCTCGCGTCGATGCCCAGGCGCTCCAGCGTCGCCGCCACGCCCAGATCCTTGCCGCCGTTAGCGGGAATAATGTCGCAGAACAGATCGCACCAGCGGGTAGTGAGCGAATGCGACACGGCATCGGTCACGATATGCTCGTCGGCCGGATCCACAAAGGCGCAAAACTGGTAGACCGGTGCGTCAAAGGCGTGCTCAAACGGCTCCTCGTGGTAGACGATCCCCGCGTTGTTGCCGGCCGTCGCCACGCGCTCGGACAGGCGGTTCACAAACGAGTTCTCGCCCTGCATGCACAGCGAGTCGTAGCGCCCTTGCGCCACCTGGTCCACAATCACCGCGACGTCCTCCGGATCGATCGGGCAGCTACGGTAGGTGCCCTTGGCATCAAAACAGTGCTGGCCCGAAAGCGTAATGTACGCATCCCAACCCGAGTTGAACAGCCAATCGGGCATCTGGTAGGTCGGGCGACCCGTGGCGATCACGCATGCGATCCCCTGCTCGTGAAAGCTGTCGAGTACCTGCTGCGCCGACGCCGGAATCCGATGGGTCTTAAAGCTCAGCAGCGTGCCGTCGATATCGAAAAACGCGGCTTTGATCATCCTCGTTTACTCCTCGCCCTCGAGCTTTTCGCTCGCCTCGAGCCACGCCATCTCCAGCTCGTCCATGGCGGCATGGGCCTCGTCGATCTTTGCCTGCTGCTCGCCCAGCGCTGTGTAGTTGGTGGGATCGACCTGGGCCATGGCGGCCTCGGCCTCCTCCACGCGAGCGCGCTGCGTCTCCATCTTGCGCTCGAGCGAGCTCACCTCGCGGCGAAGCTTCTGGCGTTCGGCGTTGGAAAGGCCATTGGGCTGGCCGCTCGACTTGGGCTTTTCGGCCGCAGCCGCCGCGGCACCGGTGTCAAACGTGCCGGTCTTGGCGCTCGGCGCACCCACGGGCTCGCCCTCGGCGGTAGCGTTGCACAGGCGCAGGTACTGGTCCACGCCGCCGGGCATATGCGTCAGGTGGCCGTCGAGCAGCGCCCACTGCTGGTCGGTCACGCGCTCCATCAAGAAGCGGTCGTGCGTCACCAGGATCAGCGTGCCGGGCCAGCCGTCGAGCAGGTCCTCGACAATCGCGAGCATGTCGGTATCCAGGTCGTTGCCGGGCTCGTCCAGGATAAGCACGTTGGGCTCGTCCAGGATCGTCAGCAGCAGCGACAGGCGACGGCGCTGGCCGCCCGAAAGATCGCCGATGCGACTCCAGAGCTGCTGTGTCGTAAAGCCCAGGCGCTCGCAAAGCTTCTCGGGCGAAGTCTCCTTGCCGTCGATGACGTAGTACTTCTTATAGTTGCCGAGCACCTCGCGGATCGTGTCACCCATGTAGGGCTCGAGTTCCTCGAGCTGCTGCGACAGAACGCCAAAGCGCACCGTCTGGCCAATCTTCACACGGCCGCGCGTGGGCTCAATCTTGCCCTGGATCACGTCGAGCAAGGTCGACTTGCCGGCGCCGTTCTCGCCCAAAAGACCATAGCGGTCGCCCGCGCCGATGAGCCAGGTCACATCGGTGAGCACCTGCTTGGGCGCACCATCGGTATCCGCATAGCCGGCATCCACGTCGATGACATCGATGACCTGCTTGCCTAGGCGGCTCACGGCAAGGCGCTTGAGCTCCAGCTCGTCACGCACGGGCGGTACGTCGGCGATCAGCTCGCGAGCAGCCTCAACGCGAAACTTGGGCTTGGTGGAACGCGCCTGGGCGCCGCGGCTCAGCCACGCGAGCTCCTTGCGCGCCATGTTGCGACGGCGCTCCTCGGTAACGGCGGCCATGCGGTCGCGCTCCACGCGCTGCAGGATATATGCCGAGTAGCCGCCCTCGAAGGGATCTACCTGGCCGTCGTGGACCTCCCACATGCTGGTGCAGACCTCGTCCAAGAACCAGCGGTCGTGCGTGACCACGAGCATGGCGCCCTGGCCGCGCTGCCAGCGGGCCTTTAAGTGACGCGCAAGCCAGTTGATGGTGCGCATGTCCAGGTGGTTGGTGGGCTCGTCGAGCATGAGCACGTCGTAGTCGCCGATCAGCAGGCGCGCGAGGTCCACGCGACGGCGCTGACCGCCCGAGAGCTCGCCCACCATGCCCTCCCAGGGTACATCGCTGATGAGGCCGGCGAGGATCTGGCGCGTACGCGGACTCGACGCCCACTCATACTCGGGCGTGTCGCCCACGACGGCATGATGCACGGTGTCGGTATCGACCAGGTTATCCTTTTGGCCGAGCAATCCAATCGTCGTGTCGCGGCGGGGCGTCACGCGGCCGTCGTCGGGCTCCAACGTGCCGGCGAGCACGCTCAGCAGCGTCGACTTACCGTCGCCGTTTTTACCGACAATACCAATACGGTCGCCCTCGCCCACGCCGAGCGTAACGCTATCGAAAATATGCTTGGTGGGAAACTCTAGGCTGACGGAATCGCATCCCAAAAGAATCGCCATATGCCCTGCTCCTTCGTAGAAATTCAACGTTGTCCATGATAGCGAAAACCACCACAAAGGGGACAGGCACCTTTGTGGTGGTTTTGGGCAAGCGCACCAGCACGCGACGCAAAAAGGCGGGCCATCTCCCGCAAGAGATGACCCGCCTCTCCAATCAGCCCCGCGGCAACCGTGGCCGCCGCGGGCCTCAAGCATGTCCCGGACTAGGAGAACATGCCGGTGAGGTAATCGTTCAGCCGCTTATCCTTGGGCCGTTGGAAAATCTCGTCGGTCTCGTCGTACTCGACCATATCGCCCATGTAGAAGAACGCCGTGCGGTTGGACACGCGCGACGCCTGCTCCATGTTGTGCGTCACGATGACGATGGCGCGGTCGGCCGCGATCGACGACATGAGGTCCTCGATCGCCAGCGTCGAGATGGGGTCGAGCGCCGAGCAGGGCTCGTCAAACAGGATCACGTCGGGGTTGAGCGCAAGCGTGCGCGCGATGCACAAACGCTGCTGCTGGCCGCCCGAAAGCGCGTAGGCGCTCTTGTCCAGCTTGTCCTTGACCTCGTCCCACAGCGCGGCGCCACGCAAGCTCTCCTCGACCATGCGGTCGAGCTCGTCGCGGTCGGTGATGCCGTGGCGCTTGGGCGCAAACGTAATGTTGTCGCGAATGGACTTGCGGAACGGGTTTGGCTGCTGGAACACCATGCCAATGGACCGACGCAGCTCGTAGGTGTTCTCGGTCTTGGTGTTCACGTTGCGGCCGCGGTAGTTGATCTCGCCCTCCACGCGACAGCCGCGAATCTCGCGATTCATAAGGTTGAGGCTGCGCAAGAAGGTCGACTTGCCGCAGCCCGAAGGCCCAATGAGCGCCGTGATCTCACCCTTGTGGAAGTCGAGCGACGTATTGTGCAGCGCATGGTGATCACCATAGTACACGTTAACGTCCTTGGTGGAGAGCACGACCTCGTCGCTCACAGCCCTACCGCTCACGCGAACGTGCTTCTCGCTCTCCCCCACGCTCGACAAAAAGTCCTGGGTGTCGGACGATGCCGCCTCGGTTGCGGGCGTTACATTCATCTCGCTCATTCGGCCGTCATCTTCCTTGCCAGTTGCTTGCCCACGATACGGGCGACCACGTTAAACAGCAGCACGCAAATCATCAGCAGTGCCGCGGTGCCCCAGACGATCTGCTGGGCCTCGGGGCTGCCCTCGCCATAGATCTTGTAGATGTGCACGGCGAGCGACTCGCCGGGGCGGAACACGTTCCAAGCGCAGGTGGGACTCGACAGGTTAAAGCTCAAGAAGTTCAAGCGAACCGGCGAGCTCATGCCCGAGGTAAACAGCAGCGCCGCAGCCTCGCCAAACACGCGGCCGGCCGAAAGCACGATGCCGGTCACGATGGCGGGCATGGCCTCGGGGATCAGGATGTGCAGCGTGGCCTCCCAGCGAGTGAGGCCCATGGCCAGGCACGCATCGCGCTGGGCCTGCGGCACGTCCTCGAGCGCCTGCTGAATCACGCGCACCAGGATGGGGATGTTGAACATGGTGAGCGCGACGGCGCCGGAGATGATGGAGTACTTCCAGCCCAGCTGCACCGAGAACACCAGAAAGCCGAACATGCCGACGACGATGGAAGGCAGCGAGGACAGCGTCTCGATGGCGGTGGAGGCGATGTCGCGGATGGGTCCGTCCGGCGCGTACTCAACCAAGAACACCGCGCCGCCCAGGCTGATGGGCACCGATATACCTAAGGTGATCAGCAGCAGGTAGAACGAGTCGAACAGCTGGTAGAGCACGCCGCCCTGGGTTCCGTTGGCGCGCGCGGGCTGCGTGAGGAAGCCCGGTTGGAACAGCGTCGAGATGCCCTCGAACAGGATGTAGGCCACCATGGAGACGACGATGAGCATGACGATGGCGACAATTGCCGTCAGCACGCCCGTGGCGATGCGGTCCTGCTTTTGGACACGCCCGAGTCTCGCCTCGTCGATATGGATGCGCATGCTAGCCACGAGCCTTCGCCCCCTTGCGGCCAATGAGATGGATGATCAGGATGAAGATGAGGCTCATGCCCATCAGCAGCAAACCGAGCGCCCACAGGACATCGTCCTGGGCCGAGCCCTCGGCATAGACCGCCATGGACGTGGTGAGCGTGGTGGTGATGGTGGACGCCGGCGACAGCAGCGACGTCGGCATGGCCTCGATACCGCCGATCACCATGCGCACGGCGAGCGTCTCGCCAAAGGCGCGGGTCATGCCAAGGATGGCTGCGGTCATGAGCGACGGCATGGCGGACTTGAGCACCACGTGCCAGATGGTCTGCCAGCGGGTATATCCCAGCGCGAGCGAACCCTGACGGTAGCTGTCGGGCACGGCACGCAGGCCATCGACCGAAAGGGTGGTCATCGTCGGCAGGATCATGACAGCCAGCACGATGGCGCCGGGCAAGATGCCCAGACCCGTGCTCACGTGGAAAACGCTCTTCATAAGGCCGACGACCACGTGGAAACCGATCAGGCCAAAGACGACCGAGGGAATGCCGGTCAAAAGCTCAATCAGTGGTTGGAAGACCTTGGAGCCAAACTTAGGCTGAATCTCGACCGCAAAGATGGCAGAACCGATGGCGATGGGCAGTGCGATGAGCGTGGAGAGCACCATGACCGCAAACGAGGTGACGATCAGGGGCAGGGCGCCGGTATAGGGCAGGCCGCTTTCGGCTGTGTTGGCCAGGTCCCACTTGGTGCCGGTGAAGAACTCGACGACCGAAACGCCGTCCTTGAGAAAAGCCGAGAGGCCCTTTTGGGCGACCATGAAGATGAGCGCGGCAACGACAAGCGTCACGAGCGCTACGCACGCGCCCGTGACGCCCAGGCCCACGTTCTCAAGGTCGCGCTTTGGCAGCTGTTTTGCCATTGCAAACCTTTCCGGGGGCGATTACTTATTTAGCGGAGACCTTGCCACTGGCGTCCTTGACGACCTTCATGGCAGAAACGGGAATAAAGCCCTGCTCCTCGACGAGCTTGCCCTGGACGTCGTCGGAAAGCATGAACTCCAGGAAGGCCTTGGTGGCCTCGTCGGCGTCCTTAGCACAGTACATGTGCTCGGTCGCCCAGATCTTGAAGGAATCGTCGGTGACGTTTGTGCTCTTGGGCTCGACGCCCTCGACCATGATGGCGTTGAACTTGGAGTCATCGAAGTGCGAGAAGTCAAGGTAGGAGATGGCGTTGTCGGTGCTGCCCATCTGAGTCTGGACATCGCCGGACTTGTCGAGCTCGGCGTCGCCCTTAAAGTCGACGGCCTCGTCGCCAAAGACGGCGGCCTCGAAGGTGGCGCGGGTGCCGGAGCCGGCCTTGCGGTTGAGAACGACGATCTTGGCGTCGTCGCCGCCGACCTCCTTCCAGTTGGTGATCTGGCCGGAGAAGATGCCCTTGAGCTGCTCGAGGGTCAGGTCGTCGACTGTCACGTTCTTGGAGACGACGGGGCCCATGCCCACGACGGCGACCTCGTGATCGACGAGGTTCTTGACCTGATCGGCCTCGAGCTTGGTCTCGGCGAAGACATCGGAATTACCGATGGTGACGGTGCCGGCGGCGACAGCGGTCAGGCCCTTGCCCGAACCGTTGCCCGAACCGGAGACGGAGACGTCGGGGTTGGCATCCATAAACTTCTCGGCAGCAGCCTCGACGAGAGCCTGGAACGAGGAGGCGCCGTCGTAGGTTACCTCGCCCGAGACGGACTCGGCAGCAGCGGCGCTACCCTTGTCGGCGGCGTCGGTTGCGCCTGCGCCGCCGCAACCAACGAGACCGAGACCGACGATGCTGGCAAGACCACCAGCGAGGCCGAGGAACTGACGACGAGAATAAGCCTGATCGAGCATGATCTTCCTTTCATACAAGCGACTCGCGGGCACCCTGCCCGCTTTGCTGTTTGGAAAGATACGGTCTCGATCGGGCAGCGCCCGCGTCAGCTGCGCTTTATTACGAGCATCTGATAGACCCTTACCGCAAGCGCGGCGGGGCTTTACAAACGAATAACAATCCCGCCGACAAGCATGACCCGCCTTTTACACCAAATGATCCGTTTTCCTCCGTCCCCAAGGGATCATTTTCAGAAAGAGGACGGCATAGACCTTCTGGTCATGCCGTCCTCTTCGAAAGACAGGTTGTCACCCTGGCGTTCGCGTAACCTTAAAGCTCCAGCTCGTTCAAGCGCAGGATTGCGACGATATAAATCTTGAGCGCCTGCTTGAGCTGCTCTTCGTTGGCGCACTCGTTGGGGCCGTGCATCTGGCCGCCCCATGGGGGCAGCTCCAGGCCGGTCTCCTCGGGGCCAAACGAGACGGCGCGGGCAAAGTTGCGTGCGTACGTGCCACCGCCCATGGCGAAGGGCTCGACATGCTTGCCCGTAAACTCGTTATAGGTATCAATAAGCGCCTTCACGGCCGGATCGTCGGCAGAGACCGAGAACGGCACCTTCGCACGACCCACACGGCACGTCACGCCAAAACGGCCAACGAGCGGATCGAGCTGTTCGCGGATGGTATCGGCACTCGTGCTGTCGGGGAAGCGCACGTCGATGACCTGCTCAATATGGCCATCCGCCACGCGGATGACGCCAGCGTTGCAGGTAAGCGGGCCAAACGCCGGACTCGTCGCATCGATACCCAGGCCGCGACCATAGGCGTCCGCATGCACAAAGGCCAGGAACTTGACGAACTCGTGCTCGGCAGGCGTCAGCAGGCGCTCGTCGCGTGCACCAAACGCGTCCTCGGCCTCGCGCAGATACGCCACGATCAGCCCGACGGCGTTGATCGTTCCCTCTGGCATCGAGGCATGACCGCCAATGCCGTGGGCGAAAATCTGCGCATGCCCGTTATCGAGCGCCGTGATCTCCAGGCGGTCGCCGTTCTCGACCGGCGCCGGCAGCTCATCGGCGGCAATCGCAAACTCGCAGATAGACTGCGACGGAATGGCGTTGCTCGCCTCGGCACCGCTCCAGGACACAATGCGCCCGCCGTCGATCTTGGAGCTCACAAATGTCGCCCCAAACTGGCCCTTCTCGGCATTACAGACCGGGAACTCGGCATCGGGCGTAAACAGAAAGTCGGGGTTCGCGTGGTTCTCCAGATAATGGTGAACGTCGGACATGCCCACTTCCTCATCGCAGCCCAGCAGTGCGCGGAAGGTGTAGCGCGGAACAATGCCGTGCTTGAGCAGATAGGCGCCGGCGTAGAGCGACAGCACCGCCGGACCCTTGTCGTCGATAACGCCGCGGCCGAGCAGCCAGCCCTCGCGACGCTCCATCGCAAACGGGTCGGTGTTCCAGCCCGGGCCGGCGGGCACCACGTCCACGTGGCAGATGGTCGCGAGCTGCTTGTCGCCGCGGCCAGGAATATCGGCAATGCCCACATAGCCCTCGTCGTCGCTCGTCTGATAGCCGAGCTTCTGCGCGATGCCGAGCGCGCAATCGAGCGCATCACGGACCGGGCGGCCAAACGGCGCACCGGGCTCCGCATCGGCAGCAACGGCCACAGACGGATAGCTCACCAGCTGCTCGATATCGGCGACGACATCTTCCCAGACCTCGTCGACATATTCGGCAACGCTCTGCTCCACCTGATTCATGGACGACCTCCTTACCAATGAGCGGCGAGCGCGCTCGCCCCTCACATTACGTCATTAGATAGCGAAAAGTTTAGCAAGCTCGGCCACCGAGTGCACCACCGCATCGGCACCCGCCGCCTCGTGCTCGCCCGGCGCCGCCGCGCCCGAATAGATGCCGATGCACGGCACGCCCATTGCGTGCGCGCCCTCCACATCGTTAAAGCGATCGCCGATCATCACGGCATCGTCGGCCGTCGCGCCGAGCGCCGCCAGGGCATCGCGGACCGAATCGGCCTTGGTCTCGCGTCCCTGCGGCGGATTCATGCCAATCACCGCCTCAAACTGAGAGAGCCCGAGCTCACGCACCATGTCGATGCACTTGGCCTCCATGCGCGACGTCGCCACGGCCATACGTTTGCCTTGGGCGACCAACCCATCCAGCAGCTCGGGGACCCCATTGAACACGGGATACTCCTCCGGTCCCAGTTCATCAAAAAAGGCGCGGTACTCATCGGCCACCACAAGCGACTCCTCGCGGGAAAAGCCGTAAAAGTCGTGAAAGCTCTTCCACAGGGGCGGCCCGATCATGCGGCGCAGATCACCCATCTGCGTCTCCGAAAACCCGCGCGCAGCCAGCGTCTTGCGCGTCGAGGTCATCACTGCCCGACCCGTATCGGCCACCGTGCCGTCAAAATCGAACAGCACAACCGGCCGCTCGCAAAGTTGCAATGCCGCCATCGGCACCCTTCTTCCCCAGTTGATGATTTCCACACCACCGCTTCAAACTGTTGACTATTCAACAATTGAACCTAGCAATGTAGAGCAACTCCACTATACTTGTCGCACTTTGCTTTCAGAAGGCGGCGCTGCCGCGCCCCAACGAAAGGTGCAATTATGTCTTTTGCCATCATAACCGACTCCACGTCGGACATCTCCCCCGCCCGCGCCCAAGAGCTCGGCATTTACGTGATTCCGCTGCATGTGATTATCGAGGGCGAGGACCTGCTCGACCAGGTGCAGATTACCGCCGAGGAGTACGTCGCCCGCATGGCCGGCTCCGAGCAGCTGCCGCACACCTCGCAGCCGAGCGCCGGCGAGTTCAAGGCGCTGTTTGACCGCGTACGCGCCGATGGCCACGACAGCGCGATCTTTATCTCGCTGTGCAGCGAGTGGTCCGCCTGCTATTCCAACGCATGTCTGGTCGCCGAGACCCACGAGCTCGACGTGCGCTGCATCGATTCGCGCACCGGCTCGGGCGCCGAGGGCCTGCTGGTGGAGTACGCACTTGCCATGCGCGAGGACGGCCGCAGCTTGGACGAGACCGAGGCGCAGATCCGCGCGACGCTGCCCGACGCCCACCTGCTGCTGATTCCCCGCACGCTCGAGAACCTGGTCAAAAACGGCCGCGCCCCCAAGCTCGCCGGCCAGCTGACGCAGATGCTCAACATTCGCCTGGCCGTTTCGCCGGAGTGGAAATCGGGCGAGATCAAGGCAATCAAAAAGGGCCGCGGCGCCAAGCGCATCGTCGCCAACACCATGGCAGATTGCCTCGCGTTTTTGGACGAGCACCCGGGCTCAAGCGTGCGCGTGCTCACGACCGGCGCCGCCGAGGAGCAAGAGCTCGTCAACCAAGCGCTAGCAGGCCAGGACTACGTGGACGCCGGCACTGGCCCCATCGGCTGCACCATCGCCACCCACGTAGGCGTAGACGCCATCGCCATCAGCTACTGCCCCCGCTACCAGCCAACTCGCTAGGGACGCCCACATCAGTTGCGGTGAAATAGGGGCTGTTTTTGGCTTATTAGCCGTCAATCAATCCCTATTCCACCGCAACTTGGAAGCAGTTCATTTGGGACGGGGCTAAAAAGACTGGCATGTAACGTTACGCACCGGTCTTTTTAGCCCCGTCCCATTTTAGCTACTCTACATCAGCCCGCTCAGGGCAATGTCAACGGCCTCGTTGAGGTCGTCGGTAATGTGTACCAGATCCGGATCGAGCGGGCTAATCATACCGGTGCTCATCACCGGGCCGTTGAGCCAGTCGAATAGGCCCTGCCAGTACTCGGTGCCCACCAGCACGAGCGGCATGCGCTTGACCTTGTGCGTCTGCACCAGCGTGAGAACCTCGAACATCTCGTCGAGCGTGCCAAAGCCGCCGGGAAATACGATGGCGCCCGAGCTGTACTTAACGAACATGGTTTTGCGCACAAAGAAGTAGCGGAAGTCCATGCCGAGGTTCACGTATTTATTGAGCCCCTGCTCGTGCGGCAATTCAATGCCTAGGCCAACTGACTTGCCGTTGACACTCGCCGCTCCCCTGTTGGCCGCTTCCATGATGCCGGGGCCGCCACCGGTGATGACCGCCACGCCACGTTGCGCGATCTTGCGCCCGACGGTACGCGCCGCCTTGTAGAGCGGATCGGTCTTGGGCGTGCGGGCGCTACCGAAGATGGTCACCGCAGGTCCAAGCTCGGCAAGCGCGCCAAAACCATCGACAAACTCTGCCTGAATGCGCAGCACGCGCCACGGGTCGGCATGCAGCCAGTCGGTCGAGTCCTCGGGCGCCAGCAGGTTGGCGTAGGTGTTGTCCTTAGGAATCATGGGGCCGCGCATGACCACGGGGCCGCGGCGGTACGTCTCGTCGTAGACAGGCTCGCCCTCGACGTTCTCATTCTTAATCATGGGTACTCCTATCGAGAAAAAGAAAAACGGGCGGGGTCGACGCTGTGCGCCAAACACCCGCCCGAACATCAACTATTCGGTATGGTACCCACGATGCATCAAGTGCTTGCAAGCTATCGGTCATCGGTCGCGCAAGCGGTGTTAGCAAACGTGATGACCGGCCGGCGCTCGCCCCTTGCCGTTGCCCGCGCTCTGCAAGCGCCCGTGCTGCTCTTAGTAATCCACCGCCGCAGGGCTGTTCATCCAGTCGCTCACGAACGCGCCGTAGCGGCCCTCGATAATGGCCTGGCGGGCCCGCTGCATAAGGTTGAGCAGGTAGTAGATGTTGTGCATCGAAAGCAGAATGCCGCCGAGCATCTCCTTCTGCGTGACCATGTGACGGATGAGCGCACGGCTGTAACCGCCCGTGCACACCGGGCAGGTGCAGGTGGGATCGATGGGACCGTCGTCGTGCGCAAAGCGAGCGTTGCGGAAGTTGAGGCGACCCTCGCTGGAGAATGCCGTGCCCATACGGCCGGTGCGCGTCGGCAGCACGCAGTCAAACATGTCGATGCCCACGCCAACGCCGCGCACGAGCGTGGTCGGGTTGCCGACACCCATCAGGTAGCGCGGCTTATGCTTGGGCATGTACTCGCTCACGAGCGGCGCCAGGGTCTCGAACATGGTCTCGTGATCCTCGCCCACCGAATAGCCACCGATACCATAGCCCGGGAAGTCGCCGCACTCCTCCAGATGGCGCAGCGAACGCAGGCGCAGATCCAGGTGCATGCCGCCCTGAACGATGCCAAAGAGCGCCTGGTCATCGCGGGTATGCGCCTTATAGCAGCGCTCGGCCCACATGCTCGACAGCTCAACGGCGCGCTCAACGTAGGCGCGCGTGGCGGGATAGCCCGGGCACTGGTCGAGCTGCATGCAGATATCGGAGCCGAGTTTCATGGCGATTTCCATGTTGTCCTCGGGCGTCCAAAACACGTGGCGGCCGTCGTAATCGTTGACGATAAAGCGCACGCCCTCATCGGTGAGCTTGACGGCATCGTTGTGGCTGAAGACCTGGAAACCGCCCGAGTCGGTGAGGATGGGGCCGTGCCAGTTCATGAACTTGTGCAGGCCGCCCAGCTCGGCGATGGTATCCTCGCCGGGACGCATGGACAGATGATAGGTATTGGCGAGCACGATCTGGGCGCCGAGCTTCTTGACAGTCTCGGTAGGAATGCCCTTGACGTTTGCCTTGGTGCCCACGGGCATAAAGATCGGCGTCTCGATGTCGCCGTGCGGGGTGTGCAGTACGCCGGCGCGCGCGTGCGTCGTCGGATCCTCGGCAATCAGGTCGAATTTAAAAAGGTTCTGGTTCATAAACTGGAACTCCTTGGTTGCGGTTCATACGCAAACCATTATACGGGCAACCCGCAAGAAGCACCGACTCGACAGAAACTGGCGCGAGGAGGATACGGCAGGGACACGGCAAATGAGCGTGGATTTTTGGACGCTTACCGGATGAGCGTGGATAATCTCCCACTTTTGCCCAAAGCACAGCCCAAAAACGGGAGATTATCCACTTTCATTCTGCGGGCACTCATTTAAGTACGTCCCCGATGAGTGGAGCTATTTACCAGCCACGGCAACGCCGATATTTTGGCAACGTCAGCGAGCGGGTCGCATTTGAGACAAGGTGCCGTGAAATGAAAGGGCGCTGACCTTCTGGTCGCGCCCTTGAAATTGAACGGCAGATTGTCCAAATGCGGCCCGCGCAGCGTCGGCCGGTTACGTCGTTTGTAAAACGCCGTAACCTACTGAATGAGCATTGCGTCGCCGAAGCTGAAGAAGCGGTAGCGCTCCTCGATGGCGGCGGCATAGGCATCCATGATCTGGTCGCGGGTGGCAAGCGCGCTTACGAGCATCATGAGCGTGGAGCGCGGCACGTGGAAGTTCGTGATCAGCGCGTCGACCACGTGATAGGTCGAGCCGGGCATGAGGTAGAGCTGCGTCGTGGCGTTCTCGCGCACCACGATGTCACCGCGGCCGAGCGTGTCAGCGCCGTCCTCGCGGCCTTCAAAATAGCGCGCTGTCACGGCCGGATTGGACACCGGAGCATCGGCGTCAAAGGCGCTCTCGAGCGAGCGTACTGCGGTGGTACCGACAGCAATCACGCGGTGTCCCTCGGCCTTAGCCTTATGCACGGCGTCGACAACCTCCTGCGACACGTGGTAGCGCTCGGTGTGCATCACGTGCTGCGTGGGGTCGTCCTCCTCCACCAGACGGAAGGTATCGATGCCCACCTCGAGTTCGACGGCGGCAAACTTGGCACCCTTGGCCTCGATGGCAGCCATAAGCTCGGGCGTAAAGTGCAGACCCGCCGTGGGAGCGGCAGCCGAGTGCTCCTCCTTCATGGCGTAGACGGTCTGGTACTTCTCGGGATCGCCCTCGTAATCGGTAATGTAGGGCGGCAGCGGCACGTGACCGGCAGCATGAATGGCCTCGTCGAGCGTGCGCGGCTCGCCGGCGGCATTGCAGCCGGCCGGCTCAAAGCGCACCAGACGGCCTCCGCGGCTATCGGTGACAAAGTCGATGACCTCGGCCGTCAGCACCACGGGAGCCCCCTCGGGCGCATGGGCGCCACCGGCGCGATACTCAATCTGAGCACCGGGCTTCAGGCGCTTACCCGGCTTGACCAGGCACTCCCAAACGTGGCCCAGCGGGTCAACATCCTCACGGCGCTTGAGCAGCAGCGTCTCGACCACGCCACCCGAGCCGGCTTTGCGACCGATCAGGCGGGCCGGCATCACACGCGTCTTGTTGATGACGAGCACATCGCCCGGCTCGATATAGTCGATGATGTCGCGGAAGATGCGGTGCTCAACGGTACCGCCGTGCTCCAGCGGCTTCCCCGCCTGGGAGCCTTTGCGATCCACCACCAGCAGGCGGCAGGAGTCGCGCGGCTCGGCAGGAGCCTGGGCAATCAGTTCCTCAGGAAGGTTGTAGTCAAAATCATCGGTACGCATCTTTGCCTCTTTCACAAAGCGCGTCAGTCGAAAAAATCGACTGACGCGCGCATCATTCTCCCCTGTATCCTATCAGCTTGTTGAGAGAAATATAGTATGGCAAACAGATTTGCGACTGTTTTCTCAACGCCCCGCTACTTAAGCGTTGCGTACATCACCGCCTTAATCGTATGCATGCGATTCTCCGCTTCTTGGAAAACACGAGACTTATCGGACTCAAAAACCTCGTCCGTGACTTCCATTTCGGTGACTCCAAACTTCTCAGCAATTTCGGCACCAACAGTAGTATTAGTATCGTGAAAGCTCGGAAGGCAGTGGAGGAAAATTGCCTCGGGCTTTGCCATAGACATCACCTCAGCGGTCACACGATACGGCGACATGAGCTTAATGCGGCTTTCCCACAGCTCTGCGGGCTGACCCATGCCAACCCAAACATCCGTGTAAATTACATCGGCATCACGAGCGCCTTCCTCAATATCCTCTGTAATGGTAATCGTCGATCCATGCTCGGCCGCAATACGACTACATTCTGCAAGGAGTTCAGGATCATAGGATGTAGCCCCCTCCGAATTTCCCCCGATTGGGCCGCAAGAACAGTAGTTAATGCCGAGCTTAGCGCAAATGACCATGAGCGAATCGGCGACGTTTCCGGCCGCCTTACCAAAAAATGTAAGTTTCCTGCCCTTAATCTCTCCAAACTCTTCACGCATGGTCAGAATATCGGCAAGCACTTGAGTCGGGTGGAATTCAGTAGTCAGCCCATTCCAAACGGGAACCCCAGCTTTTGCAGCAAGCTCCTCAACCTTCGCCTGTTCAAAGCCGCGGTATTCAATTCCGTCATACATGCGGCCAAGGACGCGAGCCGTGTCCTCAATCGACTCCTTTTTGCCCATCTGGGACGAGCCCGGATCCAAATAAGTTACACCCATGCCAAGGTCAAGTGCACCAACTTCGAAGGCGCAGCGAGTACGCGTGGAAGTCTTCTCAAATAGCAAAACAATATTCTTGCCTTCAAGGTATTTATGCGGAACACCGGCACGCTTCATGCTTTTGAAGTTAGCAGAAAGCTCAAGCAGATACTCAATCTCTTCCGTCGTGTAATCAAGCAGCTTCAGAAAACTGCGACCAGCGATATTAACACCCATATTCGCCATCTCCTATCACAGTGGATTTGCAACTAAATATCTTCGCGCCAGAAGGGCATGCTCATGCAGCGCGGGCCGCCACGACCGCGGGACAGTTCCTCGGAGGGAACGACCAAAAGTTCCAAACCGTTCTTGTAGAGCTCATCATTTGTGACAACATTGCGCTCGTAAACACAGACTTTACCAGGAGCAACGGCAAGAGTGTTCGACCCGTCGTTCCACTGCTCGCGAGACGCCTCAACCATATCGCCGGCACCGCACTCAATAAGCTGCACCTTCTCCACGCCAGTAGCCATTTCAAGAATATGCTCAAGCGTGTCATCAATCTCTTGAACAGCGACCATTCCCTCAGAGTCACCACGAGTCAGACGATAAACACGAAGGGTCTCAAAAATACCGGGATAAACTGTAAACTTATCGAAATCCACCATGGTGCAAACGGTGTCAAGATGCATGTAAGCATAGCCGTTGGGGATTTTAATAGCGTAAACGGTATCGATCTCAGAATTCCCAGATCCCCAGAACAAATTCTTTGCAAGCTCCTCAATCGCAGCCGCCTCAGTTCGCTGGCTAATTCCAATAGCCAAGGTATGAGCGTTAATGTTAAGCACATCACCGCCCTCGATATGCCAGGGATTCTTATGGTCGTACCAAATCGGAGTCCCTGCATAATCGGGATGGTATTTGAAAATCGCTTCATAGAAGGGCACTTCACGATCTCGCTGTTTCCAATACATATGGTGAAGCAGAACGCCTTTGCCCACAGAAGCAAGAGGATCGCGAGAGAAATATGAACTCGGAAGAGGCTTCAACACCAAATCATCGGGCTTCGCATCCTCATTATCCATCATGCTAAGCGTAGTCGAGACGCGAGGCAGCTCAAGGTCACGATAACGATACCCCCCCATAGCCTCAAGTACAAACTGATACGAATCTGAAATAGCGTCGAGCTTTTCACGAACAGCCTGCTCAAGCATAGGATTGACAATTCCGCTCTCAGCCATAAATGTATCGGTAAACTCAGCGCGAGCCGAGGGGCATGCATCCAGCGCTTCAGCAACGAGTTTCTCCATATAGAGAACTTCAACACCTTCGCTCCTCAGAAGATCCGCAAAGGCATCATGCTCCTTTTGAGCCACATCAAGATAGAAACAGTCGTGAATCCAGACATCCTCGAACTCTTCCGCCTTTACGTTCACAAGGTCACGACCGGGGCGGTGAAGCACAACTTTCTTGAGCTTACCAATCTCGCTGTGTACATTCAGTCCTTTAGGCATTCCTGTTACTCCATTTCAGCCATGAAACCTACAGGGCAATAAGTCCCGAGATTGCTACGAATACGATATTGATGAGCGACACGACCAAGAAGAATTTCCAAACGGTCTTCCACCACTGGCCAAGCTTGATCTTGCACACGCCCAAACCCGCTACAAGAATGGCGCTAGTAGGACAGATCAAAGACATCGTCGCGCTACCCATGGAGAGAGCCCACACGGCAGCCTCGGGATTAAGGCCCATGAGTTCGGTCAAAGGTCCAAAAATGGGAGCGGTCAGTGCTGCAAGGCCAGATGAGCTGGGAACCAGGATCGCCAGGAGGTTCTCAACCGCATAAAGAAGCGTAGTAAAGAGAACCGCCGGGATGCCGCCCAGACCAGTGGCGAGCGCATTGAGGATGGTATCGATGATCATGCCGTCAGAGGCAATGACAAGGATGCCACGCGCAAGTCCAACGACAATTGCCGAGAAAGCAAAGTCAGCGATACCCGCAACAAATTCCTGAGCGATGACGTCCTGACTAAAGCCCGCAATAACACCAGCCAACAAGCCCATGGCCAAAAAGACCGCAGAAATCTCGTTCATATACCAGCCCTGGGTCACAAGTCCCCAGATGATAAGGCACATTCCAGCGATAAATACCGCAAGCACGCCTTTTTGACGACCCGTAAATTCCGCATCAAGGGCAGATTCATCGGCAGCGAACTCGACTTTCTTGGCGATATCATCCTCAAATGTGATCGATGACTCAGGATTCTTCTTTACCCTTCGTGCATAGAGGACAACCCAAGTAATTGCAACGGAGGTCAAAACAACCCAGGCAATCATACGCAGCCACAGCTGGGGGTTGCCCTGAATACCAAGAATACCTTGCGCAATGAGAACATTAAACGGATTAATCGTTGAGGCGATGTAACCCGTGCGCGCTCCAACGAACACGACCATGAACGCCGTCATCGAGTCGAAGCCCATAGCCATCATAATTGGCATGAAGATCGCAAAGAACGGGAGAGTTTCTTCCGCCATGCCAAAGCTCGTTCCGCCCAATGCAAAGAGAACCATCGCAATAGGAATAATTAGAATGTCTTTGTTCTTAAAGCGGCGAACGACACGACCCATTCCGCTCGTGATAGCGCCCGTTTTAGTAATAACCTGAAACGAACCGCCCACAATCAAGATGAATGCAACGACCTCAATTGCCTCTTGTATACCGCGCGTTGGAGCCTGAAGAACATCGAAGACACCTTGTCTGAGATCTACTTCATCCCCGGTTTCCTCGTCAATATATGTCTTTTCACTCTGCTCATACGTACCTGCGACAGTGACTTCACGACCGTTCACCTCCTGACGCTGATAGGACCCAGAGGGAACAATCCACGTGAGAACAGCGAAGATGACCATAAGTGCAAAGATGATCGCATATACGTGCGGGACCTTGAACTGCTTGATGCCTTTCGAACTTTCCGCTGCCATATCTCCTCCTTCATTCCTTTTCCCATCTATCCAGCTGGCACCATAAATGTATGAGGTTGCTCAGCGGTGGTCGGCCAACCATCGCTATCGTGTCGCTTTTCACCTATGAACGGCAGCTAAAGTGACGTTATTAATCAATCTGATATTTAAAATTGATGTTATTTGTCAATTACATACGTCTTTTAACTTTTCCGCAACACAACAAGGAACCTGCCTTAGCCTTATATAAAAACCAGCAGGACAGGAGACAGACATGCAAGGCATACACATAACAAATGAAATCGGTCATTTAAAAGCCGTACTTGTCCATCGACCAGGAGCTGAAACACAAAACTACCCTGATGCCGACTTCAGCCAAGTTTTCTCCCTGCGAAAATGGAGCGGTCGTTTTGACCTCGACAAAGCAATGTATGAGCACGATTCCATGGTTCAATTGCTTGAGAAGCATGGCGTAGAAACCATTGAAATTAGGGACCTTCTCGAAGACTCACTTGAAACTGAGCCCCAATCACTTAAATATTTTATTGATGACTACCTCCGTTGCAGCGGGGCAACAGGCAGAGAGTTCCTCGAGGCAATAACCCAGCTGTTTGAGAACGCTAAGAACACCCAGGAATTGGTGAATATAGTACTTAACGGCATTCGCTTTGGAGACACTGAGCTATGTTCAAACCAGTCGGAAACACTACGGGCGCTCGTGCACGAGCAATTTGATCCCGCCTCGCTCTTGGTCAATCCCCTCAACACGCTTTTTTTCACTCGTGATCCTGCTGTGGTAGTCGGAGACGGCATCATCCTAAATCATATGTATTGGCCTGAGCGTGATCGTGAGGTCGCCTTATACCGGCAGATATTCACCCACCACAAGATCATGGGAGAAACTCCAATATGTGATTTGAACAGGAGTAGCTACCATATAGAAGGCGGAGACATTATTGTTATCAGTGCTAAGACAATATTAGTTGGAATCTCTGACCGAACTGAACCCGCCGCCGTCGAGTCACTTGCCAAAGAGCTCCTGACCTCAAATAAATTCCAGACCACCGAGCTAATTGCGATTCGAGTCCCCTCTGACGGGCTGCGTATCCACCTCGATACGTTCATAAGTAGAATTGATCACGACGCGTTCCTCATCGATCGTGAGATATGCAATGCCGTTGATGCATACAGCATTCAACTAAAACGATCCGGAAGGGGCCTTACGATCACTCCTATCGATCGCACGATTCCGGAAATACTCTCTGCAGCCTGTTGCGAACCAATAAAAGTGATTGACTGCGGAGGCGGGAATCAAACCGCCTACGAAAGAGAACGCCGGAACAACGCAACGTCTATCCTTGCGCTCTCGCCAGGAAAACTATGCGTATATGAAGAAAACGTTTGGACCAACGAAGCGCTTGAGAAAGCAGGAATGGAATTATTCCCGCTATCCATTGACGAGCTCACCAAAGGCTATGGTGGCACAAACTGTCTATGCCTCCCTCTGTGGCGAGAGGATCTATAGCCATGGGCTTCGGGGCAAATATTCGTAAACTCCGCACCATGGAGCATCTTGGTCAGGCGCAACTTGCAGAGATGTTGGGGGTATCTAAAGAGACCGTTTGTCGTTGGGAAAAAAGTCGGTATGCCCCCCGTGAGCGCTATATTGAAAAGTTACAAGCGCTCTTCGGTTGCACCCGCGATGAACTTGTTGGCGAGGAAAACGGTTTGGCTGTAAAGCTCGCAAATAAAAGAATCGTCACCGACGAAGACCCTGCTATCCACGAAATGGAGGGCACATTTCCCGTCATCGATATCGAATCGCAAAAGCGCCGCATCACGCACGGCCAACAAAATGCTTGCGCGCCTGTAGACGTAGCCAAACGTCACCCACATAGCGTTTTCGTTAAAATCAAAGGCGACGAAATGTCCCGCATTTACCCTCCCGGCAGCTTACTACTTGTCGATACCACCGCAAAGCCTTGGAACGGCTGTGCTGTATTGGCGCTCACAGACGGCAAAACACCGGTAATTAGGCGATTTGCAGAAGGAAACGACATGATTGTGCTGTCGTCCCATTCATATGCAACAGCAAGTCCGGATCTGATGTTTAACAAACGGAGGATTAGAATCATAGGAGTCGTCGTTTGGTATCAAGCGAGCCACGATCACACGCTTAATTAAATCGACTTTCCCAAAAACGACCGTACCGCGCAGACAGCTCAAAGTCCCAGCCCAAATGAACTACTTTTTGGCGGCTTTGCGCTCGTCGCGGATGCGGGCGCGATCCATGGCCGCCTCGACCGCCGAGAAACGGCAGCCGCAGTAATTCTGCCGATACATGCCCAGCTCACGCGAACGGCGCGTAGCCTCGGGATAATACGGGCGAAAATCGCGAATCACCGGGGTGAGACCGCGGGCGGCAGCCAGACGCTCCAAAACATCATTGCAGGTATCGAACAGCTGATACGGCGAGACGGCGAGCGTCGTGCCCACAAACTCAAACCCGCGCTCCTGGGCCACGCGGCACGCCTCGGCCAAGCGCAGGGCATAGCACGAGCGACAGCGACGGGGCCGATCGGCACCCAGCGGGGCCACGCCGGCCTCCCAGCGCTCGCGGTCCTCCCCCGCCTCGATGAGCTCGATGTCGCCATCGGCACACCACCGGCGCAGCTCGTCCAGACGCCGCCGCCATTCATCGCGCGGTTGAATATTGGGATTGGTCCAGCAAATCGTGGGCTCAAACCCCTCCTCGCGCAGCAGGCGAACCGGCTCAAGCGAGCATGGTGCACAGCACGCATGCAGCAACAACGACTTCATCGACATCCCCGTCCCAGAAAACTCACCCCGACATCATGGCAGCTAAAATAGCCCCGCCCCAAAAAGACTACTTTGCGAAAAAGCGCACGCCAAAGGACGTATCCTCGCAGGCGACGATACGGCGGTCGCGCAGAATGGTCCGCACGTAATACCAATCACCCACACAGCCCGACAAGTGCAGACCAGCCGCCAGGTAGCACAGCAGCGGATAGTCCGAGAACGCAAACCCCAGGGCAAATGCTGTCGTCACAACAACCGTCGGCGCCAGGCAAACCGCCATGTACCGCCGGCGCGAATACACAACGCCCTCGGCGCAGGCATAGATCATCGCCGTCTCGCGATTCGCCCCAAAGGTCACCTGCGCGCCCGCAGGCGCCAGCAGCTTAAAAAACACCGCATGCACCAGCTCGTGCACGGCAAACGATGCCATTGAGACCGCAGCCAAGCCGACTATCCAGCCCACGACAGCCATCCAGCCGCCCGCCTCAGCCGCGTCCAAGTCCGCAGGCCCGCCCAACAGCATAAACACCGGCACCAGGCACACGGCAAACACCGCGATCACGGCCATCCCCCACACGAAGCAAGCGTGTAGAAAATCCTCGTCCTCAAACGCATGTATGTTGGAAATCTCATTCATAGCATCTTAGGATAGCGCCCCTGCCACGCACCCGCCCGCATGTGCGATAATGTCGAACGATATGCACGAATTGACCACCGCGCCGCCGAACCCCGTGCCCGGCCGCGCTCTTACCTATATGCGAAGGAGTCCCATGGCATCCAAATACTCCATGAACGACCGTCCCAGCTGGCCGCGCCGCGCCATCGTTACCGCCGGCGAGCCCTACGGCAACAAGGGTCTGCACTTTGGCCACGTCGGCGGCGTCTTTGTCCCGGCCGACTTCTTCGCCCGCTTCCTGCGCGACCGCCTGGGCCGCGAAAACGTCATCTTCACCTCGGGCACCGACTGCTACGGTTCGCCCATCATGGAGAGCTACCGCAAGCTCAAGGAGAACGAGGGCTACGACAAGTCCATCGGCGAGTATGTCGAGTCCAATCACTCCCGCCAGGCCGCGACCCTCAACAACTACAGCATCAGCTGCGACATCTACGGCGGCTCGGGCCTTGAGCCGGCTGCGCAGATTCACAACGAGGTGACCGCCGAGATTATCAAGCGCCTGCACGAGCAGGGCACCATCTCCAAGCGCTCCACGCTGCAGTTCTACGACGCCAAGGCCGGCACGTTCCTCAACGGCCGTCAGGTGATCGGCCGCTGCCCCATCCAGGGCTGCAAGTCCGAGAAGGCGTACGCCGACGAGTGCGACCTGGGTCACCAGTTTGAGCCCGAGGAGCTCATCGCGCCCAAGAGCCAGCTCACCGGCGAGGTGCCCGAGCTGCGCCCGGTCGACAATCTCTACTTTGATCTGCCGGCCTACCTCGACTTTATGAAGACCTATACCGCCAAGCTCGCCCAGAACCCGCAGGTTCGCTCCGTGGTCTCCAAGACCATGGAGGAGTGGCTGCTGCCGGCTCAGCTCTACATCCAGAACAAGTTCCGCGAGGCCTTCGATGCCGTCGAGGACCAGCTCCCCGAGCACACCGTGCTGGAACCCGAGGGCAACAAGAGCAGCTTTACCGTCACCTTCCCCAGCTGGAAGGAGCGCGACGACGCCCACGCGGTGCTCGCCAACGGCGGCGTGCGCTTCCGCAGCGGCAAAGCGCTCGTGCCCTTCCGCATCACCGGCAACATCGACTGGGGCGTTCCGGTACCCGAGGTCGACGGCGTCTCCGACGTCACCTGCTGGTGCTGGCCCGAGAGCCTATGGGCGCCCATCAGCTATACGCGTACCGTGCTCGCGCGCGATGCTAAGGCCGCCGGCGTGACCGAGGGCGTCGCCGCCCAGGATGCCGCCCTTATGGGCGAGCCCGCTGCCGACTCCACGCAGGTGCCCGCGCCCACCTACCAGCACAGCTCGCTCGACTGGCGCGACTGGTGGTGCTCAGACGACGCACAGATCTACCAGTTTATCGGTCAGGACAACATCTACTTCTACTGCATCGCGCAGACCGCCATGTGGGAGGCCCTGGGCTGGGACCTCACGCAGAGCACCGTCAGCGCCTGCTACCACCTGCTCTACATGGGCAAAAAGGCCAGCTCGTCCTCGCAGACGCCTCCCCCGCCGGCAGACGACCTGCTCAACCACTACACCTGCGAGCAGATGCGCGCGCACTGGCTGTCGCTCGGCCTGTCCGAAAAGCCGGTGAGCTTTAGCCCCAAGGCATACGACACCCGCGTGACCGGCAAGGACAAGGACGGCAACGAGGTGCGCGCCTGCGACGACAAGCGCGTCATCGATCCGGCCCTTAAGGAGAGCGCCCTTTTGACCGGCGTGTTCAACCGTCTGGCCCGCAGCTGCTTCTACGGCGTCGCCGTCAAGGAAGGCGACGAGAGCCCCTATCGCAACGGCTGCATCCCCGCCGGTGCGGCCTCTGCCGCCGTGGTCGAAGCCGCCGAGCAGGCAGCTCTCGCCTTTGAGCAGGCTATGTACAAGTTCGAGACGCACCGCGCGCTTGCCGTGTGCGACGACTACCTGCGCGCCGCCAACAAGCGCTGGAGCGACGCTTCCAAGGCCGCCAACAAGCTCGAAGGCAAGCCAGCAAACGCCGCGATGACGCAGGCCCTCGTCGACGCCTTTACCGAGCTGCGCGTGGCGACCGTGCTCATGCACGGCATCGTCCCTGCCGGCTGCGAGCTCATCTGCGAGTACTTCGACATCGACCCGGTCGCCTTCTTTAGCTGGGATAACATCTTCGCCTCCACGGATGAGTTTGTGGAGAGCCTGGGCGAGAAGCCCGGCGAGCACCGCGTAAAGCCGCTGCCCCCGCGCTTCGACTTCTTCAGCAAGCACGAGAGCCAGTACTAAGGCACGCCAGCAGCGGCGTGCCCGGAAAGTAGTCAATTTGGGATGGGAAGGAAAGACGGATGTCCAAGCCGCGTCGTCGTAAGCAGAAAAAGCAGGTCAAGGCCGAGCTCAAGCTCAGGCAGTTTGCCGCCACCGAGCTTTCCGACCAGCTTGCCGCCCAACACTCCGCCGCCGATCTGCCGCGCTTTATGGTCGACACGGTCGCCGGCGCCTATGCGCCCGCCGATGCCGAGCTCATGATCAAGGGCTTCGGCGCCGCGGTCACACGCCCGGTCACGCTGCGCGCCAACACGCTCAAGGCGACCGCCGAGGACATCGCCGCCGCGCTCGACGCAGCCGGCATCGCCCACCAAACCGTCGCCTGGTACCCGGACGCTTTCATCCTGCCCGAGGCCCAGGTTTCCGACCTGTGGGACCTCGACATCTACCGCGACGGCAAGATCTACTTGCAAAGTCTGTCGTCCATGATGCCGCCGCTGGTCCTGGGCGCACAGGCAGGCGAGGACATCCTGGACATGTGCGCGGCCCCCGGCGGCAAGACGACGCAGATCGCCGCCCTCACGCAGGGGCAGGCGCACCTTACCGCCTGCGAGATGAGCATTCCCCGCGCCGAGAAGCTCGAAGCCAACCTCCACCGCCAAGGCGCAAAAAACGTGCCCGTCATGCGCATCGACGCACGCGAGCTCGACGAGTTCTTCCGCTTTGACCGTATCCTGCTCGACGCTCCCTGCACCGGCACGGGCACCGTCGTCAGCGGCAACGAGAAGAGCCTGCGCGGCCTCACCGAGCAGTTGCTGAGCAAGTGCGCCCGCTCGCAGCGAGCACTTCTGGACCGCGCCATGGGAGCCCTCAAACCGGGCGGCACGCTCGTCTATTCGACTTGTTCGATCTTGCCGCAGGAAAACGAGGACGCCCTGCAAGAGGCCCTCGACAAGCATATGGACTGCGAGCTCATCCCCCTCGACGGCACGCCAAGCGAAAGTGAGGCACGCCGCGCCCAGGAAGCTGGCGAGAAGCCGCGCATCGAGTCCAACGCCCTGACCGAGGCCATTGCCGCGGGTCAGGTATCGGCCATCGCCAACGGCCTGCCCGGCACGCTCACCATTCCGCCCAGCCGCGAATTTGAGGGCTTCTACATTGCCCTGATCCGAAAACGCAGCTAGCGTACGGATCCAAAACTCAACAAGCTATCTCCGTGCGCGTTTGTCCTGCTGGTCGCGATGCTGTTTAAGCATCGCGCGCTCCTTGCGTTCGGCCCTTTTGCCCTTAATGGCCGTGACCACAAAGTAGATGACCGCGGCGGCAACGATTGCGCCCACGCATAGGCCAATCGAGCCCAACATTGCCGAAAATTCCATACCGCGTCACCTCTCTTTTAAACGGGACTTTCAAGATAGCACCTCGATCCCCGCCACCACAGCTCCTTCACGTTCGCCGCCCTTCGGTCTAACGGAGGACGCGGCGGGGAAAAATCAACTCGTCAAACGATTTAGCAAGCACAACGCTGCCGGCACCCTGCCGGCCGTCATCACATAGAATCGAGCCTCCATGGATACCCTCAACGATCTAAATGAGCGCGTCGACGCCTTCGTCGGCACCAGCTCCTTCGACACGCCTGCCGCGGCAAACGACCAAGCCCCCATCGATGTGCCCGCCGAGGTTCACGAGGACATTGTCGCCTCGGTCGATTTCTCCGAGGTCGAGCTCGCAGACGAGTTCACCGAACCCCAGGTAGCCGTGACCCCCAACGGACTGCTTCCCATGGAGCCGCTGCCCATCGACGGGCGCCTGCGCAAGGCGGCCCTTCGCATGCCTGACGAGATTGAGGAGGCCAGCGGCTTCACGCTCTTCGGCCGTCGTATCAAATCGCTCATCTACACCACCGACGTCGCGGTCATCCGCAACTCCAATGCCGATGCCGTCTTTGCCGTTTACCCCTTCACGCCGCAGCCGGCCATTACGCAGGCACTGTTGACCGTCGCCGAGTGCCCGGTCTTTGTAGGCGTGGGCGGCGGAACTACGACCGGTAAGCGCTCCGTTCAGATGGCAGCCGTCTCCGAGATGCAGGGCGCGGCGGGCTGTGTGGTCAACTCCCCCGCTACTGCCGAGATGGTCGAGCACATCACCAACATCGCCGACATCCCCGTCATCGCCACGGTCGTACGTTGCGACGACGATGCTCACGCAAAGGTGCGCGCCGGCGCCAAGATTCTTAACATCGCCGCCGGCAAAAACACGCCGCAGGTCCTGCGTGAACTGCGCGAGCACTATCCCAACCTGCCGCTCATCGCGCCGGGCGGCAAGACGCCCGAGAGCATCCGCGAGACCATCGCCGCCGGCGCCAACGCCATCATCTGGACGCCGCCTTCGGCACAGCAGCTACAGACCGACATGATGCAGCGTTATCGCAAGATGAAGGAAGACGCCACGCCCGTTATCTCGCGCGACGATGTGCCCATTATCGACCAGGTCGCCGCCGCCGAAGTCAGCCAGGTCGAGAACATGAATCCCGACGTGCCGATTCCCGACGAGGTCATCGAGCGCGTCGCTTCGATCCACGAGCGCGTCGAGGAGCGTCGCGCCAACCGCGGGCTCAAGCCCTCACTGCACGGCTTTTTCTTCCGAGGAAAGAAACGCTAGCAAAACATCTTGGCCCGCCCCACAAACGTGAGGCGGGCCGTTTTCGTTTGAGCAATCATGCAGCGATGTGATGGGGCAAATTAATCCACGCGCTTGTCGCCCATAAAGAAGAGCGCCACCGTACCAGGTCCGGTATGCGAGCCAATCAGAGTACCGATGTTATTGATCTCAATCTTGCCTTTAAGCTGCGGAACCTGTTTCTCAATCAGCGCCGCAACTGCCTCGGCATCCTCGCGGCACGCCGAGTGCGACATGATGCACTTACCCGAATAATCCGCACCGTCCTGCACGTGTGCCATCATGGTCTGAGCCATCTCGGAAATCGCGCGCTTCTTAGTGCGAATCTTCTCACGTGGCGACAGCCCACCTTCGCAATCGACCGTCATAAGCGGGCAAATCTTAAGCGCCGTGCCGATGATCGCGCTCGCAGCCGAAATGCGACCGCCGCGCAGGTAGCTCGACAGATCGGTCGAGAAGAACCAGTGGTGCAGGTTGAGCTTGTGCTCCTCGATCCAGGCAGCCGTCTCGTCGAGTGAAGCCCCGCTATCGCGCACGTCGGCGGCACATTCCGCCAGCAGGCCAAAGCCCGAAGACGCCGCCAGCGAATCGACGACGCGCACCTTGCCGCCCTGGGGATAGCGATCCGCGAGCATCTGCGCCGCAACGCAGGCCGATCCATACGTGCCCGAAATACCCGACGACAACGTCAGGTGCAGCACGTCTTTGCCCTCGGCAACAAGCGGCTCCCAAAACTCCTCGTACTCACCCACGCTCACCTGAGACGTCTTGGGCATGGCGCCCGCGGATATCTGGGCAAAAAACTCGTCCGGCGTAATCGACTGATACAGATCGTCCGCATAGACAACATCGTCGATCTCGTAATGAAAACACACGACAGGGATATTGCGCGATTCAAAGAACTCCCGAGTTCGATCGGCGGCGGATTCACAGGTCAGGACAAAATCACTCATATGAGGCTCCTTACGTATAGTTATAAAAATTATCGCACAGCAAGCATAAATACGGTACAAATGTCCACTATTTACCAAATAGAGCCAAAGGTGGTGAACATCTTTACCGTCATCATCTCTATCGATCCCGGAGGCATACGTCTGTAAAAACGACCCTACGTCTCCACCCAACCGCCATATCTACCTCAACTAAATCGATTTACCAAACCGTTCGGCCAACAATTCGACCTCCCACCCCCAATCGAAACAAAAGCGGCGCATACTGATAAACGTTTGACGCTGTTTATCAGTTTTACCAACCCCATCGGAAGGTGTTTCATGGTCGCATTCGATCGCAATCCGCAAGACTTCAAGTATCTGCGCCTGCTGTCGAAACAATTTCCCACCGAGCAATCCGCGTTTACCGAGATCATCAATCTCTCGGCCATCCTCAACCTGCCCAAAGGCACCGAGCATTTTATGAGCGACGTGCATGGCGAGTACGAAGCCTTTATGCACATCCTCAACAACTGCTCGGGCGTCGTGCGCGAGCATGTCGACGAGATTTTTGGCGACACGCTTTCCTTTGACGAAAAGGGCGAGCTGTGCACGCTCATCTACTACCCGCACGAGAAGATCGAGCTGGTCCGCAGCCAGCGCGAGGACTCGCCCACCTGGTACAAGACGATGCTTGACCAACTCATTATGGTTGCCCGCTCGCTTTCGAGCCGTTATACGCGCTCCAAGGTGCGTAAGGCCATCCCACGCGATTACGCCTATATCATCGACGAGCTGCTGCACACGCACCCGGACGAGAACAACTATCGCGTGCGCTATCACGAGCGCATCGTGGAGTCCATCCTGGAGACCGCAAGCGCCGACGACTTTATCGAGTCGCTTGCCTCGCTCATCAAGCGCCTGGCCGTCGACCACCTGCACCTGGTGGGCGACATCTTCGACCGCGGTGGCGGCGCGGCCAAGATTATGGACCGCCTGCTCACCTACCATTCGCTCGACATCCAGTGGGGCAACCACGACCTGCTGTGGATGGGCGCTGCGGCCGGTGAGCCCGCCTGCATCGCCACGGTGCTGCGCAACAACCTACGCTACGACAACTACGAGATCCTGGAGAACGACTACGGCATCTCGCTGCGTGAGCTTGTCGCCTTTGCCGATGCCACCTACACCGACGGTGAGCCCATCACCCCGCTGATCAAGGCCATCAACGTGCTGCTCTTTAAGCTCGAGGGCCAGATTATCCAGCGCCACCCCGAGTTCGATATGACCGACCGCCTGTTACTCGACAAAATCGATCACGACACCGGCACGGTCACGCTCGCCGACGGCAGTGTGTGGCCGCTCACGACCAACGACTTCCCCACCGTCGACCCGGCGGACCCCTATACGCTCACGCCCCAGGAGCAGCACATCATCGACAAGCTCGTGTCCGAGTTTGTCACCGCCGATCACCTGCATCGCCATATCGATTTCCTCTATTCCCACGGCTCGATGTACAAGGTCGCCAACGGCAACCTGCTGTTCCATGGCTGCGTGCCGCTCAACGAAGACGGCACCTTTAGCAGCATGAACTGTCTGGGCACCTGGCACGCTGGCCGCGATTATCTCGATTTTTGCGACCACATCGCCCGCCGCGCCTGGCGCGTGGGCGACCGCGACGCCCTCGACTGGATGTGGTACCTGTGGATTGGCTTTAACTCACCCGCCAGCGGACGCCTGGTGCGTACCTTTGAGCGCGCCTATATCGCCGATAAGAGCACCTGGGTCGAGCCGATGGACCCGTACTTTACGCTTACCAAGTCGCCCTCGGTCTGCGATGACATCATGCGCGAGTTTGGCGTCGTGCCCATGGCATGTTCACCGACCGGCCACATCATCAACGGCCACACGCCCGTTAAAACCACCAAGGGTGAGCAGCCCATCCGCGCCGAGGGCAAACTGCTGGTCATCGATGGCGGCTTCTGCCGCGCTTACCATCCCAAGACGGGTATCGCCGGCTATACGCTCATCTCGAGCTCGCGCGGCTGCCGCCTCAAGTCGCACCGGGCCTTTACGACGGTTGCCGAGGCACTCACGCGCAACGTGGACATCGAAAGCGAGACCAACCGTTTTGACCAAGCAGACCGTCGCCGCATGGTGAGCGACACCGATACTGGCGCCAAGATTCGCAGCCAGATCCAGGATCTGCGCCAGCTGCTCGATGCATATAGAAACGGTGCTATCGAGGAGCGCGTCTAGCCCCACCCGCGGGGATTGGCTAAACTTGCTGAGTTTGTCATCCCCGCGGCGCCCCGGCGCCACCATAAGGCAGGTACCATGCAAAAGCTCCTTGCGCAGATCATGAAGTTTGGCGTCGTCGGCGTCATTGCCACGGTCATCGACTTTGGCATTATGAATCTGCTCCACTACGGTCTGGGCCTTAACATCCTAATCGCCAACACCAGCGGCTTTATCATCTCACTCATCTTTAACTACCTCGCAAGCATGAAATACGTGTTTGCGCACAAGGAAGGCATAAGCCGCCGCCGCGAGTTCATTATCTTTGTCGTGCTGTCCGTGATCGGCCTGGCACTCAACGACGGTATCGTGTTGACACTCAACGCCGGCCTGGGACTCGAGGCCAATATCGCCAAGATCTGCGCCACCGCGCTTGTCATGGTCTACAACTTTGTGACCCGAAAGATCTTCCTGGAAGGCGACGAGACCAAGTAACTCGCAACCTTACAGCTTTACAATGCCCACGGATGACGCGCGTCGAGCGCCGTGTTGTTCGTGGGCCTTGCTCGTTTACGGAAGGATTTACGACGTTTGCGGATTGTCTCTTGCAAATTTGACGAGTTCATATAGTTCTTGGCAAAGCCCTTACGTTTCCCTTGCAAAAGCTCTAAAGTATCCTCTGCTCGATTCGTCAACGCATTGGATGTGATTACGTGCGCAAGGCACTGGCACAACCTCATACTAAGCAATTCCTCAAGTTCGCTGTCGTGGGTCTTATCTCCTTTGGCATCGACTGGGGCATGCTCATTGCGCTCGTCGAGCTGTTCCACCTCGACTTTTTGATGAGTACCACAGTCTCGTTTATCACGTCCGTCGTGGTCAACTACTGGCTCAGCATGAAGTACGTGTTCGACCACCGTGAGGGCATGAGCCGCAAGCGCGAGTTCACGATCTTCACCATCCTGTCGGTGATTGGCCTGGGTCTCAACGACCTGTACATGTTTGTGGGCGTCACGTTTTTGAGCATCGGCTACCAGGCCATGAAGGCAATCGCAACGTTCTTGGTCACCTGGTACAACTACTTTAGCCGTCGCTTATTCCTCGAGGGCGCGCAGTCGTAGTCGATTCACTATTTGCTTGAATGTAAAACCGGTTGGAATTCCCGTTCCAACCGGTTTTTTTGTTTGCCGAGAGACCCGGCGACCCAGTCCCATTCGCATGAAAAACGGGCGGCCCGGATGTTTGTCCGAACCGCCCGTCTGGCGCACTATGTCGAGGTCCCTAGCCTGTAACGTAATACCAGACCACGTTGTCGCCATTGGAGAGAACGTAGTTACTGCAGGCCGTCATGGGCGTTGTGCCGTTGACGGAGTACATCCAGCCGCTCGTGCCACCGTACTGTTTCTCGGCCAAACCACCAATCGCGGAGACATACGTGCCGTACGACGAGCCATGTGCGTTAACGGAAAGGCCCAGCGCGCACAGGGCATCATAGACGGTAGTGCCTTCGTTAAAGGTAAAGGTGCCACCAGAAGACACAGGATTGCCCACAGCGCTCGATGTGACCGAAACCGTCACTGTTACGTAGCTGGACTCCTGCGAGCCGCTCTGGCCGCCCGAGGAGGCGTTTCCACCATTAGAGGATGAGGCTCCATCAGACGACTGTCCACCGCCAGACGCATTGGAAGTATCACCGGCTCCCGTATTTTGGGCAGCGGATTTATCGCCAGACTTCTTGCCGTCCTGGTCCTCGGACTTCTTGTTATCCGAGTTCTTGTCCGATTCCTTGTTTGAAGACTCGGAATCGTCCTTGGACTTGGACTCATCAGAATGCTTGGACTCATCTTTTGCGTCATTCGATGACTTGGAATCCTTGGAACTGGCCTCGCCCGAAGTCGTAGTCGAGCCAGACACCTTGGTGTCCTTGGTGACGACGCTCTCCCCCGTCACGGTCTGAATGATCCAGTCGATGGACCAGGCGCCGCTCTCGGAAGGATGGACGAAGCCCAGCGAGACGACGATCAGAATGGTGCACGCGGCAGTCAAAACGCCAAGGAGCGCCTTGCGACGAGGGGCGGACGCCGCCGAAGCGGCGCCCTGTTGCTTTGTATCGTCGAACTGAATGAACGAGGAATCTGGTTGCTTGGGGTCAGCGTCCTTGGATTTATTGGACACAGCCCTCACCTACCGACGTTTGGTGAACACGAACACGCCGACGATGGCGAGACCGATGACGCCGGCGGCAACGCCAACAATGGCGAGCGGGTTGATGCCAGTCTCCTGCTCGGAAGCGCTAGAGGACTTCTTAGCAGTGGTCGTGGAAGCAGCACCCGCATCGGACCTGGAATCGGACTTCTTGTCGGACTTGCTGTCCTTCTTGTCAGACTTCTTGTCAGACTTCTTCTCGTCCTTCTTATCGGACTTATCGGAGTCCTTCTTGTCGGACTTGTTGTCCTTGGTCTCGGTCTTGGTCGACACCGTCGTCTTGGTCGTCGGCTTATGACCCGGGGCGACAGCGCCGCC
The DNA here is from genome assembly GCA_905194545.1 of Coriobacteriaceae bacterium. Classification (GTDB taxonomy): domain Bacteria; phylum Actinomycetota; class Coriobacteriia; order Coriobacteriales; family Coriobacteriaceae; genus Collinsella. The sequence continues at coordinate 43,024 of CAJJSS010000006.1, read as the reverse complement.
AGCCTGCTGGCCCTTCGTGCCGGAGCCGGAACCCGTGCCAGTGCCAGCGCCAGCGCCGGAACCGTTGCCAGCGCCACCGTTGCCACCATTAGTGCCAGAACCGCCATTACCGCCAGGGTTAACGGCATTCTTGCTCCACTTGGCATACAACGTCAGGTCGGCCGTCACCGGCGTGCTAAAGTCATACGCCTGCGTGCAAGCCTCATCGGTGAACCAACCGCCGAAAGTGTAGCCATCGCGCGTCGGATCGGCCGGCTTGACCAGCTTGCCGTCGGCCGTAGTCTGGAAGTCGACCTTAGAACCCTCGCCAGTCTCAAACGAGACCTTAACGCCACCACTCAGCTTGAAAAGCGTGCCGGAATCGTTGATGTAGTAGAGGTTACCCTTGGCATCGCAAGCAATCGGCGAGTCACAGTAATTGTTGTGTCCCGCTGCGCTAAACGCACCGGTCGCCTGTGCGTCACCCATCTTGTAGCGATACACACCACCGCCCGAGGTGTAGTTCACATAGTCGGAAGTCGCACCATAGTTGACAGTGAAATAAACGTACGTGCCATCCGCCTGGACACTCACGAGCGGTGCGCCCTTGATGCCACCGGCAGGAAGCACGGAGCCATCGGCAGACGAAACCAACGTCGTAGCAAAGTCATTATCAAGGTCGACAATCGCCAGCGCCGAACCGCCAGAAACCTCGCCACCGACAATCAGCTTATTGCCATACAGCGTGGACATGCAGGCACAACCCGTAAGACCAAGATCGATGACGCGTTCTTCGGAAATGCGCGAAGAGGCCCTTGCCTTTGTATCGGACAGCGCCAGCACGTGGAGCTTACCGTCGCGCGAGATCACATAGGCATGCTTGCCGTCTTTGGACAGCACACAGCCGGAGTTGACGATGGCACCAACCGAAACGCTGCTGAGCACATCACCCGTCGACTTGCTCAGCATCTCAACGGTACCTGCACTCGTCGGAACCAGAATATAGCCGTCGCCCACTGTAGCGCTCGTCCAGTAGTAGCCCTCATCAGCATTAACATGCTGCCAAGAAACAGCGCCGGTCAGGATATTAATACGCGTCAGATGACCGTTATTGTACGTACTCGTTCCAAAGTCGACATCAACGGTGCCGACGTACAAATAGTTGCCGTCGACCGTCAGCTGAGAATTCGACTGAGCAGATTTGCTCACAGAGTCAGTGACCCAAACCGTCGTCAGCGTATCGGCCGTCAGAGCCTGGACCGCACCGCCGTCGAGCGGAACGATAACCAAACCGTTCGTATAAATCGGACGCGCGGTGTAGCCAATCGCAGTCTTAAGGCTCGACTCGACAAGCACCTTGCCCGACTCGGCATCGATCTTAAGCAAACGCTTGTTCACGGCAAGGTAAACGTTGCCGTTCACGACAATAGGCTCGCTCGCATTGGGATACGTGGCACCCGAGTAGGCCTTCCAATCGAACGTCCAAGAGCTTGCCAGTGCGCCCGTAGGCGTGGACACGTTCTTGACCACCGCATTGGAATTGCCACTCCAGTCGGCTTTCCAATCGGTCGGGCGCGAAGCGCTCGGATCGACTACGGCTTCATCGGGATTAGGAACAGTGTCACCAGGGGCGTAAGCCCAGACGATTTTGTCGCCCGACTTGAGCACGTAATCGCTATCAAGCTGAGGCCCCGGAACGCCGTTAACAAAGAACGACCATGCACCCGACAGCTCGGTGCCATCAAGCGGGGAGACAAGACTATGAACGCCCCAATAACCAAATTGGTCGTACATCTTGGACTCAACGCCAATGGCATCGAAGTAGGCAGCGGAGGCGTCCTTGATCGTCGTGCCCTCGACAAACACCTGCGTTGAAGGATCGGTCCAGCGCTGCGCCTTCTCATCCTTCTTGCCGATAATCTCCATTGAAACGGAAACCTGGCCGGGCATGGTTCCATCAAAGCCATAGACCCAGGTGACCTTGTCCCCGGCCTTGAGTGTGTAATTGCCCGCGCCGACATTGGCCGCCTGACCGTTAACGAAGAACTGCCAGAATTTCCAAGTGTTTTCGTTAACTTTCTCGCTCGAAAGCTTCACGGTCTTGTTGAACGGTGAAGTCAGCGACTCGAGATACCAGCCGTACGCGCCTTTCCCCGTTTTGGCACCAATGCCGGCTTTTTTAAAGGCCTGCTCGGAAAGATCCGCAGCGGTCGCGCCCTCTTCCACCAAAGCTGTCGTGGGCTGCGCCCATGTCTGCTGAGCACCCGAGGCGTCCTGGCCGATAACGGTACAGCTAACGGAAATCTGATTGGCGGGCGCGGGGTCACCGTACTTCGAGTAGCACCAGACGACGGAGTCGCCGTCCTTGAGCGTGTGGCCGCCAGCGCCGACCGCGGAGGCGCTGCCGTTGACGAACAGCTGCCAGTACGCTCCGGTCGCCGGGTCGTAGGCGAGCGTGCGGCCGGAGTCGAAGGGCGACGTGATCGAGTTGAGCGCCCAGCCCCAGGAGCCGTTGGGGTCGTAGTCGGCCTTGAGGCCGGCCTGCTTGAAGAGCTGCTCGGAGAGGTCGGCCGCGGTCGAGCCCTCCCTCAGAGCGATCTTCTGCGCGGCGGCCCAGGTCTGCTGGGCGCCTTCGGCGTCGGTGCCGACGACGGAGCACGTGGCCGAGACCTCTTGGCTTGCGGCTTCGGTAGGCTGAGATTCAGCCTCATCGGAAGCGGCTACAACGCTTTTGACGTTCTGTTCGGATGAATCCGGCGAAGCAGTAGAAGCCTCGACTGCGGCAGAATCGTCCGACGCTACGCCGTTGCTATCTGCGGCATTCGTCGAAGTGCCATCGTTGGCCGACGCATCGCTCGCGTTAGAGCCGGTTTCAGAAACGACACCGTCGGCAGTACCGTCCGTGGCCCCCGCACCCTCGCCCGGCGTCGCAGCCTGAGCCACAGCCTCGGCAATGCCCTCGGCGCCCTCGGCCCACAGCTGAGCCGGCGTGGTGCCAAAGGCCATCGCGAAGGCCAGGAATGCCACCAGGCCGCGCTTGGCTACACCGCGTGCAATCGCGCCACGGCGATGCCACGAGGCGCGCTGGCGCTCGTCCTCAAACATATCCATTTGTCTCCTATTGTCTGAACTTGGGGCATTGCCCAGCGGCTGCCCCACGTCATCGCGCATGTTGCGCTCGAGTTCCCCCATCGGGGTCCCCCTTCCCTCCAGAGCCCTATGCACACCGGCGGCATACGCCGCAGCCGCATGCAAGATGGGAGGCGATCCGACTTAACCTTAACGGCTCAGGCGCGCCGTCCGATCTGCGACGCGAACATCCCGAGCCAAGAGGAATTACGGTTACTGGTACAGCCGGGGACTTGCACCCCGATTCTCCCAAACGCGCAGGAAAACCGCGCATTCGTGCGTCTCCGCACCACCATCTAGGCCATCGATTATTACCGTCAAAATGGTATCACGCAAAAGGGCCCCGCACACAGGCGAAGCCCAAGGTAAAAGCGATTGTTTGCGATAGGAAAATGCGGTGACGGTCGCAGCCTCTAGTGTTTGCCGCCGTGGCTGTTGAGCCAGATATTGCGGCCCAGCATAAGCGCCAGCACCAGCGCGCTCACGTAGCCCATAAAGCCAATGACCGGGATACCAAACACAACCGGCTCGATGCGTGCGTAGTACACCACCGACGAACCGATAAACAGGCCGGCGATAACGATAGCCATCGACATGCGGTCGATAATTCCGCCCAGCTGTCGCAGCGCCTTATCGCTGCTCATGATCTGCGTGTTCACCTTAAGCTGCCCGCGCGTGAGCATACGCGAAGCCAGCCCCAGGTACTCAGCCGCCTCGAGTGAGCCCTTCGCCGCGCGATAGCTGCTCGCGGCAAGATCGCGCCCCATATCACGCACGCGTGCATAGGTGCTTTTCTCGTTTTTAATGTGGGTTTGGATGATCTGGATCATGTTGACGTTGGGCATGTACTCGGTCAGCAAACCCTCGAGCGTCACCATGCCGCGCGCGAACATCGTCACCACGCTCGGCAGCTCAACGTCATTCTTACGCGCGAGGTTTAGCAGCGAGGTCAAAAACTCGCCGATATCCAAGTCTTTAAGGTCAAGGCCCGCAAAGTCAGCCACGATAAAGTCCAAGTCGGACAAAAAGGCCGAATGGTCGAGCTCGGCCGAGTCGCCACGCGTCACGGCGAAGCGCATGAGCGAATCCTTGAGCTTGGGCACGTCACCCTCGGCCACGGCAAAAATCATGTCCTTAACGATGCCACGATCGTGGCTCGACATGCGTCCGACCATGCCCAAGTCGATAAAGTAAACGACGCCGTCCTTGAGGATGATGTTTCCCGCATGCGGGTCGGCATGGAAAAAGCCGTCATCGAGCACCTGCGTCGAGTAGTCCTCGACGATTGCGGCACCGATCTTTTCCAGGTCATAGCCCTCGGCCACCAAGCGTTCAGGATCGGCGATCGAAATGCCGTCGACGTAGTCCATAACCACCACGTGCTCGGTGCACAGGTCCAGATAGGATTTAGGACACGTCACGCCATGAACACTCTTATGGAACTCGTTGAAGTCGTTGAGGTTTTTGGCCTCGGCCAAAAAGTTGGTCTCCTCGCGAAACGAGGTCCACAACTCCTCGACTACGCCGTGCAGGTCAACGAATTGATCGGTGTTGACGAACTTGGAAACGATACGCACCACCGAGCGGATGATATCGATGTCCTGTGCCATAACCTGCTGCGCACCGGGGCGCTGCACCTTGACGGCCACGTCCTCGCCCGTCACCAGACGAGCGCGGTGCACCTGTGCGAGCGACGCGCTACCGAGCGGGTTGGGGTCGATCGCATCGAACATCTCCCCCAGGCGCAGGCCGTATTCTTCTTCCAGACAACTGAGTACGACCTCGTACGGCACCGGCTCCACGTCGGAGCGCAGACGACGCAGCTCGTCGCAAAAGCGTTGCGGCAGAATCTCGGACCGGTTGGCCAGAATCTGCCCCATCTTGACGAACATGGGGCCGAGCTCCTCGAGCAGGCGGCGCAAACGAACCGGCGTGAGGTTATCCCACACGCGGTACTTTTTGACCAGGCGAACAATCTGTCCGATGCGCTCGCGGCGACCCGCCGGCGTGAGCTGGTATTCCTCGTCCGGCGCCATCGCGTCGGGCTCCTCGGGGACCATATCGACAGCGCGCGGCTTCTTGCGAGCGCCCGAGACGACGGCATCGACCTCATCGACAACCGCCGCCTCGTCACCCAAGGGATCTAGATTGTTGTAATCGGTGGTGGAATCTGCCATCTGCGCTGCTACTCGGCCTCTTCGGTATCCTTCGCATCGTCGGGCTCAACGGACTCGACGGGCACCGAGGTCACGTTGTCCTCGACCGAATCGACGATGTCGCGCACATGGGCCAGGAAGGCCGTGCGCTCGGGCGCGGTCATAACGCGGACGCGAGCCAGAATGAGCTCGTCGAGCACGCGTTGGGCCGCGGTCTCGCCCTGCATGCCCAGACGCTCGGTCAGGTCGGAGATGGTGCCGCCGGCCTGCTCGAACATGTCGGACACGCTACGGGCGATATCGGGGGTGCCGGCGTCCTTGCGAACCTGCTCGCCCTTGGTACTAAGGTCGTCGAGAACCTTCTTGCTGCCCTCGACGGCAACGGCGGCGGCGCCGAAGCCCACGTTAATGGCGCCGTTAACAAGCTGATCGAGTTTCATAACCATGGCTGTCTCCAATCACAAACAACTGCATTGGCGTTCTTGTACCCAAGATTGAGCGAAAGCGACAAAGCGTTTTAGCGCTATTCGATCGACGGGAAACCCTTACCTCACGTTGTCGTTCATCGCAAAAGAGTTCTTCATGGCGCAGCTCGTGGTGTAGAGCACCTTGCCCAGTAGAGCATCGGTCTCTACGCGAACACGCTCGGCAAACTCCTCGTTGGCGCGTGCAAGTTCGGCAGACACCTCGGCCTCGGGCAGAGCGGCTACGGCAGCGTCGATGTCATGGATCTGCTTGTGGCCCATGCCACCGACCTTCTCCTGATAATCCTCGACCGCGCGACCGCACTCATGGAAGCGGACGTCAGCCAGCGCGCCGATCAGGCGGTTGGCCCAGTAGAAGTTTTCGGACGTTACGCGAGCCTGCGTGTCGGCATAGTACTCGGGCATGGTCTCGACGTTGGCGTACAGCGGAACCAGCGCGTTAAACGAGTTGGAGCCAAACGCCATCCACTGCACGGCGCGATAGGCCGGCTGCGCATAGGGACGCAGCTGCAACACGGCGAGCTGGCTGTTGCGGTTGATGCCGATGGGGCGATATGCGCCACGCGTAGCGGGCGTGCCCTTGCTACCGTAGCAATCGTACTCCGTGCCCTGGTAGTGGCTCGAGAGTACGTACTTGATGTCCTCGATGGTCACCTTGTGCTCGGGCACGCGGCTCCAGGGGATATCGTCGCTCTCGGGCGTGTAGTCGGCGTCGGGGCCATCCCACACGTCGCTGGGGTTGAGACAGCGCTGCATGTACCACGCGCGCGGCGTGTTGTAGACGTGGTCGCTGTCGCTGTGCGAGCCAAAGGCCTCGCGCGGGTTAAAGACCGCAGCCGGGCCGTCGCCCTCGACGCCCAGCGTCAGGTCCAGATGCCACTCGGCCATCCAGGCGCGCAAGTCGGCGGAGCACATGTGGTCGGCCTGGGCGCCCTCGGCGTCATCCAGGTCAAAGCTGTCGATACCCAGCTGGTTGGGCATGGTCACATAGGCGTCGTCAGGCACGCGCTTGGCAATCCAGTGGTGGCCGCCGATGGTCTCGAGCCACCAGATCTCGTCCACGTCGCTAAAGGCGATGCCGTTGTTCTCGTAGGTGCCGTAGCGCTCGAGCAGGTCACCCAGAATGCGTACGCCGTCGCGGGCGGACTTGGCGTACGGCAGGACCAGGGTCACCATGTCCTCCTCGCCCAAGCCACCGGACTGTGCCGGAACGTATCCGTCCTCGCCCTCGTTGCCCTTGGCGGGCACATAGTCCACGAGCGGATCGGCACCGCGGACGCGCTCGTTGGTGGTGAGCGTCTCGGTTGCGGACATGCCAACATTGAGCTCGTTGAATCCGGCCTCGGCCCAAATACCGTGACCGGGAACGACGTCGGGGACGCTCGTGTAGCGCATGGGATTGTCGGGCAACTCAACGGTCAGGTGGCTCAGGACGCTCGTGTAGACACGCGGCTGCTCGTCGGGATGCACCACGCGCATGCGCTTGGGCTCAAACACCCCGTTGGACGAGTCCTCGTTGCGGGCGACCAGCGTCGACCCGTCGTAGCTCGCGTTCTTACCAACCAAAATCGTTGTGCACGGCATGCGCATCCTCCTTGAGCGAAGAAATCAAACGGCAACAGTGTATCGCTTCGGCGCAAAAAGGGCGAAACCACGGCACCTCGGAACCCCCTCGGAACCCCTGTGGTCAAAAAATGCCAAATATGAGTACTGTCACCAATTTAGTAGCAGCAAATTTACTTGTAATGAGTGCTGAAGATCCCTATTTGTCCAAAAGCGAGACAGCGTTATTCCCCATAGGTTCAATAAAATGGGTTTCCTAACGAGAATGAATATCGTTAGGAAACCCAAAAGACGTAAAACATATGTGACTATCATGGCAACAGTACTCATATTTGGCGCTTTTTGACCACGTGGTATATGGCTAACCCCTCAAACAGCCCAAAACGCCTATTTCGATGCGCGCTCCGCCGCCTCAATCACGTGTTTGGCGAGAATTGCGGTGGTCACAGCCCCCACGCCGCCCGGCACGGGTGTGATGGCGCCAACGATCGGTTCCGCAGCATCAAAATCCACGTCGCCGACCAGTTTTCCGGCAGCCTCGTCCCAATTAATGCCAACATCGATGATCGTCTGGCCCTCGCGAACCGCATCCGCGCCAATCGTGCGCGCGCGTCCAACCGCGGCAACAACAATGTCGGCAGAACAGCACTCGGCAGCTAGGTCACGCGTATGCGTATGGCACGTCGTCACCGTGGCATTGCGAGCCGTAAGCATGGCGGCAACGGGACGGCCAATTACCAGCGAGCGACCAACAACGGCAACTTTAGCTCCATCCAGCTCAACACCGTAATGGTCCAGCAACGCCAACACGGCCTCAGCCGTGCAGGGAGCAAAGCCCTCGCCACGACCCGAAAGCGTGGTAAGCAGCGAGGCCGGCGTCATGGAGTCGACGTCCTTGGCGGGATCGAGCGCCGCGGCAACCGCATCCTCGTCAAGTCCAGCGGGAAGCGGGCGAAACATCAGGCAGCCGTGAACAGCGGGGTCAGCATTGATGTCCTTAATAGCCGCCAGCAGCTCGTCCTGCGAAACATCGGCGGGAAGCAAAATGCGGCGAGCCTCGATGCCAACCTTCTCGCAGCGCTTGAGGGCGCCGCGCTCGTAGGATAGATCGTCCTCGCGCTCGCCCACGCGAACGATGGCCAGCGTCGGCACAACGCCGCGCTCGCGCAAAGCCGTGCAGCGAGCGGCGAGCTCCTCGGTCAAAGCACGGGCAACGGGAGCACCCTTGAGCAGCTCTGCCATGGCTACCCCCTCTTCCTCGCGGCATCGGCGGCGCGGCGCGCCAGCGCATCAGCGCGCGGCAGCCACGTATCCAGCAGCTCATCGCACGCCGCCTCGAGTTCCTCGGCGCGCGCCCGGTCTTTCATAGATGTGGTGTTGGCAAAGAGCGTCAGGCTCGCGCCCTGCATGGCAGCGCGGCAGAATACGGCACCGCACGCCACGTCGGACAGCAACTGGCGCGAGCCTTTGTCTGCCATGTCCTCGAGCAGCGCCAGCGCGCGCCCGCAGGCATCCATGATCCGATACGGCGGCATGGCCGCCACGTGCAACGCGTCCTGAATCGCAGCCGGTCGAGCCGGGTCCTCGCGCGGAATACCGTATGCCGCAGACACCTGGCCGTACGCACGCACATCCTCGGCAACCAGGCCCACTAGTTCCTGCGCCAACTCGTCTGCCTGGGCAAACGCACGCGTCAGGTCATCCGCACGATCAGCAAGCGCGGGATTGGTCGCACCGTAGCGGGCAACCATTCCGCACAGCGAGGCGCCCAGCGCGCCCACAAAAGCGCTCGCGCTGCCACCACCGGGAACTGGCTCGCGCGCGGCCAGCGCCTCGGCAAAACCGCGACAGGTTTTATCCATCATCTCTTGGCTCATACGCACACGCACCTTCAAGTCATATATATCGGTCGGGCGGCCGACGTCGGCCGACCGCATCGATCACGTAATGGTGCTAAGTCTAGCCCATAAGTACGCGAGCGTCAGCGCACCTGGCCATCGCGGATTTCTATGGCACACGATAGGCCATGTCAACGCAAACATGGGACACATGGCCCACCTTTCGAGACTCCCGAGCAGCACAAGCTGGGGCATATCTATAAGTAAGGAACCCGTTGGGAAACGGCCGCGCAACGGCCACAAGCGATGAACGGAGGCATAAGTCGCACAGTACACAGAGACATCCGCCGCCAGCGCAATCAGTACCCCAACAGCATGCGGCGCCGTGATGTCATCAGCAGACAAGGAGGACGCCACCATGATGAAAAAGACCCTATCAATCCTTTCCCTTTGCATCGCCCTCTTTGCCGCGCTCGCCCTTGTCGGCTGCGGCGGGAGCGCATCGGGCGGCGGCAGCGCCCCCAAGAGCGAGAGCAAGGAAAAGGCCCCCGTCGCCAAGAAGACCGACTTTATCTGGTTTAAGGTCGAGATGCCCGAGGGTGTCGGCGTAAGCGACTCCGCCGGCAAGAATGCCGACAGGGTTCAGCTCACCTTCCCCGAAGACGAGAACGCCTCGGCCGATCGCTTTATCCCCGTTTGGAAAAAAGCGCTGACGGCCGAGGAGTCCCACGCCGACCAGGCAGAAAAGAAGGGGGATACGTTCCAGTGGAAGGATGGCGGGTCCGTCGAGTATAACGGCAGGACGTAGCTCGTCGGAACATACGAGGACAACAGCGGCATCTCAACCATGCTTTTTACCGACGTTGAGCCGGGAAGCGCCTACGTCCTCATCTCGAACTTCGACCAGCACAAGAAAGAAGCCGAGACACTCCTCAACTCCATCGAGTTCCCCGACGACATGAAGAAAGCAGTTGACGAGGCACGCGAAGTCGAGATTTCGAGCATCGAGATCAAGTAACGGGGCACCCGCACGTGCCTATGCGCACCCGCGCACATGCGCTCCATTAAAACAACGGGCGCCCAACCCGGGAAGGGCCGACGACATCGGCCCTCCCCTCTTTTGTGCCCGCGTATATTGCCACTTGTCGGCGCAAATCCTGCCCCCAGAATGGGACACATGGCCCACCCGAACGAGCCGCTCGCGCGTACAGTAAAGACAGGTAATCCATGGGCGATTACAGATCGAGGAGGACACGACCATGAAAAAGAAGGCCTTTGCGATTCTCACCCTCTGCATCAGTCTCTTTGCCGCAGTTGCCCTGGTGGGCTGCGGTGGCAGCGGTGGCGCTACCGGCAGTGGCGGTGGCGGCGGAGCAGAAAAGCCAGCCGTGGATATGAGGACCGACTTCATTTGGTTTAAGGTCGAGGTTCCCGAGGGCGTCGAGATCACCGACGTTGCCGGCAACACCGCCGACAGGGCCCAGTTTAAGTTCACCGAGAGCGAGCATGCGAGCGACCGCTTCATACCCATCTTCGACCCCGATAAGAACGCCGACGAACTGTTCGACTACGAGGCAAAGTGGAAGGCCAACTCCGGATGGACCGAGAGCGACCCCGTTAAATACAACGGCAAGACCTGGCGCAGTGCTTACTTTACGCACTCGGGCGGCGTAACGACCGAGTGCTTTACCGACGTTGAAGGCGGCAGCGTTTACGTGCGCATCGACAACGTCGAGGAGCACAAGGACGCCGTCGAGACCATGATGAAGTCCCTGGAATTTGCCGATGATATCGCCAAGGCCAAGACCGAGGCCATGGACGTCAAGCTCGAGGATATCAAGATCAAGCGCTAAGCGACTGGCGAGCGCAACGGGAAACACGAGCGCAGTGCTAATAAGCGGCGGTGCCCCAGCGCTTCGTACTAAGGGAGGACCGGCTCGCCGGCCCTCCCTTTCTTATGCCGATAGCCGGCGAACGCGAGGGTGCCGGACGCCGGAACCACCCAAATGTGACAACAATACGAAAACAGCAAGTACCCCAACACGTCCGCCCGCCGATTTATTGCGCCGCGCAGACAATTAAACCGGCGTCTTTAAACATCTGGGCAGTATATTGACCAAAACGAGCGCACAGCCGCACCCTGCGAACGGAGGAGTTATGACCGAACACCACGCAATCAGTCGCCGAGCGTTTACGCTGGGCCTTGGACTCGCAGCATTGTCGCCATTTGTAAGCCTGCCCGAAACCGCGGGATTGGGCCTTCCCATGCGCGCGGCATTTGCAGAAGACACGCCCACACCGGCGGCCACCCTCGACAAGTTCGTCATTCGCCTTCGCCCCGCGGGCTATTTTCGCACCGCGAGCGTCAACGAAGACGGCAACGTCATCGGCAACGTCTGCCACCTGTTTAATGACGGCACGTCCAACAAGCTCATCCTCGAGCACGTGGCGACCGATACAGATAATAGAAATTGGTATGCCATCCGCACCCTGCTCAATTTCGAAGAGCACAAGAAGACGGGCTACAGCATTTGGTCGGTCGATGGCGACTCGGACAAAGATGGAAAGGTCATCCACGTATGGAGTGGCGAGCATGACGACAAGCCCAGCCGCTCTTTTGCGTTCGATCGCCAGCAAAACGGAACCTACATCATCCGAGACCGCACAAACGAGAAAAAAGACATTAATTACCTGGCCATAGAAAAGGACGGCAAAGACCAAGACAACAACAAGATCTGCCACAAGAGGAAGAGCATTCCGTGGGAGCTCGAACTTGTCGGTTACGACATGAAAAAGAACGATGCCACGGTTAGCAGCCTCGACTGGATCACGTACAGCAGCTACGTCGACGGACCATGTTGGATGAAATACGTCGACGACAACAAGTTCCTCGACGAGCTGAGCATCCCGGGTACGCACGATTCGGGCACCTGCAGCGTGGACAACGACACTGAGCCCCAATCCTCGCAAGTAAAATGCCAGCAGGATTACATTCCCACGCAGTTGCTCGAAGGCATTCGCTATTTTGATATCCGGCTCGGAAAGGGCGATGACCCCGGCATCGACCACGGGATTTTCTACCTACTCAAAAAAGACGGGAACTATCTGCATCTCTCCGATGTCATCGGGTACTTCAAAACGTTTTTGAACGAAAACCCGTCAGAAGCGCTCATCATGCTCGCATCGCGCGGCAACGATGAGGCTACCGACGAAAGCATAACGACGGCCTTCGCCAAGGTTATGGCCGATAACCCCAACCTGTTCTACACGTCGAGCCACGTCCCCACGCTGGGCGAGGTGCGCGGAAAGATCGTCCTGCTGCGTCGATTTGGGCTCGCCGGCAACAGCGTAAGCGGCCACACGTGGGGCCTCGACCTCACCCAATGGGATGACAAGATCAAGGCGCATTCCGGGCAGTCGATGTGTCTCGTCCAAGACGCGCGGGGATTTGAAGCCATAGGGGAAACGGGCAATGAAGAGCCCTATTGCACCAAGGTATATGCCCAGGACAAGTACAAACTCACGGGAACCGACAAGCTCAGCTGGGTCGATAATGCGCTGAAGGAAACGACCGGGCGCACGTGCAACAAGGTGGACGTCGTGGACGATGCCGGGGCCGAGGTGCAAGTCCAGGAGCGTTGCTGGTCTATCAACTACACCAGCTGCACGGGCTTGTCGCACGGAGGCAATCCTTTTACCTCGGCACGAGTAGTCAACGAGCATCTGTACAAGAGCCCGTACATCAATCCCAGCGGCACCGAGGATACAAAGTCAGATTACCTCAAGCACATTGGCATCATCGCATCCGACTTTGTTGATGCGGCGCTGGCCCGGAGCATCTACCAGCGCAATTACAATTACGATACGAAGCACACGCAGTCGGCTTCGTGCTGCCTCCCGACCCGCATGCGCATGACGTACGGCGACTCGCTGAGCGATGCCTCGCTCCAGGATGGCAAGACCGTTGGCGAGGGCCATTTTCGCCTTGTCGACAGCAGCAACGTACTCAACGTGGCGGCTTCGGGCCATGCGTTTACCATCGAATACGTGGATGTCGACGCCTTGGGCAACGAGACCGTTACGGGGCTGCAGGGATCCGTGCCCATCGATATCGATCCGCGCGCACTGACACCCCACTTTGAGGGGCTCGAAGGCCTTAAGGCCGGCGAGGATGTGCGCACAAAGGTCGCGGCGCTGCTCGAGGGCAAACTCGAAAACGATGCCTGCACGGCTCAGCTCGAGTTTGTGCACGACGCGGACGGCGCTCCGGGCACGGCAATGGTCGAGGGCGAGGCATTTACCGCGGGAACGTACTGGGTGCGCGCGAACGGTCTTTTGGGCGACGCGGCGCAAAACTACAAGCTTGCTAATGACGGAGCCGCGAGCTTTACCGTAGCGGCCTCGAGCAGTGCAGGCGGCACCGGCACCGACGGTGGCACGGGTTCCAACGCAGGCAGCGCTGATAAGAACGGTAAGGGCAACAAGGGCAAGAACTCGGGCGGAAAACTCGCCGACACGGGCGACGGCTCCGGCATTGCCGCCGGGCTCGCTGCCGCCGCCGTAGCGACAACGGTCGCCGGCGCGGCAATGCTTGCCAACGACCGCGAAAACGCTGGGGACGGTAGCGAATAGGCAAGCCGGCCTTTTAGACACATCGACTCAATGGGGGGCGCAGGACACCGTTCTGTGCCCCCGATTTTTACCTTGGCCCAAACGCCGCCATAGGCTACATCACCATGTTCAGCGCGTTAACAAACTCCTGGGCCTTCGCACGGCTGCTCAGGCTAAAAACACAAGCAGTCAACAGCCTGTTACGCAGAAAAACATCGCGGCCCTTGATCCTGTTGACCCCCGTAATGTCCTTAAGATAGACAATCTCGGTGTGCTTGCCACCAAAAGCGCCCTTCTTGAGCACCTCAATACGGTTGGGGTAGACCTTAACGTCTTTAAACCTACCCGAACCTTTGTCCTGGAACAGCAAAGTGTTGTTATCCATGCGTGTCACTCCCGCGGGGTTCGCTAAAACTGCCTCTATGGCCACATTTTAGTCACCGCAAGGCTCCCATGCGAAGGTGCCAGACAGCACAGCAATTCGTGTCCGCGCGAGGCTTTAAACTAAATGCGATAAAGATGCATTCCACAAGAGGAAAGTGGGGCGACAGTGATGGGCGAACTGGTAAACCGTGGAGAATCGGCAATCGTGCCAGAAGTTTTTTACAAGCAGGTTTCCTCGATTCTCAACGCCGCTCGCGACAAGGCCTATACCGCCGTTAACTTTGCGATGGTTGAGGCGTATTGGGATATCGGCAAGAGCATTGTTGATGAGCAGGGCGGAGAGGAGCGCGCCAAGTATGGAGAGGCGCTGCTCAAGGCCCTCGCAATCAGACTTACCAAGGATTTTGGTAAAGGTTTTGAAGCAAGAGAGCTGCGCAAAATGCGTCAGTTCTATCTTGCATTTCCAATTCGGGACTCACTGCGTCCCGAATTGAGCTGGACACATTACCGCAGGTTAATACGCATTCCTGACCCCGAAGCTCGCACCTGGTACATGAACGAATGCGCCGACTCTCGCTGGAGCACGCGCCAGCTCGAACGCCAGATCAACACCATGTTCCGCGAGCACCTACTTGCCAGCAAAGACAAGGAGGCTGTCACCCAAGAAATCCAAAAGAGCGCCCCAGCTCGTCGCCCCGAGGATATCATCCGCGATCCATATGTACTGGAGTTTTTAGGTTTCTCGGACGATACTGCGTTTCGCGAGAGCGATCTAGAGCAGGCGCTCATCACACATCTTCAGAAGTTCCTGCTGGAGCTTGGCCGTGGCTTCGCTTTCGAGGCGCGCCAAAAGCGCATCACCTTTGATGGGCGCCATTTCTATATTGACCTTGTTTTTTACAACTATCTGATGCGCTGCTTCGTGCTCATCGACCTTAAGACCGATGACCTTACGCATCAGGACCTGGGCCAGATGCAAATGTATGTGAACTACTACACGCGTGAGCTCATGAACGAAGGCGACAATCCGCCCATAGGCATCGTGCTCTGCGCGGACAAAAGCGATTCGATCGTCGAGTACACGCTGCCCGAAGACAACGACCAAGTGTTTGCCGCCAAATACCTGCCGTATCTTCCAAGCAAGGAAGAGCTGGCGCGCGAGCTGAGTGCCGAGTACCGCGCCATCAACGAAGCGACTAATGGCGAAGTGCAAGGATAGCAGCACGTTGCGACCGAAACCACCGCAGCCGTCGCAGGCGCACCCGCGGTTGAGGCGCACGCTACGAAACAATACCGGTCATGGACGCCGGCAACGACATTCTAGCCGTGGCTGGCGAGCGTGACCTGACAGGCAAAAACGCGACCTTCGTCTGATGTGGGCCCATTGGCTGCCACAGAAAAGGGCCGGTTGCAGCCGGCCCTTAAGACACTTGCGTCTGCGTTGCCCGCGCTTCCGAAGTGTGACTAGCTGAGAAGCGGGTTCCGCGGCACAACCTGATTTTACCCAGTGAGGAGGCTCTTTTGCAGCCGCTCCACTGTTTATTTACATCTGGCACCCTCAAACAATCAGACGGCAGCCCGCACTCCTGAGAGCTGCCCCGCACCCCCGGCCATCACCTTACGGCAACAACCGGTGCTACTCCCCTACTTCCCAAATAGCGCACCCAGCAGACCGCGGCGTTTGGGCTTCTCCTCTCGGTAGGAACCCTCGACGGCGGCTGCAACCTGGCGCGGTTGCTCGCCGCCTCCACGGCGCACGATCTGGTATAGGAACGGCGATTTAACGTATTTGACCTCGATAGGCGTGGCGTGCACGGTGCTTTCACTCGACAGCACCACATTCGGGTTGAGCGGCGCCACCACATGCGTTTCGCGCTTGTCGCTAAACACCACCGCGGCCGCACGACCCGTCTGGCCGTTTACGGCAATGCGCACCTGCTCGCCATCGCGGCCATCCGTCGCCGGACGATCGACAAAGTAGACCGGCACCATCACTAGGCCGTCCTTATGCTTGCGGGCCTTGCGCGCCCAGGTGCGGATGCTCTTTTTATTGAGCCCCAGTACAGCCTCGGCGTCGTTGCCCGCAACGTCGAGCGCCAGCTTATCAATGACCACCTGGTCCTTGGTAGACGCATCGACTGAGACAACGCGGAAGTCGCCTTCCTGCATGGCGGGATCGAACGGCCCGACCTTGGCAAAGTCCCACGGCTCCAAAATGCCCATGAGGCGAACGTCCAGGTAGTTTGCCCTGGGGTATGCCCAGTCGAGCACCTCGTAGTACACCAAGGTTTCCTTGCTCAGGCCCTTGCCCGGGAAGCTCGCCATCATGCGCAGGTCCGCCAGCGCCATGGGGAAATAGAAGAGCATCATGTCGTTTTGGATCGCATCTTCTACATCGTGCCCGGCAAAGGCGTCGGGATACTGACGCACCAGCTGCAGCGCGTTGGCACATGCCTGCTGCGGCGAGATTTCGCAAGGAATACCCTGCTCAGGCACATACTCCGCACCTACGCCCATGGTCAGGCGCTTGCTAAACGTCCCCGGCTTGAGCAGGTCGGCAATGCCGATCTTGTTGCCGCAGGACGGGCACTCAAACACGCGCTGGGTCGACTCGCCCTCAAAGGACGCACCACAGAAGGGGCAAGGAATGCTCACATGCGTGGCCTCTTGGAACTCCTGCGCCGTGCCGCGATCCTCCCACAGCAGATGTTCCAGAACTGACTGATTGCGCCAGTGCGAATTGAAGAAATACCAGTCCGGGTCCTCCGGGCGCTCGAGTTGCGACACATGCGTGAGCTTGAGCAGTCCATCCACCACCGTTAGCGGCGTATGGCGAATGCCCAGGGCGCTCTTGGGCTCCCCCGCATCAGCCTGCCACGGAACGACCGTGCCGCAATAGGCGCACTCAAAGCTGCGCTTAGCCTGGTGCGAGTACATAGGGCCGCCGCAGTTTTGACATTTAATGGCAAACATCTCGTCCATGGAAACGTCCTCCTTTGCACAGGGGCTGTCGACATTAAGTATGTCGAGCAAGCAGGCACATGCCCATACCCATGTGGCCCAAAATGGACCACCCAGGCAGACGAGAAGGCTCGCTCGTTAGCACCGGCAGACTATTGCTGCATTTTCTGAGCATCGGTGCGCGGCGCCCCCGCGCGAGCTACACTATCCCCTTAAACATGATTGTGAGGACGACCGCTATGCTATTTGTAAATCGGCTGGTACATACACTTGTTCCCGGCAGCGAGGGCGAGCCGGTCGATGCATCTTGCCGCACCAACGCGGGCTTTGCCGCAAGCCTCATCTGCATTGGCCTCAACATCACCCTGTGCCTAGCCAAGGGCATCGCGGGCCTGCTCGCCGGTTCCGTCTCCCTCATCGCCGACGCTTTCAACAACCTCTCCGATGCCTCGAGCAACATCGTGAGTCTGCTCGGGTTCCGCCTTGCCAGCCGCCCGGCAGACGAGGGCCACCCTTACGGCCACGGCCGCTACGAGTACCTGGCTGGTCTGTTTGTCGCCGTCCTGGTTTGTGCCGTCGGCATCAACCTAATCCTCGAGTCGATCACCAAGATCATCAAGCCCTCGCCCACCGCTTACACGTTTATTTCCCTTGCGGCACTGGCTACGTCCATGCTCGTTAAGCTCTGGATGGCAGCGTTCAACCGCACGCTGGGCGATCGCATCGACTCCGAAACGCTCATCGCCACGGCGCAGGACTCCAAAAACGACGTCATCACCTCGGGCTCGGTCTTGGTGGCGGCGCTTATTTCGCAGACGACCGGCTTTGACCTCGATGGCTGGGCAGGCCTGGGCGTGGGTGTCTTCATCTGCATCAGCGGCATGGGCCTGGTGCGCGACGCCATCAGCCCGCTGCTGGGGCAAGCGCCCGACCCCAAGCTCGTCCAGGCAATCCGCGACAAGATCATGTCCTATCCGCAGGTCTTGGGCACACACGACCTGATGGTGCACGACTACGGCCCCGGTCGTCAGTTTGCCAGCGCCCACGTGGAGATGCCCGGCGAGGGCGACGCATTTGAGCACCACGAGATTTTGGACACCATCGAGCACGACATCAAGCGTCAGATGGGCATCGGCATCACGTTGCACTGTGACCCCATCGCCACCACCGGCGACGACCTGCGCGGCTGGGTCAAGCGCGGCATCATGCAGATCGATCCCGCGCTCTCCATCCACGACCTGCACGAGCACGACGGGTTCGTTTCATTTGACCTTGTGCGTCCCGACGGCTTTGACATATCCGACGAGGAGCTGCTGGAGCTCGTCACGCGCATCGTGCACGAGCGCCGACCCAATGCCTCATGCGTCGTTACGTTTGACTCGGGCTTTAGCTCGCCCGACCGTCCGGCCGAGCAGCTGTAGCCCGCTTAACAGCTAGTTTCCCTGAGCGCCCGAGATGCCGTTTTGCAGAGCGTTCCAGGCATCCGTCGCCATGCCGCCCAAGTTCTGAGCGGTGTCGCCCAGGTTCTGGGCCGTGTCGCCCAGCTCTTGGGCCTTATCCCCAAGCTCCTGTGCCTTGTTGCTCAAGTCCTCCAGCGTATTGGAACTCGAGCTGTCGGTACCGCTTTGGCCGTCGGGCGAGTTGCCCGAGCTATTCTTGTGCGTGAGTTGAATTTCGAGGTTGCCGCTGTCGTTATAGTAAGCAGAAGTAACGACCCAGTTGGCATCGATGACGGGCGTTGAGCCATCATCAGTCAGGACCACGGCATTCGAAAGATTGGCGCCGCGCGACTTGAGAAGTTTCTTGGCGTTGGACCAGTACTGCCCCGGGATATCGCTCAGATCGACGGTGCTAGACGAGGCGGACTCGGTTTGCTCGGCAGCGGTATCGGCCGTTGAACTCCCTCGCTTGTTGAGCATGCCCGACACAATGGCAAACACAACCGACAGCGCAAAGAAGATCGCCAGCACGATGAGGATCTTCTTGATCACGCTCGACGAACGCGACGGCTTCTTCTCCTCGTCCTCGCCATATTGCGGAATCGACTTGGGGTACTCGCGATACGGCTCGCGCGACTCGTAGCGAGACTGCGCCGTGCGAGGCATATACGTCGTCTGCTGAGGCTGCGGAATGGGATTTTGCGGCAGGTCATCATAGGGATTCGGCGTCGAGGCGGCATAAGAATCCTGCGGCGCGTAATCAAACGGGTCCGGAGCTGCGTTGCCATAGGGGCCTTGCGAAGATGCAGCGTAAGAATCCTGCGCCGTGTCGCCATAGCCCATAACCCGGGTGGGATCGGCAGAAGGCTGCGTCGCGGCGGGGTCGGTATAGCCGGGGTTGGGAACAACGCGGGTCGCATCGGCGCTATCGCCAGCTTGCGCGGAACCGTAGCCGCCCATCACGGTTGTCTTGTCCTGATCCATGCAACGATTCCTTTCCGTCGCGCGTGAGCCTCAAGTTATCCATGCATTCTACCCGCGCAAAAGCCTATGATGGGCAGAGCCCGTCGGTATCTACAAGACATGCGCGGGCCTAAGGATAAAAAAGCCCCGCCGGGCCTTGCGGGCACGGCGGGGCGGGCTAGCAGCTATGGACAGCAGACTTAGAACAGGCCGGTGATGTTGCCGTCGTTGTCGACGTCGATGTTCTCAGCCGCGGGGACCTTGGGCAGGCCCGGCATGGTCAGAACACTGCCGGTCAGTGCGACCACAAAGTGGGCACCGGCGGAAACCTTAAGCTCGCGCACCGTGATGCGGAAGTTCTCGGGAGCGCCCAGGGCCTTGGCGTTGTCGCTAAAGCTGTACTGCGTCTTGGCGACGCACACCGGCAGGTTGCCAAAGCCGTTCTCGCGCAGCTCGGCAAGCTGACGCTTGGCAGCCGGCGTAAAGTCGACGCCGTCGGCGCGGTAAACCTTGGTGGCGACGGCCTCGAGGGCGTCAGCCACATCGGCGCCGTCCTCATAGGCAAACTTGAGCTCGCTCGGCTGCTCAATCAGACGCATGACCTCATCGGCCAGCTCGAGCGCGCCCTCGCCGCCCTTGGCCCAGACCTCGGAAAGCTTAACGTTGACGCCGAGCTTCTGGCACTCGGACTCGATGAGCGCAAGCTCAGCCTCGGTGTCCGTCGGGAAGCGGTTGATGGCGACCACGCAGGGCAGACCATAAACGTTCTGGATGTTGTCGACGTGACGCAGCAGGTTGGGCATACCGGCCTTGAGTGCCTCGAGGTTCTCCTCGTTGAGGTCGGCCTTGGCGACGCCACCGTTGTACTTCAGCGCACGAGCAGTCGCGACGACCACGACGGCGCTGGGGCGAACGCCCGTCATGCGGCACTTGATGTCGAGGAACTTCTCGGCACCCAGATCGGCACCGAAGCCGGCCTCGGTAATGGCGACATCGCCAAAGCGCATCGCCATACGCGTGGCCATGATAGAGTTGCAGCCGTGGGCGATGTTGGCGAAAGGACCGCCGTGGACAAACGCGGGCGTGCCCTCGAGCGTTTGCACCAGGTTGGGCTTGAGCGCGTCCTTAAGCAACGCGGCCATGGCACCCTGGGCCTTAAGGTCGCGGGCACGGACGGGCTCGCCGGCAAAGCTGTAGCCGACGACGATCTCGCCCAGGCGCTCCTTGAGGTCGCTGATACTCGTAGACAGGCACAGGATTGCCATGACCTCGGAGGCGACGGTGATATCGAAGCCGTCCTCGCGCGGCACGCCCTGGGCCTTACCGCCAATACCGTCGATGACGTGGCGCAGCTGACGGTCGTTCATATCGACGACGCGCTTCCAAGTGATGCGTTTAACGTCGATGCCAAGCTGGTTGCCCTGCTGAATATGGTTGTCGAGCATGGCGGCCAGCAGGTTGTTGGCAGCACCGATGGCATGGAAGTCGCCGGTAAAGTGCAGGTTGATATCCTCCATGGGGATCACCTGAGCCCAGCCGCCGCCGGCAGCACCGCCCTTAACACCAAAGACGGGGCCGAGCGAAGGCTCGCGCAGGGCCACGGCACTCTTGACGCCGCGACGACGCAGGCCATCGGCCAGACCGATGGTCGTGGTGGTCTTGCCCTCGCCCGCAGGCGTTGGGTTGATAGCGGTCACGAGGACGAGCTTGGCCTGGTGATCGGTCGGCTCGTTGAGCAGTGAATAGTCGACCTTAGCCTTGTCGAAGCCGTACGGAATAAGGTGCTTAACGTCGACGCCGGCGTTCTTGGCCACCTCGGTAATAGGCAGCGGCGTGACAGAACGTGCGATTTCGATGTCAGTAGGCATGGGCGGTCCTTTCGTTACCGAATGAGAAAAAGACCAATTCAGCATAGCACGGGCGCGCAATAGTAAAACGCCCATAACCGATGAACGGCGATATGTTTACCCGATGCCCGGCGATAGCCCAACAGCCCGCCAAAACAAAGCGCCCTAAACGGTAGGTTCAATCCCCAGGTGCTCAAAGGTGCGAAGCGTTGCCTGACGGCCCTGCGGCGTACGAATCATCAACCCGCACTGCAGCAAATAGGGCTCATAGACATCCTCGAGCGTGCCCGGGTCCTCGCCCACCGCGCTGGCAAGGGTCGTAAGTCCCACGGCGCGACCGGAGAACGTCTTAGCGAGCGTCTCCAAAATGCGAATATCCATCCAGTCCAGACCGAGCTCATCGATCTCGAAGAACTCGAGCGCCTGACGGCAAATATCAAGCTCAATGGGACCGTTGCCACGCACCTGCGCATAGTCGCGCACGCGCTTGAGCAAACGGTTAGCCAAGCGCGGCGTGCCACGCGAGCGTGAGCCGATCTCGAGCGCGCTGGGATGGTCGATCGTCACGCCCAGGATGGTTGCCGAGCGCGTCACGATCTGGGCGAGCTCCTCGACGGTGTAGTAATCCAAGCGATACGAGATGCCAAAGCGATCGCGCAGCGGGCCCGTGAGCATGCCCGAACGGGTCGTGGCCGCCACCAGCGTAAACTTGGGAATGTCTAGGCGAATCGAACGCGCCGCCGGACCCTTGCCGATCACGATATCGAGCGCAAAGTCCTCCATCGCAGGATACAGGACCTCCTCGACCGAGCGGTTGAGGCGGTGGATCTCGTCGATAAACAGCACGTCACCCGGCTGCAAGTTAGTAAGGATGGCCGCCAGGTCGCCCGTGCGCGCGATGGCAGGGCCACTCGTGGTCTTGATCTGAGCGCCCAGCTCGTTGGCGATAACGGTGGCCAGCGTGGTCTTGCCCAGGCCCGGAGGACCCGAGAAGATCACGTGGTCGAGCGTCTCGCGACGACTCTGCGCCGCTTCGATAAGCACGCGCAGACTCTGCTTGATGTGCTCCTGGCCGCAGTAGTCATCCAGGCGCTGGGGGCGCAGGGTACGGTCGACATCGAGGTCCTCGGCCGTCAGCTCCGAGCCCACCATGCGTTCACCGTGCGCCATGGATGCCGCCGGCGAGTTGCCGGGCGTCGCCCACAGGTCCTGAGAGTCATCGGCTTCCCACATCACGCATCCATTCCGAGTCGCTTAAGCGCCGCGCCGAGCAAATCCTCGACACGCATATCCTGCCCATCATACCCGCTCAGGGCAACATCGGTCTCCTGCGGACTAAAGCCCATGGAAAGGAGCGCCGCACGGGCGTCATCGATCGCCGAAGGAGCGGCGGCGGGGACCGGCATCGCAACCTGCCCCGGGATCACGTCGACCGGCACAAAGCCCTTGTCCTTGGCAAAGGTGCTCTTGAGTTCCAGGATCAGGCGCTGAGCTGTCTTTTTGCCCACACCGGGTACCTTGGCCATGCCCTTGTCGTCCTCGGCCATCACCAGCGAATACAATTGCCCCACGGTATAGGTGGAAAGCACGGCGAGCGCCAAGCGCGGGCCAACGCCCGAGACGGACACAAGCCGGTCGAACATCGTGCGCTCATCCTTAGAGGAAAAACCGAAAAGTGTCATAGCGTCCTCGCGCACCTGCATACGGGTATAGAGGCGCACCTCACCGCCGGGCGTAGGCAGCGTGGCCGCAGTGCTGCCAGAAATGCCGAGTTCAAAGCCAACGCCCGACACGTCAACGACAGCAGAGCTCATCGTGGCCTCGACAAGCGTTCCGTGGAGCTGGGAAATCATCAGTATCCGGTTCCTCTCTGTTGATAGAACTCGCCACCGGTGAGGGCGCGGGTGCGGCTGAGGTTTACGTGGCAGATGGCACAGGCCAGGGCATCGGCGGCATGGTCGGGATGCGGGTCGTGGTCGAGCTGCGTTAGCGTGCGTACCATGTAGGCGACCTGCCGCTTGTCCGCGGCGCCGGTACCCACCACAGCCTGTTTGATCTGCATGGGCGTGTACTCGCCGATCTCGAGCGCGCACTCCGAAAGCGCCACAAGCGCAGCGCCGCGGGCATGCGCCGTAGGGATGGCCGAGCGAACGTTGGCGCCAAAGTAAATGCTCTCGATAGCAGCGGTATCGGGTCGATAGCGCTCCACGACACCCTTGAGGTCGCGGGCGATATGCGACAGGCGCACCGCGAGCGGACTACCCGCGCTGGTCTCGATGCAGCCATAGGCACGGCAGCGAACCTCGCCACGCCGCTCCTCGATAATCCCCCAACCCGTATGAGCCAAACCGGGGTCAATGCCTAAAATAACCAAGCCAACCTCCCCTCGTCTTTTACCAAGCGCAAGGCAAGGCCCCGCGCACTACTCACGAACGTCTGTTCTAGAATAACACAACGGGGTCAAGATGCTTAGTTGAAGTATCGGGGTTGAGAGCGAATCCCATCCCCAGTTTAGTTCTGCGAGAAGAATGGGAACTGTCGGGGATCAACCGGCGGATGCGGCATCGGGCCACCCTGGGGCCCACCCTGCGGGCCACCCTGGCCGCCCATCATCTTATCGATGGCGTCCTGAACCTCGCCCTCGAACTTTTTCATTCCCTCGTGTAAACGACGCTGACCGTCTTCAGAGCGCAACTCCTCCATTTGTTCGGGCGAAATACCCAGTAGCTCGCCCAGCACGCCCATCATCTCGTTTCGCACGCGCTCACTAGTATCCTCGTCAGCAAAACGGCGCACCTCGGCGCGCGCCAGCGAATCGACCGTCATACGCTCCTTGCCGTTAAGCCCCAGGTCGGACCACGCGAGCATGTACGGCCAGGAGCGCTCGGCAAACGAACGGGACGAAACGATCGGCGCCGTCGGCAACATGCGGCGGGCAGCCTCACCCTGTCGAACGAGCATCAGCAGCAGCGAGCAGGCCTCAGGCTTGCCAGCGGCCATCGGGATGTCGTCGAAAGATCGATTGCGGTCCACGTGCGCCTCAAGCGCGCCATCGATCTCACCCGGCTCGACCCCGCCGAGCAGCTGTGCCGCGCGGTCGAGCATATCGACCGGACCGTCGAGCGTCGAGAGCGCCTGCGCCAGCACTCGCTCCATACAATCTTCCACCGCGTTGAGCGTCACGAGCTCTTGGGGCACCACGGCAGACGTGCGGTTGCGCACGCGCGCCACAAACTCAAGCGTCGACAGGTACACATCGCCAAAGGGCGCATAATCGCCCTGGTAGCCGCCGCAAAGCGCCGGCGCCGCCAGTGCGTACTCGGTTTTGGACAGCGGGCTCAGCGCCATCGCACCCAACTCGAGCGCCGTGTCCTCCAGCATGAGGCCCAGCGTGCGAGAGCGCAGGCGCTCGGCGTCGCCCGCCGACACATCGCGGTCGAGCACGCGCGCGGCATCCGGCGCATCGCGCTCAACCGTGCGAATATGCAGGCGCTCGGCAATGGCGCGAACGGCGGCACAGCGAGCAGCCTCGGCCTCCTCCTGCGCCGGCGTAAAGATGCGGTTGCGCCCCAGCACCAGGCCAATCACATTACGTGGGCCCAGAGCGTCGACGGCCAGCGCCGCCAGCAGGGACGACGGCAAGTCGCCCTCGAGTGCCACCACGGCGCGCGACGCACCGTGGGCCCGGGCGTTGTCGCGCACGGCGAGCACCAGCGCCTGCCACAGCCACTCCTCGGAACGGAACTCGGGCAGTTCGTGATCTTCCAGGGCATCGAGCATCACGCCGCGCTGAATCTCCTGAACCAGCAGGCTCTCCTCAAAACACGGCGCTTGGGCCACCACGCGACCGCAGTCGTCGAGCACAAACGAACCGCCGGTATACACCGACTCGTCATAGGCACCGACCGGCGCCATACAGGCAAACCACACACTGCGCTTGGATGCGATCTTGCGGTAGGCGCCGCTGCGAACGGCGGCAATGGCGGCAGTCTCGCGGTCGGTCATGTCAAACGCATTGAATTGGAAATACGCAATGAGGTCAACACCGGTCGGCAACATCTCGAGTTCGCGGTCCAAGTCAAAAATCACGGCGATGCGCACGCCGTCCACGTCGAACACCGGCGGCGCCCAACGCGTGTCGTTGTTCTCGCCACGCTGCAGGGCAATGCTCGAACGCGCCGGCACCACATGACCGTCCTTGAGCATCATGTAGTCGAGCAGCGGCTGGCCCTCAAACGAAACCGCCGCGGGCACGATGCAGATCATGTCAAGCTCCTGGATACGCTCGGCGACACCAGTCAAGCCGGCAAGCATGTCGTGCTCAAAGTCGGCAGTGCCCACCAGGCCCCCGGGCATGGCGCCCATAAAGAGCGGAGCCGGAACGCACAGCACGCGCGCCCCGCGCTCGTGGGCCAGACGAGCCTGGTCCTCGATGCGGCCGCAAATGCCCTCAATATCACCCAGGCGCATATCGATCTGTGCAAGCGCGAGCTTCATGGCTCAGCCCTTTCCGTCGTAAACCATCGTTGTCGTAGTAAAAGCGCCGGCCGCATAATGCAGCCGGCGCTCGCATGTGCATATGCTAGCTATGATACCCCGAGCGGGGGCGCGCTCCTAGAACGTCGCGGACCACAGCCCGTGCAGGTTGCAATAGGCATAGACGGTACCGGTCTTGGAGCCGCCCGCGAAAAACGTCGCGGGCTTCATGCCGGGCTCAAGGTAATGGACCTCTAAGCGGCCCTCGGCCTCAAGGGCGATCCACTCAATATAGTGCTCGGGCAGGCTGGGGTGCTCGACCGAGCCAACGCGTGCGCGAATCACGTGACCGTCGCGCTCGGTCTCGACAACAGGCACGTGCTTCTCGTGCGCCGCGTCCTCAGTGTTTGCGGTCAGTTCCGTGCAACCGGCAGGGGTTGCAACGTCGTTGCCAAGGGCGGCAATGAGCTTACCGTCGGGGTCCTTAAAGAATTTCGCCATGATGTTCTCCTTTGCTGACGTGCCAATGTTCTTGATGGTTCTTATGCCCAAAGGCAGACAAACCATCCACGGCATTGCAAATGAACACATAACGGGCGGGGACGATGGGGCAGCGTGCGCTATCCGCCCTGGCGGCCCCACCCGAGCGGGTTAGCGCCCGTCGCCGCCCAGCAGCGCCAGAACATCTTCGCGGGTAAACAGCGCCGACGAGATGCCGTCGCCGCCGAGCACGCTGTTGACCAGGTCGCGCTTGGACTCCTGCATCTGCATGATGCGCTCCTCGATCGTGTCCTTGGCGATGAGCTTGTACACGGTCACGGTATGTTGCTGGCCAATACGGTGCGCGCGGTCGGTCGCCTGGTCCTGCGCTGCCACGTTCCACCACGGGTCGTAGTGGATGACCACGTCGGCCGCCGTCAGGTTAAGGCCCACGCCGCCCGCCTTGAGCGAAATCAAAAAGACCGGAACCTCGCCCGCTTGGAACTGCGCGACCATCTTGGCGCGGCTCTCCTTAGACGAAGCGCCCGTGAGCTTAAGGAAGGCGATGTCCTCCCTGGCCAAGCGCTTACCGATGATATCGAGCATACCCGTGAACTGGCTGAACAACAGGATGCGATGCCCGCCGTCGAGTGCGCCGTGCACGAGCTCCATACACGTATCGAGCTTGGCGCTCCCCGCCTTGTAATCCTCGTAGTGTAGACGCGGGTCGCAGCAGATCTGGCGCAGCTTGGTGAGCTCGGCGAGCACCTTGAGTTTGTCCTTCTTAAACTCCCCAGCCTCGCGGTGCTGCACCTGCTGGGCGATGCGGTCCTGGTTGGCCAGGTAGAGCTTGCGCTGCTCGCCGGTAAGCTGCGCCATGACGGTGTCTTCGATCTTCTCGGGCAGGTCGGCCACCACGTCTTCCTTAACACGGCGCAGCACAAACGGCGACACGAGCGCCTGCAGGCGAGCGGCGCTATCGCCCTCGGCATGCTCGACGGGGCTTTCGAATCGCTTTGCAAACGATTCACGCGTGCCCAGCAGGCCCGGCATCAAAAAGTCGAAGATGCTCCAGAGCTCGGACAGGCGGTTTTCGATGGGCGTGCCCGTCAGGGCAAAGCGCACGCCGGCAGGCAGGCGCTTGGCGGCGCGCGCCACCTGCGTGAGCGGATTTTTAATGTACTGTGCCTCATCGAGCACCACGCGGGCAAAATCCTGCTCGACGTACTCGTCGATATCGCGCCGCATAAGGTCATACGACGTCACGACCACGCTATGCTCGGCCACGCCGGCGATCTGCACGCGGCGTTGAGCCTTGGCGCCCACAATGGCGCACACATCGAGCGACGGGGCAAAGCGCTCCAGCTCGGCAGTCCAGTTGTACACGAGTGAGGCCGGGCATACCACGAGCGTGGGCTTGGTGTCCCCCGCCTCCACGCGCGCCAGAATATGCGCAATCATCTGGAGCGTTTTGCCCAGGCCCATGTCGTCGGCCAAGATGCCGCCAAGGCCCAGGTGTTCGAGCGAGCCGAGCCACTGGTATCCGTCGACCTGGTAGCCGCGCATCGTTGCCTTGAGCGATGCCGGCACCGTAAAGTCCATCTTGCCGAGCGTGTCCAGGCGCTCGACGGTACGGCGGAACGCAGCGTCGCGATCGGCCTCGAGCGCCGGCGTGCGTGCGAGCATGCTGTCGACGAAGAGGGTGCTCGACGCGGGAAGCGACACGCCGTCGAGCAGGTCGACGGCATCGACACCCAGGTCCTCGGCAAGGCCAAACGCGGCGCGCGCCCCCTCGTCCAGGCGAATGATGTCGCCGGACGTAAGGCGCGCAAACGTTTGATGGCGCTTGTACGAATCGAGATAGACGGCAAGGTCCGCGGCCGAAAGCGCGCTCGCGCCCAGCTCGACATCGAGCAGATTGCTCTTGACGGTCGCACGAACCGAGAGCTTGGGCGCGGGGCGCACCGAAATCTGGCGCAGACGGTCGCTGAGCATGACCTCACCCAGCTCGGACAGGGCGGACAGACCCTCGGTCAGCAGGCAGAACAAGCTCTCATCATCGCGTTCCTCAAACGCCAGACCGCCCTCGTAGAAATCGAAGTACAGGGCCGCCGTATCCATAACGCGAAACTCCGCCACCTCGTCGCGGGGCGGCACGCCGGGGCGCTGCTCTTCAAAGGGACTGCCCGGAGCGCCCAGGCTAAAGAGATCCGCCGACCAGTCGCCGTAGGTAACCGTAATCTTGCAGGTCACGAGCCCATCGTCGACGCCGATTGCCATGGCAAAGCTCGGCTCGGGCGCCACGGTATCGAGCGCGGCGGGCGCGGTGAGGTCGGTATAGTCGCGCAAAATGGGCAGCGCCATACGGCAGAACTCACCCACCTGCTCGGCGGCAATATGGGCGGGCGTGCGGCACGGCAGCAAGCGCGACAAAAAAGGTGCGGCATGCTGAGCAAATGCAGCGTCGGTACGGCGCGCGCGGCGCGTGTCAACCAAGTAGGCGGCATCGCCCGACGCAAAGCAGTACATATCGGCGGGCAGGCGCAGGTCATAGCTACCACCAGCCGCCGGCGCGATTTTGGCGGCAAGAAGTGGTGGGCGCTTAGCGGACGCCCCGTCCTCCCCTTGCGGAGACAGCTCAACCGCCACGTCGTAGGTGCGATGCGTCGTCATCCCCCGCGACCAGGCGGGCTCAAAGGAGATGGTCTGGCCGCGCAGCAGGTCCAGCACATATACGATGCTATGCTCGGACAGCGGCAACTGACGCTCGGCAACAAAACCGCTGCGGGCAAAGTCGTACGACGCCGAACGCGAGCTTGTGATGTCATCGAGATAGGCAACTGTCGTCACAACAAGGTTGAGCAGCTTTGCCGATGTTTCGTCAAAGGCCTCAGGTGAATGGACAAACGTGAGCTTCTTGCCATAGGAGAACGTGCCGCCGCGCACGTAGGCATCGGCCATGCCGTCGATGTCCTTGACCACGTAGGAGACCGATCCACAGCGAATGCGGAACTCGAGCGCCCAGCTAAAGCGGTCAGCGAACAGCGGATTGTAGTACGGCACCAACGAGGGCTCCAACGCCGCTTTGGGGGCGTCGGGATCAACGGCACCGGCAAGCTTGCGGCGCATGCTCGCCAGCTCATCCATGCGCGCGTCCGAAAGATCGGAAAGCGCCGCCACAAGGCTCGGGCTCGTGGGGACGGGCGCCGGGAAGGGAAAGTTGGGGTTGACGGCCGGCGCGGCGGACGCGGCGCGCGCGGGCTGTTTCGGCTGCGCCGTAAACGTGCGAACCGGCGTGCGCAAACCTTCGACGGGCTCGGCGCCGCTGGCATCCAAATACGCCAGCGCCGTGGCAATAGCGTGCTTACACATACCGGGATAGCGGTATGCGGCGGGGCAGTCGCAGTCGTAGTCGATAACCTCGTGCTCGTCCATGTCGAGCGCCACGTGCGTCTTGTACAGGTCACCGCGCGAGCCGCGCACCGTGCCCTCGACCGTCACGTTTTTGGAGAAGCGCGAGCCGCTGTCCTCGATCGACAGCACGGCACCGTTGAGCATGAGCGAACGCCCCTTCATAAAGGTGCCGCTCAACGCCGCCTCTTTGCGAAGCGCCTGCACAAACGTCCCCTGCGCCATCACTTCCTCCAATCTCACCCGGGGTAGCTTAGATCACCGTCACGCGACCCTGGTTACCCACGATGGCCTTGGCCTCTGCCAACAGCGGAATCGAGCGTGCGTTGACCTTGGCAGGTACCTCGGCGCGCAGCACGCGCCCGTCCACCTGCTCGATAAAGATCTCCACGCGGTCGCCGCCCGGGTTGGCGGTAAGCACCGTGGCAAGACGCGCCATATTGCCCTGGCTAAAGCGGCTGTTGGGCACCATGACCTCAAACACCTTGGGCTTGTTGCTCTCCTCATTAAGCTCCAGCGGCACAATCTCCTGCGCGATGATCTGATCACCGCGGTCCGAGCGCTCGAGCTTGCCCTTAATGCGCACAAACGCATCGGACAGCTGCGCGCCCGTCTCGGGATCGACCTCGCCGTACAGGTACCCCTCGGCCTCCTTGTAGGTCTTGGGGAACACCACGACGGTGGCCTCGCCTTCCATGTCCTCGAGCTGCACGATGCCCATGGGGTCGCCGTTTTTGGTCACGCGCTTGGACACGCTCGAGACCATGCCGGCCCACCACAGCGCTTTGCCCTCGGGAATCTCCTGGTTGATGGTGCCGCCCGTAGGATTCTGAACTTCGTAGCCGGTGTCGATCTGCGAGAACGAAAAGTCGCGCGCTTTGCTGAGCGCATACTCAAACGGGCGCAGCGGGTGGTCCGAGACATAGATGCCCAGAACCTCCTTCTCCTGGCTCAGCTTGAGGTGGCGGTCCCATTCCTGGCCATCCGGATCGGGCACGCTCACCTCAAAGCCCGAGCCCTCAACGTCGCCAAACATATCGAAGAACGACGTCTGGCCGCTCGCGCGATCCTTCTGGCGCTTTACCGCGGCATCGATGATGTTCTCGGGGTTGTTCTTGTCCACAAAGTGCATCATCTGGCGACGCGGATACCCCGTGGAGTCGAAGGCGCCTGCCTTGATGAGCGATTCGATCACGCGGCGGTTGGCCTGGCTCGAGTCCACGCGCTCGACAAAATCGTGCAGCGTCTTAAACGGACCGCCCGCCTCGCGCTCGGCGATAATCGCCTGCGCCACGCCGGTGCCCACGCCGCGGATGCCGGCCAGACCAAAGCGCACGCCCTCCTTGGTAGCCGTGAACTCGGTACCGGACTCATTGACATCTGGCGAAAGCACGGGGATGCCGTCGTGACGGCACGCCGAGACGTAATGAACGATCTTGTCGGTCTTGCCCGTGTAGGACGTCAGAACGGCCGCCATGTACTCGTGCGGATAGTGCGCCTTGAGCCACGCCGTCTGCATAACCAGGATGGCGTAGCCGGCGGAGTGCGACTTGTTAAAGGCGTACGATGCGAACTCGAGAACATCGTCCCAAATCTTCTGGGCGACCTCGCGCGTGTAGTTGTTCTTGATAGCGCCGTTCATCCAGTGGTCGTAGGTGGTCTCGTCCGAGCCATCCTCCCAGTGCAGCACCGTCGACGTGAGCAGCTTGATCTTTTTCTTAGCCACGGGTTTACGGATACGCGAGTCCGATTCGCCCTTGGAGAAGCCGCACATCTCGACGGAGATGAGCATAACCTGCTCCTGGTAGACCATGGTGCCGTAGGTTTCGCCCAGGATGTCGTCCAGGCGGTCGTCGTAGGAAACCGCCGGTTCCTTGCCGTTCATACGGTTGATGTAGGACGAGACCATGCCGGCGCCCAGCGGGCCCGGGCGGTACAGAGCGATCAATGCCACGACGTGCTTGTACTCGGTGGGCTTCATGTTCTTGATCGTGGCCGTCATGCCGGCGGACTCGACCTGAAAGACGCCGGCGGTGTGGCCGGAACCCATGAGCTTAAAGATCTCGGGGTCGTCAAAGGGAATCTCTTCCTCTTTGATGTCGATGCCGAAGTTCTTCTTGATGTTTGCCTTTGCCTTGGAGATAACAGTCAGCGTGCGCAGGCCCAAGAAGTCCATCTTGAGCAGGCCCATGTCGGCAACGGTATGGCCCTCGTACTGGGTAATCTCGACGCCGCCCTTGGTGTCGAGCTTGGTGGGCACGTGCTCGTTGACGGGGTCGCGGCAGATCAGAACGGCGCACGCGTGCACGCCCTCGCCACGGGTGAGGCCCTCGATTGAGAGCGCCGTGTCGATGATGCGGCGGGCGTCGTCGTCCTTTTTATATGCCTCGGCAAAATCGGGGTTAAACAGGTCCTCTTTGCCGGGTTGCTTTTCGAGCACCTGCTTGAGCTTGACCTTGGGGTCGCTCGAGACCATCTTGGACAGACGCTGGCCCATGTAGACCGGGTAGTCCAGGACGCGAGCGGCGTCGTTGATGGCCTGCTTGGCCTTAATGGTCGAGTAGGTGATGACGTGGGTGACTTTCTCGGGGCCGTAGAGCTGGCGAACGTGCTCCACGACCTCGAGGCGCCGCTCATCGTCGAAGTCCATATCGATATCGGGCATCTCGGTACGCTGCGGGGACAGGAACCTCTCGAACATCAGGCCGTTCTCGAGCGGGTCGAACGCGGTGATGTTCATAGCGTAGGCGACGATAGCGCCAGCGGCCGAACCACGGCCGGGGCCGACGCCGATGCCGTTGTCCTTGGCCCATTGCACGTACTCGGCGACGATGAGGAAGTAGGCGGCAAAGCCCTTGTCGCAAATGACCTTGTATTCGTACTCAAAGCGCTCTTTGATGTTGACGCCACCGATCTCGCGCGTGGCCCAGTCGTCGCCATAGTGCTGGCGCAGACCCTTCTCGCACTCGCGGCGGAACTGGCTCTCGTGCGTCTCGCCGGGGTCGAGCAACGGGAAGCGCGGCAGGATGATGGAGTCCCAGTCCAGCTCGACGTAGCACTTGTCGGCGATCTCGAGCGTGTTGTCGCAGGCCTCGGGGCAATACGGGAACATCGCCCGCATCTCCTCCTCGGTCTTCATGTAAAACTCCGAGCCAGTCATGCGCATGCGGTTGGGGTCGTCGACTTTGGCGTTCATGCCAATGCACATGATGACGTCCTGCACGGGCGCGTCCTCGCGGCGCAGGTAGTGGAAGTCGTTGGTGGCGATAACCTTGACGCCCACCTGTTTGGCGATGTCAATGAGCGTGCGGTCCATCTGCTCATCGGTCAGGCCGTTGTCGGTGGTGATGCCGTGTTCCTGGATCTCGATATAAAAATCGCCGGGCTCGAAGGTGTCACGGAAGGTCTCGGCCCACTTGATGGCGCCCTCCATGTCACCACGGTCGATGTATTTGGGGATGATGCCGGCGATGCAGGCGCTCGTGCAGATCATGCCCTTGGCGTGGCGGCGCAGGTTGTCGAGCGTCACGCGCGGCTTGTAGTAAAAGCCCTGCACGGCGGCCTCGGAGACCGTCTGCATCAGGTTGACGTAGCCCTCCTGGTCCTTGGCCAGAAGGATCATGTGGTAGAGCTCGGGCTTATGGTCGCGGGCGAGCGTCTCGTCCGGCGTAAAGTAGACCTCGCACCCAAAGATGGGTTTGATGACCAGGGGCGGCTTGAGCTCGTCGATGTTGCCCTTCTCGTCCCACATGGCCATGTCCTTCACATACTGGGCATGCTCGCGCGGGCTTGCCTCGGGGTCGGGCTCCACCAGCTCGTCGCGGCGATCCTTTTCCAAGAAGGCCTTGTCGTGGCTCCAGGTTTTGTACTCGGGCGTGTTGTGGTTGACGGCGTCGCAGGCCAGCGCCAGGTCGGGCACGCCATACATGTAGCCGTGGTCGGTAATGGCCACGGCGGGCATGCCAAGCTCAACGGCACGGTTGACCATATCCTGGATACGGGTTGCGCCGTCGAGCATGGAGAAAACAGTGTGATTGTGCAGATGGACGAATGCCATGTGATGAGCTCCGATGCGGGTTCGTGTTCTGACTGAACGATTTTACCCCACGGCACGGACAGCACCCGAACCTAGCCAAACCCACACGGCTACTCACGCAGTTGCGGTGAAATGCGGACTGTTTGGCGGCTTTTTTGGCCAAAACAGTCCGTATTCCACCGCAAGTTATTGAGGGCTAGAGGCTGTAGGTGACCACCTGAGGCTCGCACGGGTTGGCGAGGTCGACTTGCTCCACGCGGACGAACTTGACGGTCACGGCCTCAAAGCCCGCCTTGTGCAAAACATCAGCGTAGACGCGCGCCTGCAGGGCGTGCTTCTCCTGCAGCTGTTCCGGCGTCTCGTCCGGCGTGCCGCCCGTCTTGTAGTCGATGACCAGCGCGCATGACGAATCCGCCGGGTTCGTCGCCAAAGCATCGATGGCGCCCTCGGCATATGCACCGTAGCGAGCGATGTCTTCATCCTCGCAGCCCAGCGAAAAGAACGGCACCTCGGCGCGAACGCACGGCCAGGCAAGTAGCTCGGCACGGACCGCCGACTTGAGCCAGCGATCCAGGGCAACGTCGAAGCGTTCGCGCTGTTCCGGCGTCAGGCGCCACAGGCGAGCCAGGGCGTCGGCACGCTCGGCGGGCAGCTCATCGGCACCCATCTCGATCAGCCACTGGCAGGCGGCATGGAAGGCCGAACCCAAGGCCATGGGATTGCCGGCGGGCTCGACAGCGGCCACGTCCGCATCCGTCATTTCCGAGCCATCCGACTCGGCATCATCGCCAGCCTCGTCCATGGGCACGCGCGCCTCGGCGGCACGGTCCTCGGCCTCGGCATGCAGCGCCGCGGCAATTGACGAGTAGCTGTACGAATCGCGCACCGGATACGGGCAGGCGCCCATGCGCACGCCCACCGTCTGGGGATACACGAGCTCAAACGCATCGGGCTCGGGGTCGGCAGGGCCGGGAACGGCGGCGCGGGCATCCGCACCGGCGCCCCCCGGCTCCGCATCGCCGCGGACAAGCCTGCCCTCGGCATCCAGAGAAGCATTGGCCTCAAACGCCTGCTCGCCAAACGTAAAGTCCGCCAGCGAGATGAGCTCGTAGTCGCCCGGCTTGGAGTTGTCGAACACCAGGCGGTCGGCATCGAGCTGCGGCATGTCCAGAGCGTCGGTAGGCAGAATACGACGCAGCACGTCATAGGTCAGATCGGTCTCGACGTCGAAGGTCGGCGCCGTCACCTTGCCGCGGCTCACGCCGGCATCCATCGCCAGAATGACCAGCTCTCGCGCACGCGTCATGGCGACATAGAGCAAGCGAGCCCGCTCCTCGAGCGAAAGCTGCAGGTCGTCGTTACGCAGGCGGGCAAATGCCTCGGCGGGAGAGCCCGTCGCACAGACGTCCTCCATGAGCTCTGGCGGCAGCCACAGCGACGTGCCCTTGCCCTTAAACGCGTGCTCAAACTGTTTTTTGACGTCATCGCCCTTCACGAACGTGCCGTCCGCGAGTTTAACGCCGTCGAAGCGTGCCGGCAGCGCCACGACCTGCGCTCCGCCCTCGACACGCCCCATCTGAGCCGCACCGGACGATTTGCGCACGCCAAAACACTCGGCAACCGCTACGACCGGATACTCCAGACCCTTGGACGCATGCACCGTCATGATGCGCACCGCGCCGTCGCCCTCCTCGTTGAGCGCGCCCGGGGCCTCCTTGCCCGCCAAGAAGCGGTCGAAGGCGAGCGCGATGGAGCGCGGAGAATTGCCGAGCTCGGCCTCTGCCTCGGCCACGGCGTCGAGCGCCTTGAGCACGTTGGCGGCGATGGCCTTGCCCTCGGGACCACGCTGTGCCAGGTGCACGAACCAGCCGGAAGCATTGACCACGTCACGCGCGATGGCGGCGAACGAATCGCGCCCCACGCGACGCAGTGCATAGCGCAGCACCTCGCGGGCACGCGTCACGAGCGGCAGGTCCTGCAAGCCCGGTACGTCAAAATCGCTCATGATGCCCACATCGATATTGCGGCGCGACGTCTCGCCCGTCTGCTCGTCGAGCTTGGTCGCCAGTGCCAAGAACTCCTGCGCACCGAGCGCAAACATCGGCGAAGCCAGCAGCGGCATAAGGCCTTGGGCCGTATCGGCCGGATTGGCAAGCGCGCAC
Source organism: Coriobacteriaceae bacterium (assembly GCA_905194545.1). GTDB lineage: Bacteria > Actinomycetota > Coriobacteriia > Coriobacteriales > Coriobacteriaceae > Collinsella. Next base: position 7,104 of record CAJJSS010000006.1, on the reverse strand, counting down.
ACTAGGGCGCGCACCGTCTGCACTTCGGCTGCCTGGGCAAAGACCGAGCCGCCTGCGATCACGCAGTCGAGCCCTTGGTCGCGGAAGGCCTGCGCATAGACATCGGCGTTGGTCATGCGGCCCAGCAGCAGGACCATGCTGCCCTGGGGCTGTTTTTTATCGGCAAGCGCGCGGAAACGCTCGGCAATCGCACGAGCTTTCGCCTGCGTTCGCTCCTGCGTGCTGCCACCGGCAACGAAGACCGCCTGGCGGCGCGACGCCTTTGCCTTGAGCTTGTCCTTACGTTTGTCGCTCGGTTCAAGATCCAAGAACCCCTGCATCAAACCACCGGTGTCGCCGTCAAAGACGCGCGCTACGTAGCGCAACACCTCGTCGTGGCTGCGGAAGTTGCGTACAAGCTTGACGAGCTCGCCGGCGGGGGCATCGGATGCGACAGCCGTCTCGGGCGCAGCAGAGGAGCCCACCTTGCGCTCCTGGCGACGGAACACCTCGACCTCGGCACCGCGGAAGCGGTAGATCGACTGCTGCGCATCGCCCACGGTGCACAGCGCGCGCTCCCCCTCGCCCGTCAGATAGCGAATCAAATCGACCTGCATCTGATCGGTATCCTGGAACTCATCGATCATGACCATCTTAAAGCGGCCCTCATAGGCAGCTCGGATGGCAGGATAGTCGCGAAGCGCCTCGTATGCCATACGCAACAGATCGTTATTGTCGAGCGCGGACTGGCCGGCCTTGAGCGCGCGGTACTCCGCCTCCACAGCACGGGCAAGCCCCACCAGCGCATCGACCGCCGGACCGCCGCAGGCAAGCACGATATTGATAAACGCATCAGCCGCCTCGGCCTTGAGTAGCTCCACCTGCTCCTTAGGAAACGCCTTACTCGCCCGAGGCATGCTGCACGACATCATGAGTCGCGCCGCATCCTCCATGGTTTTGCCGCTCGCCTCAAACGCGTCGATGGCGTCGAGTGCTACCTGCGCTTTCTCGGTCGTGGCCTTGCTTGCGCCCAGCGCCGCACGATAGGCATCGGCAAGCGCCGAGGCGTCGGCCTGGCCACGCGCCACGCGCACATCGTCCATGCCGCCCGGAAGCTGGCTCGATAGCTCCAACAGGTCGCGCACCAGGCCTTTGATGGTGGTACCGGCGCCAAACGGCCCGCCCTCGCCCGCCATGGGATACCAAGCGTAGAGGGCCTTAAGCGAAGCGGCGAGCTCGGGCGCGGCATCGGGCGCCGTCGCGCGCCCCAGCACATGCTCGACAGCCTGATCCATAAGCTCATCGGTATCGGTGAGCACCGTGAATTCGGGATCGATGCCCAGCTCCAGCGCGTGCGCGCGCAGGATACGCGCGCACATGCCGTGGATGGTCGAGATCCAAGCGTCGTCGACCGTCAGGGCCTCTTCGTCCATGCCCTCTTCGATAAGCGCGCGGCGCACGCGGTCGCGAATCTCGGCCGCGGCGTCTTTGGTAAAGGTAATGGCGAGCACCTGGTCCAGATGCTCGACAAACGGACCGGATTCGGGCGAGAGTGCGTAGACGATGCGGCGCGTGAGGGTAAAGGTCTTGCCCGAGCCGGCACCCGCCGAGACAAACAGCGGGCGGTCGAGCGTTTTGACGACCTGCAGCTGTTGCGGCATCAAAGTCGAAAGATCCATGGTCTACACGTCCCTCCTTACAAACGTTCCTTGGTGGTTATACGAGCAGCGCGCATGCGCGGCCTGCGCCGACGTCGAATCGACAGCGGCGACGTCGCCCGCCTCGAGCTCGCGCAGGCGCTCGGCAATGCCGGTCTCCACGCGGTCGAGCAGCGCATCGAAGTCCATGTTGCCGCCCTCGCCCGGAAAGCCCTTCTTGAGGCCCGGGATGCGACCGTCGCCGCGATCTTCCTCGAGCAACTCGGCACTCGCCGCGCCGCGCAGCGCGGGCTTGCCGCCCTTGGTCGAAAAATAGAGCGCAGCACGGGTATCTAGGCCCAGCGCCCGGCGCATGGCCTGCGCATAGATAAGCGTCTGAGTATGGGGCGGTAGCCAGCGCGGGTCGTCGATGGGGGCCTCGCCCGACTCCTCGTCGCGCACCGTGGGGTCGGCGAGCTTAAACTCCTCGACACCCGAACGATGCTTGTAGTCGATTACGACGGCGCGACTCTCGGCGTCCACGTCCACGCGGTCGATGCGCCCGCCAAGCGGCCAACCAGCATACTCGACCCGGAGCTCGTTGAAGGCGAACTCAAGGTAGCGCGGGACAAAGGGGGTCAGCGCCTCGGCTTCATAGGTAAGTACTCCCTCCAGCTGCGGCAGAATCTCGGCCACCTGGCGCTCCTCCACCGGGGAGAGCGGCACCAGCGGACCCTCGGTACCGCGCTTGCCGGCATGCTCGGCCAAGGTCTCGTCAAAGACCTCGCGCAGCAGTTCCTGCGCGCGCGGCAGATTCATGGGCGTCACGCGCTCCATGCCCTCCTGCGGAAGACGCGCATGCAAGTGCTCCAGCACGTCATGGACAAAGTTGCCCTTCTCCATGTTGCCAAAGCCCGCATCGATGGACTGGGGCTTGACGCGATACGACACGAACCAGCACAGCGGGCAGGTGGAATAGGCCTCGATCTGCGAGGCGGACGTCAGTCGCGGCACGAGCGGCGCGTCCTCGCCCTCGCCATCGCGGCGGCGCAGGACCAAATACGGCACGGCCTCGGCACTCAGATGCTGAGGGGCTTCACAGGTCACGCGCTCGCGCTTGAGACCTTCGCCTGCCGCGGGATCGAAGTCCCTTACGATATCGCCCTCACCCACGCACTTCGCCTTGTCGGCGCCAGCGGCCTCAGCAGCGTCAGCGGCCTTGTCGGCGTCAGCGGCCTTAGCAGCTTCAGCGGCCTCGGCATGCGCCCGCAACTCGGTCCACACGGCAGCCGGATAGCACTCGCGCGCCTGGCGATCGTGCGTCACGCGCGCAAGCGCAACCGGGCCGCGTGTCGCCTGCATCGCGTGGCCAAAGCGCACGCGCAGCAAGGCCGCGGGCTCAAGCGTCACGCCCTCGCGACCAAGGCTCGCCGTCAGCGTGGCCAGCGGTCCCTCCTCGTGTGAGAGCGGATAGCTGTCCAGATCGACATCGGCAAACAGCACGGCATCGTAGCTGCCGGGGCGCAGAGCCGCCGCATCGGCAAGCGAAGCAAAACGAACCTGAGCACGTGGCGCACGGTCAACCTCGTAGGTCTCGTAATCGTAGGCGGTGCTACGCTTGTCCACCTTGGTGCGAATGCCATCGAGCACGGGCACGGTCGCGGCCTGCGACACGTCGAGCGCGCGGGCGCCATTCATAAGGATGTCGATGACGTGGCGCAGCAGGGCCACCTCAGCCTGGCGACGGGCTTGGCCATCCAAGCTGCCCAGCGAGCGATCGGGCAACGCCTCGGCAACGGCAAGCATGGCCTTGAGCGCCGTCACGGGCTTGTCACGCCATAGCGCCTGGAACACGTCCGAAACCACACACGGCACGTTCTTAAACCAGTTCTCGTCGCTCGCCGCCTTGCGCGCGCCCCTCACCTGGCCTTGGACGCTCTGCAGCAGGCTCTTAACGCCCGCGGTAGTCTTGCTGCGCGAAAGACGCATATTCTTATCGAACGTGCGCGCGCTGGCGGCGTCGGCACCCGAAAGCGGGCTGTAAATCCAGTCGGTAAGCTCCGGAGCGGGCCACCACTCAGTCTTAGAAGCTGCCCCTTCGTCGGCGGCCTTCATACGCTCGATCAGGTTGGCGAGCGCCGTGAACTGCCTGCCCGCAATGGATTGGGAAAACGCCGTGAACTCGGCCGTCTCGGCAGCAACGTGGCACGCCGCCAAACGAGCGGCAAGCTCGCCGAACAGCTGGGGTGCCCGGGCAGAAACAACGAGCACGCGTACGGGGTCGGCGGGTGTTGCAGCAACTTTATCGTCCTTGGACTCCTTGTGCGCTTTCACCAACTTATCGATGACGTCCGCATAAGCATGGGCACGGGCATGGGGGCCGGCGACCTCAATAAAGGCAGGCTGAGCAGCGGACTTGGAGGCAGTCTGGGGCGCGGCGGCGCCCTCCCCCAGCGGCGCGATCTCAAACAGCACACCGCGGACATCAAATGCCGCGGCAAGCTCCTCGCGCATCGCCGCTTGCTCGCGGGCAAGCAGCACGACAACCTCTCCCCCGTTGTTTGCCACGGCGGACAGCAGCTCGAGCAGGCTATACGTAAATGACGTGACGCCGCGCACGCAAACGGCGCGGGCGCACCCCGGCAGGTTGTCGGCCAAAGCGCCGGCCATAATGTCAGCCGCCTCGCAGGGCTCGACCATATCTCGACGGTCCAAACCGCGCGCATAGGCGCACAAAAGTTCAAACACGCGAGCCTCGGCGTCGCTTTTGGGCTTGGGCTTGCAAACGTTGTCGCAGCAACGCTCGGCACCTGTCCCTGCCACACCCGGCAGCACATCGCGAGCCATACGCGCGAGCATACGCACCGTGCCCTGGCTGCGCGAAAGCGGCTGCAGGTCGGCGTCGTCGAGACGCGCTACCATGTCCGAAAACAGCATCTGGCGCTGCAGGTTGTCGACGAAACCGCGCCCGTCGCCCAAAAGCTCCCAAAGCGAGCGAAGCCACGATGTAGGCGTCTTGTAGTCAATACCCAGCGAAACGCCGGCTTCCGCCGCATCATGACGGCACAGGTCGAGCTCGGCAAACGTTGGCGCCAGCAGCACGGCACGCCCGTGGCGGGCAATAAGGTCGGCAAGCAGCGCCGCCTCGGCATCGCTCAAATCCGCGCCGGCGTTGGTGGTATAGATTCGAACAGGCATGGTCCTCCACTCAAACCGTTCGCAATATTCAATGCTTTCATCCTACCCGCCCGCGCGGACAGATTTGCCCCACGCCAACAGATTTGACCCCTTGGAGACGGAGGAAAATGGATCACCGAGGAGGTCAGTCTAACCCAGTGATCCGTTTTCCTCCGTCCCCAAAGGATCAAAAAACCGCCCCCGAAGGGACGGTTCTGCGCAATTCGTTTTTACCGCTGGCCTACTCGCCATCCTCCAGCTTGATGAGGATCTTGCGATAGCCGCCGTACTCGCCGTTGAGTGCCTTGGACACGCGGCTCACCGTAGTGGACGAAGCGCCGGTGCGGGCCTGAACCTCAACATAAGGCTCGCCCTCATCCAGATAACGCGCAACCTGCAGACGTTGCGAAAGATCGCAGATCTCGCGCGGCGTGCAGATATCGGTCAAAAACGCCTGGATATCCTTCTCGTCATCCAAAAGACTAAATGCGTGGACCAGCTGCTTGACATCAGGCTTGTCAAACATGTTCTCGATATTCATCGATCACCGCCAAACCCGCCATAAGGCATCGAAGTTGATACTGACATCGGGCATCGTTCGCCCGTTCTATGCAATAGGGCAACGCCCGTGGCTTTTGCCCGTAGCAGTGTAGCACACCACCAAACTAAAGCGACAAGACTCTCTGCCAGCGGCGCGTTTTTCAGGACGAACGCCGTTTTGAAACCGAATGCGCACGTAAGCTCCACGAATATTTGAGACAATGGGCGGCCAAACAGAGCCGTGCCCGAGCATCTGTCCGAGTTGCAAAGGCATGTGCCTCTCACGCTCCCTCACCACGCCATGCGCAAGAAAGGATTCACACCATGCGCTTTATGCTCAACTGGCTTTTGACCTCAATCGCCATCGCGATCGCAACGTTTCTCGTCCCCGGCATTCAGCCCTTCGGCATGGCCGACGCCTGGGTCTGCTTTGCCTTCGTGGGACTGTTCCTCAACATCGTCGACTCGCTCGTTAAGCCGTTCCTGACGGTCATCTCGCTGCCACTCACTATTATCACGCTTGGTATTTTTCAGCTTGTGGTCAACAGCTTTATGCTCGAGCTGGCCAGCTACCTGTCGGTCAATCTGCTGGGCGCGGGTATCTCCATCGCCAGCTTTGGATCGGCGTTTATGGGCAGCATCCTGGTATCCATCATGCGCAGCATTCTCGACAGCATCGCCCGGAACTAAAGCGACCGGATACGGACCGCCACAACACGCCAAAACGAAGGCCGTCCATCGCAACGATGGGCGGCCTTGCCATTTGTCGAGCCTCAGAGGGCAGGAAAATCTACCATTTCTACCCCGTCCCCCAATAGCAGGTGGGGCTAGATGACGTAGTCGTAGCCCTCGCTGGGGGCGACGAGCGTATCGAGCGTCACGCCATCGAGGTAGTCGTTGATGAGCTTGTCCAGGTTCTTCCACACATCGAGTGTGGGACACTCGTCAGAGCGCGAACAACCCTTGCAGTCGCCATCCAGGCAGGCGACCGGTGCCAGACTACCCTCGGTCAGGCGCAGAATCTCGCCCACCGTGTACTGCTCGGGCGGGCGCGTGAGCACGTAACCACCGCCCTTGCCGCGCATGCCCGAGAGCATATTGGCGCGCACGAGTGTGGCCAAAATGTTCTCCAGATACTTCTCCGAAATCCCCTGACGCGCGGCGATCTCTTTGAGGGGAATGCGGCCTGCCGCCTGGCGCTCGGCCAGGTCGACCATAACGCGCAGGGCATATCTGCCCTTTGTGGAAACCAACATATATATTGCTGCCTTTCGGTCTTTTAATTCGTAGAAATTCTAGCCGAAATATTGGTTTTGAAAATACCTATTCCCGTCAAGATGGTTAATCGACTCGTAATAATCTTCTATTTCCTATTGCATTACTAGGCTTTAGTGCCTACTATGCTTGCCAACAGCAAAACGAACAACCCATAAGGTTTGTGGGTTTCGTTGCTACACACACCGTAAAACCACACGGTATCCAGTCATTTGAACACTTTGGAGGTTCACCATGAGCAATGTGTACACATCCATCGATCAGCTTATCGGCCACACTCCGCTTCTGGAGCTCACTCACTTTGAGGCCGATGAGGACCTCAAGGCCCGCGTGCTCGTCAAGCTGGAATACTTCAACCCCGCCGGATCCGTTAAAGACCGCGTCGCCAAGAACATGATTGACGAGGCCGAGAAGGCAGGCAAGCTCGTGCGTGGCGGCGACTACACCATCATCGAGCCCACGAGCGGCAACACCGGCGTCGGCATCGCCTCGGTGG